>CAMBAD010000033.1 GCA_945864085.1 uncultured Streptococcus sp.
AATCATCCAAAGGCAACTCTGGTGCCAAGGCAGTAAAATCTGCCCACTCATAAGGGTGGTAGAGTTTGGCGTACTCAGAACCCTCTTCATTTGACAAGACATACTTGGCAATCTTGGCATCCAGTTCCAAACGTTTGTCTAGGAGGTCCTTGATTTCCTCATCGCTGAAACCGAACTTAGGCAAAAGTGCCTCTTGGCTCTCTCTCCACGTTTTGAGTAATTCTGCTCCTTTTTCATGGCCTTCTTCATAGTAGGTCGTATCTGGCAAGATAATGCCTAGAGAATCTGCCCAGAGGACATTGGTGGTCGCATCCATAAAGTCAGGTGCTACGCCAAAAGGCATGAGATTTGGTTTGCCTGCCAACTCATATTCTGCCAGCTTGCTGGTAAATTCTTCGAAAGAATTGAGAGCCTTGTACTCTGCAATCAAGGCTTGTGCTGGTTCTGCTCCCAAACGGTCACGGGTTTCATAGTCAGCTACTTGCTTGTGGAAAGCCACAAAGTTTTGCAAAACGCTATCTTCTGGGACATTTTCTCCCGCCAACCATTCGTTAGTCGTGTCAATCATGAGCTTTTCAATCTCGTCCGCCAGGTCTGAAAAACCACCAGTTCTTGGCTTATCGTCTGGAATTACGGCCGTTTTTGCCCATTCACCATTAACGTATTCGTAAAAATCATCTTGTAAACGTGTCATCGATTTTCTCCTTTGTGTATATGATTACTTACTATAATAACAAAAAAGTCTGACAATTTCATTTGCCAAACTAAAGTTTTAGGGCATTTTTTAGGAAAAAGCTGACGCAGACTGTCAGAAGCCCCATGACCGAACAGGTCCCAGACATGGTCAGATCAAGCCAGCTGGCAAGCCCAAAGCCTAGACAAATCATCAGAATGGCGCAGCATTGCCCAAAAACTAAAAACTGAAAGAAATGCCGAGACCAAGGCAAAGCCGCCATACTGGGTGCTACTAGAAAAACAATGACCGCCATAGAACCGACCGACTCAAAGGAGAAAACCGTTGTCAAAGAAACCAGAAAGAGAAGGCTCCATTCTAGTCTTCGGGTGGCAATCCCCTGTAACTTGGCCTGCTCCTTGTCCAACAGATAAAGCTTGAGTGCTTGAAAGTTGAGGAGAAAGAAGACCAGTAAGACCAGCAGGAGCCCGACAGACTTAATCAAGGCTAGTGGCAGAGATAGACCAAATAGGTCCAACCGATTGAGCGGAGCAAAGAGCACCTCGCCCATCAGGATCATATCTAAGTCCAGATGGACATTGCGGGCAAAGAGGGAAATGAGAAGTACAGCTAGGGCGAAGAAAAAGGTAAAGAGCAAGCCCGTCGCCGCATCCTGAGCCAGCTTGCGACTGTCTAGTCCTTCAATCGCTAGGACTGTCAGTAAGCCAAAGACCGCCGCCCCAAACAAGAGCAGGGGAGAGTCTAGGTTTTGACTGACAAAAAAGCCCAGTACAATACCCAAGAGGACCGAGTGGGATAAGGCATCCGCCAACATGGCCTGATTGCGCACCACCAAGACAGACCCAATCAAGCCACAAGAAGAACCAACAGCCAGTAAAATCAAGAAGACCTCAAGCATGCACATTCTCCTTTCTCATATAGGTCACATAGGCAAAGGCTAACAGGGACGACACACTCAAACAAAGGATGATGGTCGGTCCAGTCGATAGGCCCGTCACAACCGAACTCAAATAGGTTCCGACAAGGGCTGAAAAACTGGCAATCCCAGCTGAAAAGGACAAGGTTTGGGCATAGGATTTTCCCAGGAGCAAGCCAAAGACGGCTGGTGCTATCAAGAAACTACTCATCAGGATAGCACCGACCACCTTCAAGCCAACCGCAATCAAACTCAGCAGCAAAAACAGGGTCAGGCGGTCAATCTTTTCCACAGGAATCCCTACTAGCTTGGCAAATTGTCTATCAAATAGATAGAGTTTGAGCGACTGGTAATGCCAGCCAAATAAGAACAAGCCCAGCAAAGCAACCAAGCAGATGAGCAGGACATCGTCCAACTGCATAAAGGCTGCCTGACCAAAGACATAGTTTTCCAAACCTGCCTGGGCAGCTCCTTGAAAAACAGCATTGCCCTGAACATACTGTTTGAGGACCAAGCCCAGTCCAAAGAAGGCTGCCGAAACCAGAGCCAAGGCATTGACCCGACTGGTCCTACCCCTCCGACAGAGCCAGCCAACCAAACCGTAGGACAGATAGCCCGATCCCACCGCTCCAAGCAACAGGAGCAGGGGCTGACGTGATTGAAAAACCATATAGGACAAGATAATGCCTGGATAGGCCGCATGCCCCAAGCTATCTCCGATTAAACTCTGCCTGGTCAAGACACTGATGGTCCCGATCTGACTAGCTGCCAGAGCCAAGACCAGAGTCCCCAGAGCCACCGTCCAAAAAGAATAATCCCGCAAGAGTTCAAGCATGACCAAGCCCCTCCTTTAGAAAGAAGGCTGGTTCCTGACCATAGGCAGCCTGATAGGCTTGCAGCAGATCCACCTGATCCATGGGACCCTCCACTACCAAGCGACCATTGAGCCAGATGACATGGTCAAAATACTTTTCCAAGGTCAATAGGTCATGGTGGATGACCAGAGAGGTCTTGCCAGCTTGCTGGAACTTCTTCAAACAGTCCATGATAATTTGCTCCGTCACCTGATCAATTCCCGCCAAGGGCTCATCCATCATATAGAGTTCGGCTTCCTGAGCCAAGGCTCTGGCTAGAAAGACCCGTTGCCGTTGACCTCCTGACAACTGGTCAATCTGCCGATTGCGTAACTCGCTGATCTTCATCTCTTCCAAGGCCTGCTCTGCCTTTTTCTTATCTAAGGAACTTGGTCGATGGAAGAAACCGCTGGTGTGGGCAAAGCGTCCCATCAGGACAATATCAAGAACCCTTGCTGGAAACTGCCAGTTGACCTGACTGGCTTGGGGAATATAGGCAACCTTTTTCTGAACGACTTGGTCCAACTGCTGCGACTGGCCCAGTATCGAAACCCTGCCAGTCACCCCTTTTTCTAAGCCCAAGATGGCCTTGAACAAGCTGGATTTCCCTGCCCCATTTGGTCCGACCAAGGCTGCGCGACAGCCCTTGGGCAACTGAAAACTGACCTGATCTAGTGCCCTGACCTGTCCAGCACCATAGTGCAAAGACAAGTCCTCCACTCTCAGAATTTCTTCCATTTTTCCAACCTTTCTACTGCAAATGCTCCACAATTAACTTGACATTGTGCTTGTACATCTCAATAAATGTCGCTCCATCTTCCCCTTCTGGTGCTAGGGAATCCGAGAACAGCTCCTTGCCCTCACCCGTTACAACAGCCACCTGACCACCCTTGGCCTTGACAGCTTCCTGCAATTTTTCCATCCGTTCAGGGCTGGTCGTTGACTCTGTGAAGATAGCCTTGATGTCATGTTCTAAAATCATATTGACCGTTTCAATCATATCGCTGTTGGCTACTTCGGACTCAGTGCTAATACCCTGCGGTGCATAGAGGGTAAAGTCATAGCTGGCTGCGAAGTAGTTAAAGGCATCGTGAGGGGTTACCAGATAACGGCTTTCCGCAGGCAGGACGCTCAACTCTTTTTCAATCCAAGCATGCAAGTCATCCAACTGAGCCAGATAAGAATCGGTATTCTTCTGAATCAGCTCTGCTTTTTCCGGAAGAAGCTTTTGTAACTCCTCTGAAACTACCGCTACCGCTGACTTGTAGAGCGGAATGGAAAACCAGAAATGGGGATCTACGATTTGCTGGCCCTCCTCATCCATAGTGGTCAAATCCGACTGGGTAAAGTTCTTAGACACCGCCACACCCGTCTTTTCCAAGGCCTCCACCATCTTGCCTTCAAAGTGCAAGCCGTGGTAGAGGACCAGATCCGCCTCCTGCAGTTTGGACAAGTCGCTGGTCTTGGCAACATAGAGGTGCGGATCCTCGCCCGCTGGAATCAGCAGGTCCCGCTCCACCTCATCGCCTGCCAACTGATAGACCATATCATTGAGGAAGGAAGTAGTCACAGCCACTCGCGGCTTGCTGGCAGCCTCTGGGCTTTGCGTTGAACGACAGGCTCCTAGTCCGATGAGGGACAATAGCAGAGCGAAACTAAGAAATAGTTTTTTCATAGTAGGTTCTCCTTTTAATTTAATTAGGTGTGCTTAATTTTAGTTTTAATATATATTAAAAAATTCTTTCTGTCAATCATTTTTCAAAATTTTTGGTATAATAACCTTAACTAGAAAGGGAGAAACTATGACACCCAACAAAGAAGACTACCTGAAAGTTATTTATGAACTGGGACAGACTGGACAAAAAATCACCAACAAACAAATCGCTGAAAAGATGAATTTTTCTGCCCCAGCTGTATCTGAAATGATTAAAAAGATGTTGGCAGAAGGGTTAATTGAAAAGGACAAGACAGCCGGCTATCTCCTCAGCCACACAGCCCACAAAATGGTTTCCAATCTCTACCGCAAACACCGACTGATTGAGGTCTTTTTAGTGGAGCAACTGGGCTATTCCCCTGAACAAGTCCATGAAGAAGCTGAAATTTTGGAACATACCGTTTCAGACCATTTTATCAACCAACTGGATAAACTCCTGGGCTATCCCCAAACCTGTCCACACGGCGGCAGCATTCCTCAAGAAAACCAGTTGCTAGTCGAACGCCACCAGACCCGCCTCTCCCAACTAACAGAGACAGGCCATTACCGTTTGGTCCGTATCCATGATTTCTACCAGCTGCTGCAATACCTGGAGCAGCATGAGCTAGCTGTCGGCGACCAACTGGCTGTGACAGAATTCGATCACTTTGCCCAAACCATCACTATCCAGTACAAGGACAAAGAGCTGGCAATGCCGACAAGCATCGCCCAAGAATTATTCGTTGAAAAAACCAATCGCCCAGCCTAAACAAGCTGAGCGATTATTTTTTCTTCAAATGACGGAAAATGGATCTGGCGGCAAAAAACACTTGCCCACACACATACACTATCCAAAGCAGGAAACCGATATAAAAACAGGCCAAGAGAAAGAAGGGGCTATAGGTTAAGGGCTGCAGGACAAACACAATGACCGCTACCAGGCCTCACCGCATGCCCCAAGTCATCTTTCGCTGGATGACCCACTCCAGCCAATCTTCTCTAGCTGAACTTCTGGTTTCCAGATACTCTTGGCTGATGGCTTGAAAAAATTTTCTCATGTCCTGTTCCCCCTCACTCTCCATTCAAAATACAAGCTACCACTTTATAACAAAATTATTATAGCATAGTGTATTCAGATAGACAATAGCTTCGAAAAAACCAGCCTACTTGGGCTGGTCTTCTTGTAGCCGCTCTTTAAGGCGACGACGGTATAAAATCTGTGAGGGAATGAAATAGAAAAAACTAACCAGAATAATCCACCGCTTATCCACCCCACTAAAATAAATCGCTAAAATCAGGATAAAAGCAATAATCAGATAAAAGAAATGATTGGTTACTAACTTTTTCATAGCAAGCCTCCGTATCTACTTTGTACCTTTAGTATATCAAAATAGACACAAAAAGTATAGATGACTAGCGATTTTTTGTATCGAGCACAATGGTCACTGGACCATCATTGACCAGACTGACCGCCATGTCCGCCCCAAAAATCCCCGCTTCAACCGGCACAAAGGCAGACAGAGCTTGGTTAAAAGCGTCGTAGAATTGACTGGCCTGTTCTGGACCGGCTGCGCCGGTAAAGGCCGGGCGATTGCCTTTTTTGGTATCCGCAAAGAGGGTAAATTGGGAAATGGATAAAATCTTGCCCGCCACATCTTGGACTGACTTGTTCATCTTGCCTGCCTCATCTGAAAATATCCGCATGTTGACGATTTTACGAACAGCATAGTCCAGGTCTTCCTGGCTGTCATCTGGCCCCACACCGACTAGAAGCAAAAGCCCCTGTCCGATTTGTCCATGGAGGCTTCCTTCGATGGTCACACTGGCTTGTGAAACACGTTGTAATACAATTTTCATCTATCCATTTGTCCTTTTCACTGAGTAAACTTCTGGTACCGACTTAATCTTATCCACCAGGCTAGTCAGGGTTGCCAGGTTGGAAATCCCAAAGGAAACATGGATGGTCGCAAACTTCATATCTTTTGTCGGTTGGGCATTGACCGATGAAATGTTCTTGCTGGCGTTGGTCAAGACCTTGAGGACATCGTTGAGCAGACCTGAGCGATTAAGCCCGTAGATGTCGATGTTTGCCATGTATTCCTTGTTGGAGTTTTCATCTTCCCAGCCGACATCAATCAGGCGCTCCTCGTAATTTTCCTGACTTTTGAGGTTCATACAGTCCACACGGTGAACTGCCACACCACGTCCCTTGGTAATATAGCCGACAATCTCATCTCCTGGGACTGGGTTGCAGCATTTGGCAAGCCGTATCAGCAGGCCAGACGCGCCTTCGATGACCACACCGCCTTCATGGCGGATTTTAAGACTATCCTTATTCTCGTGTTTGACTTCACCACCCTTGACCAATTCATCTGCGACTGCTTTGGCCTTGGCCCGTTCGGCTTCTCGCCGCTCTTTTTCTGTCAGGCGGTTAAAGACTGACACGGCAGATATTTCCCCAAAACCAACCGCAGCGTAGAGAGCTTCTTCGGTCTTGTAGCTGGTTTTCGGCAGGACTTCATCCATGTGGCGGCGGTCCAGGTACTGGTTGGGTACATAGCCGTTTTCCTGAAGGAGGCTTTGGAGCATTTCGCGTCCCTTGGAGATGGACAGTTCCTTGTCTTGGTTTTTGAAGAATTGCCGAATCTTATTGCGCGCCTTGTGAGTTTTGACTAGGTTGACCCAGTCACGGCTTGGGCCGAAGGAATTGGCTGAGGTGATGATTTCCACCTGATCTCCTGTCTTGAGTTTGGTCGTCAGGGGTACCATACGACCGTTGACCTTGGCACCTATTGCGCGTTCACCGACCTTGGTGTGGATTTCGTAGGCAAAATCAATCGGTACGGAATCTTTTGGTAATTCACGGACTGCTCCGTCGGGTGTGAAGACATAGATTCGTTCTGTGAAAATGTCTTCCTTGACCGAATCGACAAAGGTCTGGGCATCACCAGCTCCTTCTTGAAGTTCAATCAAGTTATTAATCCAGCGGAGTTCTTTCTCTGTAGCTTTGGCATTGCCGCCTCGCTTATAGGCCCAGTGGGCTGCAACCCCGTACTCTGCCACCTGGTGCATTTCCATGGTCCGAATTTGAAATTCGATAGGGCCTTTTGGTCCATAGACAGTGGTATGGATGGACTGGTAACCATTGGCTTTTTGGTTGGCGATGTAGTCCTTGAACCGACCTGGCATAGGCTTCCACAGTTCATGAATGTAGCCCAGCATGGCGTAAACATCGCTCGGTGTATCCATGATACAACGGATGGCTGTCAAATCGTAGAGCTGATCGAAGCGTTTTTTCTTATCATGCATCTTGCGATAGATTGAATAGATATGCTTAGGACGGCCATAAATCTGTCCACGCAGGTTGCGTTCCTCTGTGTAGACACGCAGCTTGTCCACAACTTCCTTGACCAATTCTTCCCGCTCGCGTCGTTTCTCGCTCATCATGCGGGTAATTTTATAGAACTCGACTTCATTGAGATAGCGGAAGGACATGTCTTCCAGCTCCCATTTGACAGAGGAGATTCCCAGACGGTGGGCCAAGGGAGCATAGATTTCCATTGTTTCACGTGAAATCCGCTCCCTCTTGTCTGGCCGCAAGTGCTTGAGGGTCCGCATATTGTGGAGACGGTCTGCTAGCTTGACCAAAATCACGCGCATGTCCTGAGACATGGCTATCAGCATATTGCGATGATTTTCTGCCAGCTGTTCTTCGTGCGATTTGTACTCAACCTTACCTAGCTTAGTCACACCACCGACAATGTGGCGGACTTCTGGACCAAATTCAGCTTCCATTTCATCCAAGGTTATCTCTGTATCTTCGACAACATCATGTAAAAAGCCGCAAGCTACGGTGACCGCATCCAGTTTTAACTCTGCCAAAATTCCTGCCACCTGAATCGGATGGGCAATATAGGGCTCACCCGACTTGCGAAATTGAAGCTTGTGGGCCTCCGTCGCAAAGTCCAAGGCCTTGCGTACAAAAATGACATCTTCTTCTGGTAAGTAGGCTGCTGTCAGGGCAACAACTTCCTCACCTGTGTAGTTGATTTCCTTCATCTGTCTTCTCTCCCTAACTGTTTGTTCCTATTTTACCATGTTCAGAAAAAAAGAAAAAGGGAACAATCGCCGAATTCGGGCGGCGGAACTTATAGTTGGCGAATATTTTCTGATTTTTGCTTGTTTTCGTGCGATTTTCATTATTTTTTGCCAAATTTTCAACGTTTGTTTACAAGAATGTTCAGAAAACGTGTTGAACTTTAAACATTTTATCTGTATAATCATTTTTGGAAGATTATATTAAAAGAAAGTTGAGGATTTTTATGAAATTCCCTTTTAGCAAATGTGCTGTCGCATTGACCTTATCTCTCCTAGCAGCTGGTGCAACAAGTCCCGTTCTAGCTGAAGAAACAGCGACAACTCAAACTGGCACCAGCCAAGCCACCAACGGTGAGACAACGCAGACGACTGAAAGTTCTACCCTTACTGGCGAGGCGAGCACGTCTGAAACTGCTGCTTCAACGGAAACCAGTACGACCGCAACAGTTGCTGCCACTGAGTTAACAGCCAGCACTGTAGAAACTGCACCTCCCGTAGAAGGGCAGTCTGTCGATGTACGCATCCTAGCAACAACCGACCTCCACACCA
The DNA here is from genome assembly GCA_945864085.1 of uncultured Streptococcus sp. Classification (GTDB taxonomy): domain Bacteria; phylum Bacillota; class Bacilli; order Lactobacillales; family Streptococcaceae; genus Streptococcus. The sequence goes on from CAMBAD010000033.1 coordinate 8,805, forward strand.
ACTTGGTCAACTATGATTACTATCAGGATAAACCAGTTGAAACACTAGGCTTGGCCAAAACAGCTGTCTTGATTGAAGAAGCTAAACAGGAGAATCCAAACGTCATCATGGTAGACAACGGCGATACCATTCAAGGAACTCCTCTGGGTAACTATAAATCCATTGTCGACCCGATTGAAGAAGGTGAACAACACCCTATGTACGCGGCCCTTGGCACGCTTGGTTTTGACGCCGGAACACTCGGAAACCACGAGTTCAACTACGGACTTGACTACCTGAGAAAAGTCATTGCCACTGCAGGTATGCCTCTGGTAAATGCCAATGTTATCAACCCGACGACACAGGATTTTGCCTACCAACCTTACACCATCATCCAAAAACACTTCACCGATACCACCGGAAAAATCGTTAATCTGAATGTCGGTATCACAGGAATCGTACCCCCACAAATCCTCAACTGGGACAAGGCCTACTTGGAAGGCAAGGTGATTGTTCGCGACGCCGTTGAAGCTGTTCGTGACATCGTTCCCGTCATTCGTGAAAAAGGCGCAGACATCGTTTTGGTCCTTTCTCACTCTGGCATCGGAGATGACCAATACGAAGTTGGTGAGGAAAATGTCGGCTACCAAATCGCAAGCCTGGCTGGAGTTGATGCGGTCATCACAGGCCATTCCCACGCAGAATTTCCAGGAACAGCAGCAAAACCAAGCTTCTATGCTAAATACGCCGGCGTGGATGACACCACTGGTAAAATCAACGGAACCCCTGTCACTATGGCTGGTAAATATGGCGACCACCTAGGAGTTATTGACCTCAGCCTAACTTACACAGACGGAAAATGGACAACAACAGCAAGCAAGGCCGCTATCCGCAAGATTGACACCAAGTCTTCTGTGGCCGACAGCCGCATTGTTGACCTCGCCCAAGAAGCCCACAACGAAACCATCAAATACGTCCGCCAACAAGTCGGCGTAACAACCGCTCCAATCAACAGCTTCTTTGCCCTAGTGCAAGACGACCCATCTGTTCAAATCGTCAACAATGCCCAAATCTGGTATGCCAAACAGCAGCTAGCAGGTACTCCTGAAGCAAATCTGCCTATCCTTTCTGCCGCTGCCCCATTCAAGGCCGGCACCCGAGGCGACGCCTCAGCCTATACAGACATCCCAGCAGGTCCGATTGCCATTAAAAACGTTGCCGACCTCTATCTCTATGATAATGTTGCAGCTATTTTGAAGATCAACGGTGCCCAACTCAAAGAATGGTTGGAAATGTCTGCTGGACAATTCAACCAGATTGACCCACAGGCCACAGAACCTCAAAACCTCATCAACACAGATTTTCGTACTTACAACTTCGACGTGATTGACGGCGTAACCTACCAGTACGACATCACTCAGCCAAACAAATACGACCGCAGCGGCAAGCTGGTCAATGAAAGCGCCAGCCGTGTCCGCAACCTGCAATACATGGGACAAGCTGTCACAGCAGACCAAGAATTTATCGTTGTAACCAATAACTATCGTGCCAACGGCACTTTCCCTGGCGTCCGCGAAGCATCGCTCAATCGTCTGCTCAACCTTGAAAACCGCCAAGCCATCATCAACTACATCATCGCTGAAAAGGTCATCAACCCGACAGCAGACAACAACTGGACCTTCACCGACAGTATCAAGGGCCTTGACCTACGCTTTTTGACCGCTGACCGTGCCAAAGGCTTGATTGGTAACCAAGAAAGCATTATCTACCTGCAAGCTTCAACGGCAAACGAAGGCTTTGGCGAGTTCCGCTTTGTCTATACTGAGCCTAAGCCTATCATTTCACCAAATCAGTTAACACCGACTACCGACCAAACCATCATTCTGTCATCTGGTCAACGGGTTACCTTGCCTGCCGATACACCTGCTCCAAGCACCAGCAAGCAAACCCTACCAAATACTGGTGAAACCCAGTCTATCCTCAGCCTCATTGGCCTGACCCTAATTGGCTTTGTCGGAAAATGGAGCAAGAAAAAAGAACACTAAAATCAGCAAGAGTTTGGGAGCCCAAACTCTTCTGTTTTATAAAGGAGAAACCATGTTCCAAAACCTTCCGCACCTTACTAGCGCAATCTTGTGCCTACGCCTCATCCGAGAAAGCGATCTAGAAGACCTCTGGGAAATCTATTCCAACCCCATTCACTTTCAGATGACACCCAACACCTCCACGCAAAACAAAGAAACTCTCCGCAAGCGTATCGGCCATTTCCAAAGAGATTTTGACAAGAAAAAACGCCTGTTTCTAGGAGTAGAATGCAGGGGAAAATTGATTGGCGTTTTGGAAGTTTTCGACCACAAAAAACGATCTGCGTCGGTGACCATTGGCTATCGGATACACCATACCTTCTGGAATCAAGGTCTGGCCAGCCAAGCAGTCAGCCTGCTCTGCCATTTCCTACTGGAAGAACGCCAGATAAAAACAATCGTCGCCTTTGTCCTGTCGGAAAATCAAGCTTCTCAGCAGGTACTCCTAAAAAATGACTTTCAACAGGTCGGGCAAGTCGAGGAGGTCTGGAAGGGCTTGGGGCAGGTCAGCCTCTTGCAGTTTGAACGAAAACAGTAAAAACCAGGGAAATCCTGGTTTTTTTATGCAAAATAGCTCCAAATCACCGCGATGAGAATAGCCGGTAGCATATTGGCCACACGAATCTTTTTGTCCCAGATGATATTGACACCGACACAGAAGATGAGAACGGAGCCAATAAAGGAGAGATTGGTAAGGGCTTGAGTCGTCATCAGAGGCTCAATCAGGCGGGCCAATAGGGTGACCGAGCCTTGAAAAATCAAGACCGGTACTGCTGAAAAGCCAGCCCCCTTGCCCAAGCTAGCCGTCATGATAAAGATGATGATAAAGTCCAGAATGCTCTTAATGGCGAGGAGGGTATAATCTCCTGTCAAGCCGTCTTGGATTGAGCCGATAATGGCCATGGCTCCGATACAGACAGTCAGGGAGGCAGTCAAAAAAGCATCCAAAAACTGAGAGTCCTGACCATTGCCTGACTTTTCACGCAGCCAGATACCCAGCTTTTCAAACCAACCTTCGATATGAAGGACTTCGCCTAGGAAGGTCCCAAAGGCCAGACTGAGTACAAAGAGCATGGTGTTCTGGGTGACCAGTTGACCATTTTCCACTCTTAAAAGACCTGTCAGCGTTCCAGAAATTCCTAAAAAGAGAATGGCAACACCGCTAGCCAGGGTTAAGCCAGACTGATGCCGAGGTTTTAATAGGTGACCAAACCAGGCACCTAAGAGGCCTCCAAGTGCGACGGCCAGTGTATTGATAATCGTTCCTAAAGCAAACATGACCTCACCTCAACAATTCCGTCGCGTAGCTAATGGCAGAAAGAGCATAAAGTGGAGCCGTTTCTGCTCGCAAGATACGAGGACCAAGACCTGTCTTGACCGCTCCTGCTCCTTCAAATGTGGCTACTTCCTCAGGCGACACGCCACCTTCTGGACCGACGATGACAAGGACTGATTGGCCGATTTCTAAGCCAGACAAGATTTTCACTAGATTGACTTGTTCGCCCTCTTTTGCAGCCTCTTCGTAGCCTAAGATAATCTGGTCAAATCCTGCTAGTTGAGCTAGAAAATCCGCTTTTTTCTCAAACAAACGAACAACTGGAATGCGATTGCGTTTGCTTTGTTCGGCTGCTCCTTGGGCAATTTTTTCTAACTTTTCTGCTTTTTTTGCCAGTTTTTTACCGTCCCATTTGACCACGGACCAGTCAGCTGGAAAGGCCCAGAGGGCTGTCATGCCTAATTCTGTTGCCTTTTGAGCGACAAATTCGAGCTTGTCTCCCTTGGGAAAGCCCATGGCAATGGTGACGGAAACGGGTAATTCAACATTGTCTGCCAGTTCTTCGATGACTTCAACGGATTGGCTCTGGCTGTCCACTACTCGTGCCATGCGTTTGATCCCGTCGTCAAAAACCAGGACAATCTGGTCGTCTGCCTGCAAACGCATGACAGAAAACATATGCTTGGCAGTGTCCTTATCCTTAATCTGGAAAATGCCCTGCGGTGCTCTGCCATTGACAAAATACTGCTGCATCCTAGCCTCCAATCACACCTGAGCGGTCAGCTGTTTTCTTGAAGATACAGCAATTCCACTCGCCCTGAATCATGTGGGTTTCGAGGAAGAAGCCTGCCGCCTCCGCAGATGCTCGCACCATGTCCCACTTATCCGCGATGATGCCGCTCATAATCAGGTAGCCCTCGTCCTTGACCAGACGGTAGGCATCCTCGGTCAGATGGATGAGAATGTCCGCCAAGATGTTGGCAACGATGACTTCCGCTTCAATGTCAACGCCACAGAGGAGGTCACCTGCCGCAACATGAATATTGCTAGTATGGGCATTGAGATCAATGTTTTCCTGGGCCACACGCACCGCCACTTCATCCAAGTCATAGGCGTAAATCTCCTTAGCACCCAAGAGGGAGCTGGCAATAGAGAGGACGCCTGAGCCTGTGCCGACGTCAATGACCGTTTCGCCACCACGCAGGACCTGAGAAAGAGCAAAAAGGCTCATCTTGGTCGTCGGGTGGGTACCCGTACCGAAAGCCATGCCTGGATCCAGGCGGATAATCTTCTCACCAGCAGTCGCCTCGTAGTCGGTCCAAGACGGCACAATGGTCAAATCGTGGGTAATTCGGGCTGGCTCATAGTATTTCTTCCAGTTGTCCGCCCAGTCTTCCTCCGCCAGTTCCTGACTTTCTAGGCTGACCTGACCCGTTTCCAAGCCAAAGCCGGTCAAATCCGCCAGGCGAGTTGCCAAATCTGCCTTGATTTCCTCAATATCCAAGGTGTCAGGATAATAGGCCGTAATCGCAATCATATCCGACTGCTCCACCTCGGGATAGAGTTCACCAAAACGGTCCTCCTGTCCCACATAATCAGCCGAGTCGCTAATCGCCACCCCCTGACTGCCCGTTTCAATCATCAGATTTGAAACTGCCTCTTCTGCATCACGATGCACGTGAATGGTTAATTCTTGCCATGAGTTCATGTTTTGTTTTTCCTTAAGTTCTAAAAGTTCGATACCGTTTTATACTTTTTCATAGCCTTCTATATCCTTAGGTGTCAGCCTGTCACACGCCAATAATAACCATCTGGATCTATCAGTGCAAATTCCTTGTCAACAACATAACTATCGTTAACACGAAATTTTCTGATTTCCAAGTCACGCTTAATTGGATAATTGGTAATCTGACAACGGTTATAGACTTCTTCTACATCGTTGACCCCAAGGGAGAAATTAGCTCCTTGCCCTAAAGGATAGGTGAGACTCTTTTTTTCTGTTTCAGGAGCTTCCTCCAGCATGAGCTGAGCATCTCCCAAGGACAAAAAGAGAAACTTATCTTCTGGACGCTCGTATTCCAACTGGAAGCCCAGCACATTCATGTAAAAATCTTTGGAACGCTCAATATCTGCTACCATAAATTCTGGAATCAAGTCATTGTATTTCATCTCAATACCTCGGATAAGGGTAGCATTCCCCTTCCACCAAGTCTGCTCTGCCTTTTTCAAAAGCCTCGCCATCCCATGCAATCGCAAATTCTTGGGCTTCTGGGTCCGCCAAAAAGTCCAGGAGGTCGTCTAATCCTTGGTCGGCGGTATCCTTGAGAAAACCTGCGAAGTAGGTCAGAAACTCTGCTGAAAAGCCCTTCTTGGCGTCAAATGGCAGAGCGACCAGATAGTCTTCCTCGTCAAAGCGAGACTTGTCCTGGTTGTAGAAAAGGACATACTCCTCTAGGAAAATATCCTCCGCAGAGGCATTGCCTTCGTCATCCACCGTTTCAATCCCAGCCGCATTTTGTGCTTCCAAGATGAAAGCCAACTCAACTGCGTGGTTTTTCTTGTCCCAGTTAAGCTCGTAATCGTAGGTAAAATGTTTGTCCAGTGCCGCTTCCAGCACATCTAAAAAGCCATGTTTTGCCATTCTATTTCCTCTTTTCTATAAATTCCAATAAATTTATTTCTCGACCGTATTTGACGGAAGCCTGCTTGTCTTTCTCCAAAATGGACTTGGTTAAATCTAATTGATTCACCGCTGCCAAGGCTACAGCATAGTGAATAACATCAGCTAATTCTTCTGCCAGACGAGCAGAGCTGTCGTCTTCGCCATCCATCATCTTGCGGCCTGCACGCTGATTCAGTAGCTCTGCCACTTCACCAATTTCTTCCACTAATTTCATAAAGAGACTTTGCTCTGGAACTGTCGTCCCATAGTGGTCACGCAAGTATTCTTCCAAAACACTCACCGTCAACTCCGCCATCTTCGTTTCTCTCCAAATCCTAAAATTGTAGTATAATGATTATACCATAAATGCACTGAAAGGAAGCCTATGCCAGCCAATCTCGCCCTTCGTATGCGGCCCAAATCCATTGACGATGTCATCGGTCAGGAACACCTGGTCGGTCCTGGAAAGATTATCCGCCGCATGATTGATGCCAATATGCTGTCGTCCATGATTCTCTACGGTCCGCCAGGGATTGGCAAGACCTCGATTGCGTCCGCTATTGCTGGCACGACCAAGTATGCCTTTCGGACTTTTAATGCCACGACGGACAACCAAAAACGCCTGCAGGAAATCGCTGAAGAGGCCAAGTTTTCTGGTGGCCTGGTCCTCATGCTCGATGAGATTCACCGACTCAACAAGACCAAACAAGATTTCCTCTTGCCTCTCTTGGAAAATGGTAATATCATCATGATTGGGGCAACGACGGAAAATCCATTTTTCTCAATTCTGCCTGCCATTCGCAGTCGGGTGCAGATTTTTGAATTGCAGCCTTTGCAAACCAGCCACATCCGACAAGCCTTGGAACTAGCTCTGACAGACACCGAACGCGGTTTTGACTTCCCCGTCACCATTGAGCCTGAGGCTCTGGATTTTCTGGCAAATGCTACCAACGGCGACCTTCGGGCTGCCTACAATTCGCTAGAACTGGCTGTACTTTCTACCAAGGAAAGCGAGGGCGGACGCCATATCGACTTGGACACTGTGGAAAATAGCCTGCAAAAGTCCTACATCAGCATGGACAAGAACGGCGATGCCCACTACGACATCCTCTCCGCCCTGCAAAAATCCATTCGAGGTAGCGATGTCAATGCCAGCCTCCACTACGCCGCTCGTTTGATTGAGGCGGAAGACCTGCCTAGTCTGGCCCGTCGCTTGACGGTCATTGCCTACGAAGACATCGGCTTGGCCAATCCAGAGGCACAGATTCATACGGTGACGGCCCTTGAAGCGGCCCAGAAAATCGGATTTCCAGAAGCCCGAATTTTGATTGCCAACGTGGTCGTTGATTTGGCCCTTTCTCCAAAATCCAATTCTGCCTATCTGGCTATGGAGGCAGCTCTGGCTGATTTGCGGAAAAACGGTCATCTGCCTATTCCAAATCACCTGCGGGATGGCCATTATGCTGGCAGTAAGGAGCTGGAAAATGCCATTGGCTACCAGTATCCGCATGCCTATCCTGAAAAATGGGTGGACCAGCAATACCTGCCCGATAAGTTACTAGCTGCGGACTACTTCACCGCCAACGACACCGGAAAATACGAGCGGGCCTTGGGCATGACCAAAGAAAAAATAAGAGACTTAAAAAGGAAAAACTAAAAAAGTTGAGAGCGTTTACATTTTTTGCTGTTTTTCTCTTGATTTTTTTAAAAAATGTGGTAAGATTAAATCAGAAATAAGAACTGCTGTGGTATACGAATTCATACCTATGTGTTGACCGACTATTTTTGTATTACTAGGGAGACAAAGATCTTTTGGCAGTATGCAGGCTGGTTCACCCAGAAGCGACTAAGTCAAAAACACGTCACCCACCTGCTTTTAGCGTGCGGGATCAATACAATTCATGGATAACCGGTACCAATACAGCATTTTTATTTTTACCTTCCTTAGCTCAGCTGGCAGAGCAGCGGACTCTTAATCCGTGGGTCGTAGGTTCGATCCCTACAGGGAGGATTGGTTGATATGGGGAAAGTCTTGATTTATCAAGGCTTTTTCTCGTTTTTGGAGTGAATTTGGTCAAAAATTGGTCAAAGAATTGTTTTCTTAAATTTAGCATTAAATAGCTAACAATTCCCTTATTTCTTGATAACCTTCCTTCTCAATCTCTTGCAACAAATGCCCATAAGTTTCCATTAATTGAGTGATATCCTTATGACCAAGTATCTTGGCAACCACCCAAATATCAATCTTCTTAGCCAATAAATAGCTACCATAACTATGTCGCCCACTGTATGCAGTCAGCTTGTACTCATAACCCATATCTTTTAATACTCGATTTAGATATTTACTAATAGCTGTACTTGTTGGAACACCATATAACCAATCAAAAAATACCAGGTTTTCAGGGTTCGAAATTCCCTTCTCTAACAACATTCTTTCTTGTCTATGTTGCAGTTGCTTCAAAACAGCAGCCAATTCTGCACTCATTGGAACAACCCTTTCAGACCACTTATTTTTTGAAGGATAAAAACTATTACTATCTCCTGAATAGCGCCGATAAGTCTTTATAACCATCTTTTCAAAATCAATATCAGGCCAACATAAACCTGCTCCCTCTCCCGGACGAAAGCCTGTCGTAAAATATAGATAAAGTATACATGGTGTGATTGAATCACTTTCAGAAATACGCTTTTTTAACTCAATCAATAAGTTTTCATATTCTTCCATACTTCTAATATGCTTATCAGCAGCCTTTTTTCTACTGGTTTCTCCCTCAAACTTTACTCCATCAGTAAAGTCAGCAATTAAGGCCCCGTCACGTTGTGCCATTAACAGAACTGCCTTAACAACTTTATTAAATCTTCTGACTTGATCTACCAACACTCTATCACAATAGTCATTAATAAATTCTTGATATTGACTGTGAGTTATTTGTGTCACCTGCATATCTCCAAAATTTTCTTTGATTACTTTTCCACGTTGAATGTGTTTATCTTTGGATGATTTTGCTAGTTTACTTGGTTCAATAATTAACCTATGCCACCTAATCCACAATTCATAAAGTGTCGCTTTAGGAGTGAAAACAGTTGTTAATAACCTTTTTCTCTCAATTTCAACTGCTTCATACATTGCTTCTTTTTTTGTTTTGAAACCAGAACCAGAAGCTATTACCACTCCTTGCTTATCAAAAACTCTATAATCCCAAGTCTTATTTTTACCTCTTTTCCTATATGATATAGACATCCCTTCTCCTTTCCAATCAAGGAGTTTATCCCTGATAGTATATCATATTTATTTAAACAATAATATTGACGCAAAATTTTCTTCAAAATATTTTCGTGTTTTGGACGCCAAAAATCTATACGGACTACCTTTCCCTGCTGGATATAATACAAATCCGTTCCTATTTTGTTCAATGTCCATTTCATTCTTAAAGCGTGGATTTAACAAAATATCATTGATTAGTGTGCTACGACTAACGCTCAATAATTCTAGCACATCATCAACAACCCACCATTTCCCTTCCTCTGACTTGGCAAGAAGTTCCAAATACTCATCTTTATCTACCACTACCAAATTCTCTGGGACTGGTATTGATACGTTAAATACCTGACTTTGTTTTAATTTTTGTTTTTCTAATAATGCCTCCATGCATTTTTCCTTTCTATTTGCTATAAACCGAACAATATTTCACCTTCAGCGGCCGACGTCGGCTGGTTTTGCCGAACAAAATCTTGTCCAGGTACCCAAGTTTTTTGATTCTATTCCGAACATTCGATAGATGATGAAAATAAAAAAACAAGCAAGCCACAAAATAGTGACTTGCCTTATTTCATCTTAGTTCTTCAAAATTTTTTATTTTTGAATCCTCCACCTTACAAGTGAATTGAATCCTTTGCTCAAATTCCCCCTCATACAGTGGACTCGTTTCTACATACTTTACATCTATAAGATACAGCGCCCCTTTCTTATATACTTGGATACTGTCAACTTTCTTGTTTACCAAACGAACAGTAGAACTGGTATTAATTTCCTTTTTGACCTGATATGCCTCTACTTGCATTTTCAAATCATTCAAATCCATCAAAACAGATTCATAGACTGAAGACTCCAAGAAATAATTCTTCAACTCAGAGGCTTTTTTATCAATAGCTTTGCTATCCAATTCTTGTGTAACATATATTTCTACAAAATTTTCAACCAGTGTATCATTTGTACTTGTCAAAATTTCAGAACCAGAAGAATTCGATTCTAATGGTTTCACTGTTTGTTCGTCCTCCTCTGAAGCAGTTTGGATATTTTGCTTACCAGCACAACCGACCAAAATACTACAACAGAATATCAAAAGCAATATCTGCATTAACTTCATTAATTTCCCTTTCTAATTAAACTAGAGAACATACTATCATTTATTGCTATCTCACGATATGAGACTGGATTTGGATTCTGATCATAAATCATTATCTTATTCCCAGCTTTTATCTCACCCACGATAGCAGTATGACCGTATGGTCCTCCTAGACGATAATCACTATCTGCTGAATATTGAGCACCTGCTTTCCAGTTGATTATATCTCCTGTACGAATGTCACTTGCTTTGGGATTTAATATAACAGTAAAACCCCATTGAGACCAATCATAGTCTGTACCAATATCCGCGGCTGCCATGCCAGAAGCTCTTGGCAATTTATCAAGACCTCCACGTAATCTTGGCCCTCCTATTTGCTCACTATACCAAGCAGTCAGCATATAGCACTGACCATCATAAACATAAGTACCTACTACTGTTTGCAATAAGGAAATCGAACCTCCTCCTGCTAACGCTGCTGAACCATAGCCATTTGGTGGTACTGGAGTCCCTCCATTTTCATCTATATAGCGGTCAAAATCTTCCATAATTTTAGCGCGAGCTTTACCAGTTCCTGAAGTATCTGTATAATAAACTCCTTTACCTGCAGGCAAAACTCCTAAAGCAAATTGATTAGCTCGCTCGTCCATTATCTGAAGATTGTAGTTACCTAATTGTTCAATCTGATAAGTTCTAAAATCATTAAACGCTCTCTCTGGTCCCCAGTTTCTTCCTTGGTTAGGATCATTGTCAAAACAGCCATAACCCCAAATGTTAGCCTCTGGATATTGTTTCGCAACCCCTGCAGTACCATAAGCAGACTCTGCTTGTGCAAACGCGACTAAAACACGGACATCAATGCCACTTTTGGCTTGAGCGTCCAAAAAAGCCTTGCCACTGGAACGCCCTTCCGGAGTGTGACCTTGACTTTTGATAAAACCTTCAATTTGTGACTCAGTAATACCATATCGTTGACTTAAATAATGATGAGTATAAGCACTATCACTACTCCAATGCTCTACATAGACAACTCCATTAACTGCAGTAGCACTTGAACTTTCGCTACCACCAGCTATGACTACTAAAATTAGAAAAATTATCCCTATAAAAAAAATAATGGGACTTAGCATTCTCTTGAAGATTTTCTTCATCATGCATTCACCTCACCAAATACCGAATCTGGAGTACCTGAATACACCTCTGATGATTCCTGACTATCTGAATAATCTGGGGACGGTTTCTGAACATCGGAAGTATCAGGATCTGGTTCTGGACTATCTGGATAGTCTGGGGACGGTTCCTGAACATCGGGAGTAGCAGGTTCTGGTTCTGGACTATCTGGATAGTCTGGGGACGGTTCCTGAACATCAGGGATATCAGGATCTGGTTCTGGACTATCTGGATAGTCTGGGGACGGTTCCTGAACATCGGGAGTAGCAGGTTCTGGTTCTGGACTATCTG
>CAMBAD010000034.1 GCA_945864085.1 uncultured Streptococcus sp.
GCTGGATTGAGCGTAACTGTATAAATCATACCTCGATTACCCTCGTTTTTTCTTTGATAAGGTCAAACACGCTGCTCTCAGATGTCTGACAGATGATGGTTGCTTGTTCAATTTCTGCAACTTTCACAAAGGAAAATTGTCCCACTTTTGACGCGTCTGCAAGGACATAGCTTTCTTTTGCATTTTCCAAAACAGTACGCTTAATTGTCGCCTCTTCCACATCAGGTGTCGTCAAATAATTTTTGTCGATACCGTTCATGCCTAGAAAGGCCTTGTCAAAATTGAGCCGTCGAATTTGTTCTAAAGCTACCGCACCAATCGAAGCATCTGTTGATTCTTTAACAAAGCCACCAACAATAATCGTTTTAATCCTGTGTTCAACCAGACGCACTGCGTGATGGATGGAGTTGGTCACAACAGTCAGATCTGCTTGGGTTAGATAGTCGATGAGTAGACCTGTTGTTGTACCTGCGTCCAGAAAAATCACATCCCCATCACTAATCAATCCCGCTGCTTTTTCAGCGATTGCTCGTTTTTCTTGAACGTTTTTGACAGATTTTTCAAGAATGGATTCTTCTAACTGCAGATTGGCTGGAGCTTCTGCTCCCCCATGGACACGACGCAACTTCCCAGAACTCTCTAAATCATCCAAATCTCTGCGAACAGTGGACTCAGAAGTACCGAGTATTTCAACTAATTCTTCCAAGCGAACGAACTGCTGTTCCTGGATACGCTGAAGAATAACTTGTTTACGCTCCGATTTTAGTATATAAAACACCTCCTTTGCAATCGTTTACAAGTCTATTATACACCATTTTCTATCATTGTCAATCATTTTCTATCAAAAACTTTCATTTTCTTTTAAAAAAAGAGCGTAATGGAAACAAGAAGTCATTCCAGTTCCCAATTACGCTCTGCTGCTATTGTAAAATTTGGTCATTTCTTTTGGCGATAACGGTTCGTATCAACTCTTTCATCATTTCCATCTCGTGCTGACGACCGATAGCCATGCGGATATAGTTGGCCAACGGGCCTTCCTGATAATATTTAAAATTCCATTCCGAGGCAATGGCTTCTTGATAGAGGCTCTCCGCCCAAGGGGCTGTAAATGTCACAAAACCCGCTTGACTAGGCAATACCTGGCAATCCTCCAAGGATTCGAGAAATTCAATAAAATCAGCCCGCCCCGCCTTCATCTTTTCAATTCCTTCAGCAACCTGGTCCGTGTATTCCAAAGCGATTGTCCCCATTTTTGCCACCAAATTGGACAGGCTGTAGGGGGGAATCACTTTTTCAAGTTCGTAAATCACTTCCTCACAAGCTATAGCAAAACCTAGGCGCAAGCCAGCCAATCCAAAGGCCTTTGACAAGGTCCTCAGCACAATTAAATTCTTGTATCGGTCTATCTTATGAATGAAACTCGGGCAATCAGCATATTCGATGTAGGCCTCATCCACTACAACCAAACCATCAAAGTCTCGAATCAATTTCTCAATTTGCTCCGAATCAAATACGGTAGAGGCAGGGTTATTGGGATTTGAAAACATGATAATGGTAGCTTCAACCTCTTTGGCATAGGCCAGCAGATTCTCGGCTACCAGATGAAAACGACCATTTTCAAATGGCAAATCGAATTGCTCAAACTGACTTCCGTGCATTAGATTGTATACCTGATACATAAAGAAATCTGGATTGACTGTCAGACATACCTGATTTTGACTTAATGTAGAGACAACAATCATATTGATTAGAAAGTCTGACCCCACCCCAGCAGTCACCTGATTGGCTTGGACACCCAGATAGGCAGCATAGGCCTCAATCAATTCAAGATAGCGATTGTCCCCATAAAAAGAGAGATCGCTGGCTTCTAACCGCTTGGCAGTTTCTTCCAGCAAAAACGACCAATCCATCAGACGGTTTTCATTGTCGCCTAAATTGTATTTTGCTTGACCAGGTAACTTATATGGCTCCCAGTCTTTAAATTCTTTTCTAAACATAGTGCATCCTTTAGTAAGAACCTTTATTCACAGTTGGGCACTTCCATCTAGGGCTAGTTTTTCGCTACTCATCGTTCATTTTTCTCAAAATACAGTCAGTATTCCCTAAAAAACTATCTCTTGTATAAAAGCGCTTTACTTGCGAGTACAGGTTCTAAGAAAACACAGTCTAGTCAACTGTGCTTTCTGATTTTATTTTTTCAAAAATAGCTGCGGCTTCATCTGTAAATGGGTACTGTTCCAGTAGGTCTGGACGACGCTGATAGGTCTTGCGCAAGCTTTGTTCCAATCGCCATTTACGGATATTTTCATGATGACCGCTCATCAGCACCTCTGGGACTACCATTCCACGATACTCATACGGGCGAGTGTATTGGGGATATTCCAGAAGACCAGATGAAAAACTATCATCTGTATGACTAGATTCTTTGCCGATGACCTCAGGAATCAGACGGACAGTGGCGTCAATCATCGTCATGGCTGCCAGTTCACCACCTGTCAAGACATAGTCTCCGAGAGAAATCTCATCTGTGACCAAGGTTTTAATCCGCTCATCATAGCCTTCGTAGTGACCGCAAATAAAAATCAACTGCTCTTCCTGGGCCAATTCTTCTGCGTAGGCTTGATTGAAGGTACGACCAGCAGGATCCAGTAAAATCACACGGGGATTAGCCTGCTCGATACTATCCAGTGTGTCAAAAATAGGCTGGGCACGTAGCAACATGCCCTGACCACCACCATAAGGCTCATCGTCCACATGGCGCGCCTTTTCAGCCTTCTCACGAAAATTATGGTAATTGATTTCTAGCAGGCCTTTATCACGCGCCTTCCCCACAATCGAATGCTCTAAGGGCGCAAACATTTCAGGGAAGAGAGTCAAAATATCAATCTTCATCATCAAGCCCCTCCAGCAATTCCACATCGACACGTTTATTCTCAATATCAATATTTAAAACAACAGGTGGAATATAGGGCAAGAGCAAGTCTTTTTTACCTTTTCGTTTGACAACCCAAACATCGTTGGCGCCTGGCTGGAGGATTTCCTTGATTTGGCCGATGAACTGGTCGTTTTCATAAACTTCCAGACCGATAATTTCGTGGTAATAAAATTCACCCTCATCCAGGTCTGTCAGGTTTTCTTCTGCAATTTTCAAGCTGCAACCCTTGTATTTTTCAATATCATTGATATGGTACATGCCCTTGAATTTGATAATATCAAAGTTTTTAGCCTTGCGGTGATTGGCAATCTCTACTTCCATCACAAACTGATCTCGCTCGTCAAAGAGGGCTAATTTGGCACCTTTTTTAAAACGTTCTTCTGCAAAATCTGTCACAGACAGGACGCGCATTTCTCCTTGAAGGCCTTGAGTATTGACAATTTTTCCTACGTTAAAATAATCCATGATTTCCCCACTAGAATTGATATTCTCTATTCTATCATGAGCAAGCCATTTTCTCAAGTGTCTGGGAAGGGGGCAGGCTCAGCCTGTCTGCTTATTAACAATGGTTTTTAAGCGTAAATCTAGGGCGATTCCGCAGGCGAATATTCCTGAAATCAGGCCAATCCAGTAGGCTTCGGGTCCCATTTGGAAAAATCTTTCCAGGAAAAAGGCGACTGGGAAGGTCATGGACCAGTAGGCAACCAAGCCTAGAACAAAGGGAATGGTGGTGTCCTTGTAGCCGCGTAGTATTCCTTGGATAGGTGCGGTATAGGCGTCTGCTAGCTGAAACAAGAGGGCAAAACTCAAGAAGTGCGAGGTTAATCTGACAAATTCTCCATCATTGCCGTATAGAGAGGCGACTTTGGAACGGAAAAAATACAGGAAGGTGAGGGTCAAACCAGCAAAGGCTAGGGCTACTAAGCGCCCCAATCGACTATAGACTTTCACATCCTGAGGGCGTCTAGCCCCTACTTCGTAAGCGATGACAATGGCCAAGGCTGAGGAAACCGAGGATGGGAAGGCATAGAGCAGGGTAGCAAAATTCATAGCTGACTGGTGGGCTGCAATAATCTGGGCTGAAAATTTGGCCATGTAAAGGCCTACGACTGCAAAAATAGCCACTTCGGCAAATACCTGCAGGCCAATCGGAAGACCAACTCTCAGGCCTTCTTTCAAGAGGGAGAGGCGAATCGGACTCCAGCTCCAAATACGGTAGGCGGCTATGGTCTTATTTTTGAGCATGACCCAGACAACAACAGCAAGAACAGCCCAATAGGCCAAAGCAGTACCCAGTCCTGCTCCTGCTCCGCCCAGGGCCGGCAGGCTCATTTTTCCATAAATCAAAAGGTAGTTAAAAAAGCTGTTAAAGGGTACGAGGAGCAACATGAGGTACATGGACAAGCGTGTCATGCCGAGGGCATCGAAAAAGGAGCGGCAAACACTAAATAGCAAGAGGGGCAGAATGCCAATCGAAATATAGAGGAGATAGCGCCTGCCGACTTGAAAGACGCTGTCTTCTAAGTTAAACCGAGCCAATACTGGAATTGCAACAAACAAGACTAGGATTAGAAGGATGGCTGTCAGGCCTAGGGACAGGTAGACAAAGTGATGAAACTCCTCCCGAATCCTCGACCTTTCCCCGCGACCGAGATACTGGCCAATAATAGGAACCATGGCCGAGATAATGCCCGTTAGAAAGGCGAAAAAGGGATTCCACAGACTGGCCGCCATTGATACCCCAGCCAGGTCCATGGTGCTGTACTGACCTGTCATCATGGTATCGATGAAGGAAGCCGAATAGTTGGCAAATTGGTAAATCAAAATCGGCAAAAAAATCTTGAGAAATAGGAAAAATTTCTCTTTATGGGTGGTTGTTGGGTACATGGTTTGCCCTCTTTCAATCTGATATAGACATTGTAACAAGAAAAGGACCTGCCTGGCAAGCCCTCTCCTCACTAAATCGAATCCCCATTCCAAATGGAATTTTTTACAATAACATAATCGACATGTTTCAGGCTAGCCAAATCACGCCCTCCTGCGTAGGAAATAGATGACTGTAGGTCTTGCTCCATTTCCACCAAGGTTTCCATCAAATGCCCCTTAGCTGGCAGCAAAATCTTCTTGCCTTCAACGTTTTTGTAGGCACCTTTTTGGTATTCCGAAGCAGAACCGTAGTATTCCTTGAACTGCTTCCCGTCCACTTCTACTGTCTTTCCTGGACTTTCAATATGGCCTGCAAAGAGCGAGCCAATCATGACCATGCTAGCACCGAAACGGATGGATTTGGCAATATCTCCGTGGGTGCGAATGCCACCGTCCGCAATAATGGGCTTGCGGGCTGCTTTTGAACACCAACGAAGGGCAGCCAGCTGCCAGCCACCCGTACCAAAACCTGTTTTCACCTTGGTAATGCAGACCTTACCTGGACCAATGCCAACTTTTGTCGCGTCCGCACCAGCATTTTCCAACTCACGAACAGCCTCAGGCGTACCCACATTTCCCGCGATGACAAAGGTTTCTGGCAATTCTTTCTTGATATGCTGGATCATCTTAATCACGCTGTCTGCATGACCATGGGCAATGTCAATCGTGATAAACTCAGGCACGTCGGACTTTAAGCTAGATACAAAATCATATTCATAGTCTTTGACACCGACTGAAATAGAGGCAATCAAGCCCTGATTGTGCATCCGCTTGATAAATGGAATACGTCCAGCCTCATCGAAGCGGTGCATGATGTAAAAATAACCACCCTTTGCCAACATTTCTGCCACATCTTCATCGATAATGGTCTGCATATTTGCAGGGACAACTGGCAGTTTAAAGCTGTACTTTCCAAGCGTGACCGCCGTGTTAGCCTCAGAACGGCTGTCAATGACACACTTGTTAGGAATCAGCTGAATATCTTCATAGTCAAAGACTGGAGTTTCGTTGAACATGGTTCCACCTCGTTTTATTAACAGTAGACACAAAAATAGAATTGTTTTTCGTGTTTATGACCTTTTACAAGATATAGTATAGTTTATTGTTCTGTTTTTGTCAATACCATAGGTGTTTATCTGAATATCGTTCGGATATGATTTGTGTTTGTCAAAAAAATAATTTCCATCATTCGTATCGTTCCCTTTTTCCTCATAATTGTCCCATATTCCTATGAAACGTTCTGAATTTCCTATACATTTTTCTTGATAAAAGGAAAAAAATCTCCAAAAAATGAAGATTTTTTAATCAAATTCATATAATTGCGGGAATTTTTCACACTCTGGATTTTTAGGATGGCAGACTTGACGCCCAAAATAAATCATGGCCTGATGAGCAGGAAGCCAAAGTTCTGGTGGTAACACTTCCATAACCCGCTTCTCTGTTTCCAAAGGTGTCGCAGATTTCTTTACAATGTCATGGTGCTTACAAATACGGCCCACATGGGTATCAACAGCGAAGGCGGGAATCCCAAAGCCAACACTCAAAACAACGTTAGCAGTCTTGCGCCCTACTCCTGCCAAGGCTTCTAATTCCTCACGGGTCTGGGGAACTACCCCATCATGACGGTCCAACAACTGCTGGGCGCATTCTTTTAAAAATTTAGCCTTATTGCGATAGAGGCCTAGACGAGAAATATAGGGTTCAATGTCCTTGACCTCTGCTGCCGCCATAGCCTGGGGCGTTGGAAAGGCCGCAAACAGACCAGGCGTCGCCTTGTTCACAGCAGCATCCGTTGTTTGAGCGGACAGGAGAACAGCAACTACCAACTCAAAATGGTTACGAAAATCCAAGCTAGGCTTGGCATCTGGATAGAGGGCAATAATTTCCTCAATAACTTTTCTTGCACGTTTCTTTGATAATACCATGTGTCCATTATAGCACGAAACAGGTAATTTTTTCTCAAATATGATTTGCTGCAAACCTCCACTTCCATGCTATAATATAAAAAAGGAAGTAAGGTGATACGTATGGATTTACAGCAACTTTGTCAGAAGGTCATTCAAGCCAGGCCAGCCGACAGCCATAAGGGGACCTTTGGTCGGGCCCTGCTGATTGGCGGACTCTATCCCTATGGCGGAGCCATCATCATGGCTGCGCTAGCGACGGTCAATAGCGGAGCTGGCCTCGTAACAGTCGCCACCGAAAGAGAAACTATCCCCGCTCTTCACAGCCACCTCCCCGAAGCCATGGCCTTTTCCATAGATGACCACTCTCTGCTCCTAACCAGCCTGATGAAGTCTGATTTGGTATTGATTGGTCCTGGTCTTGGGGAAAATAGCAGAGCAGAACAACTTTTGGATGATGTACTTGCGCACCTCTCAGAACAACAGATTTTAGTCTTAGATGGCTCTGCCCTGACCTTAATCGCCAAGCAAAACAGGAAACACTTCCCCTGCAACCAAGTCATTCTGACACCCCATCAAAAAGAATGGGAACGCCTGTCAGCTATCCCAATTACTCAACAGACCAGCCGAACCAGCCTAAAAGCCTTAGAATCCTTTCAAGAGGGCACCATCCTAGTAGCCAAAGGGCCTGCTAGTCAGATTCTCCAAGCACAGCCAGAGCAAGTCACTCCTATCACCGCAGGCGGTCCCTATCAAGCAACAGGGGGAATGGGAGATACTCTTGCAGGCATGATTGCAGGCTTTGCGCTACAATTTCCCCATACCCGATTATACGAACGAGTTGTTACTGCCACCTATCTCCATTCCTTGATTGCAGATCAATTAGCCCTGACCCACTATGTCGTCAAACCAACAGACATTTCTCAAAGCATTCAGGAAACAATGCGCTTGTGTATGCTAGACAAGAAAAATCGCCCTTGAGGGTTTCATCGAATATAGTCGAATGAATTAGCTTTCAGACAAGGAACTGAGGTGCAGGCTGTACTAGAGTACGGCAAGTCGAAAGTGACGATGTATCAAAGATAATTCAAATGACTATATATCGAAAAGAGGAGTGAAACACCTAGTTGTCTCACTCCTCTTGTTTTATTTCCGATACATTTTGAATTGAAGATATAAATCGTTGTATTCTCCAAGCAACTCACGCCCCAAATTGTCATATACTTCCATTTGTTTCATGGTTTCTTCGGATGGATAGAAGGATTCATCGTTTTGTGTTTCTTCATCAAGCATAGCCTTGGCTTCTGGAATCGGGGTAGAATAGCCCACATATTCCGCATTGCGCAAGGCGTTTTCTGGTCGAAGCATGAAACTCATAAAGGCATAGGCACCGTCAATATTCTTGGCTGTTTTTGGAATAACCATGTTGTCAAACCAAAGGTTGGAGCCTTTTGAAGGAACAACATAGCGCAGATTTTCATTGCCATCCAACATCTCACTGGCTTCACCAGAGAAACTCACTGCAATCGCTGCCGCGTCCTGAATCATGTAGCCCTTGATTTCGTCTGCTACGATTGCCTTCACATTTGGGGTTAGATTATACAAATGCTCTGCTGCCTGTTCAATCTCTTCCTGATTTTGTGAATTGAGGCTGTAGCCCAAGGATTGCAAACCAAAACCCATCACCTCACGCACACCGTCAATCAGCATGATATTATCACGGTATTCTTCCGACCAAAGGTCCTCCCATTCTTGCGGCGGATTGTCAACCATAGTTTCATTGTAAACAATGCCCAAGGTGCCCCAGAAATAAGGGATAGAATAATCGTTTTGCTCATCAAAACTAAGTCCCATAAACTGAGGATCGATATTTTCCAGCCCTTCAATCTTGGACTTGTCCAGCTTGACCAGCATATCTTCTTCTCTCATCTTAGAAATCATGTATTCAGATGGAACAGCCAAATCATAGGTTGTGCCCCCTTGTTTGATTTTTGTATACATGGATTCATTTGAATCAAAAGTTTGATAGTCTACCTGAATACCTGTTTCATTGGTAAATTCTTCCAATAATTCAGGGTCAATATAATCTCCCCAGTTGTAAATAACCAATTTATCGGTGGTTCCCTGTGTCGAATCAGCCTCTAATTTGACTGAAATGCCCCATAAAAGGAGAATAATGGCGACGATACCAATAAAAAATGAATACAGTCTTTTCATCAGCTTGCCTCCTTCTCTCTGGAAATAAAGTAATAGCCAACCACCAGTACAATACTAAAAAGAAAGACTAGGGTAGACAGGGCATTGATTTCAAGTGAAATTCCCTGACGAGCCCGTGAGTAAATCTCAACAGATAGGTTGGAATAGCCATTTCCTGTAACAAAGAAGGTTACCGCAAAGTCGTCCAAGGAATAGGTAAAGGCCATGAAGTACCCTGCGATAATGGCTGGAGTTAGATAGGGCAGCATGATTTCGCGCAGCATTTGCGGCTGGGTAGCTCCCAAATCATAAGCTGCCGAAATCATATCAGCATTCATCTCCTTCAAGCGCGGTAAGACCATCAAGACAACAATGGGAATCGAAAAGGCAATATGACTGAGTAAAACAGAAACAAAGCCCAGCTGGAAACCAATCATCGTAAAGAGAATGAGGAAACTAGCCCCAATCATCACATCTGGCGCGACCATGAGGATGTTGTTGACAGACAAGAGCATGTTTTGGTAACGATGACGAGCCTGATAAATGTAAATTGCACCAAAGGTTCCCACGACAGTTGCAATCGTAGAACTAAGAAAGGCCAGCAAAAAAGTCTGAGCCAAAATGAGCATGAGGCGTCCATCACTTAGCATGGAAGAAAAATAATCCAGGGTAAAGCCTGTAAACCCATTCATATCCCCGCCTTCATTGAAGGCATAAAAAATCAGATAAAAAATCGGCAGATAGAGAATAAGAAAGGCAATGGTCAAATAAATCTTTGCAATTTTTTTCATCATTTTTTCCTCTCTTTCGTCAACCACATGATTGCCAACATGGCTAAAATCAGGACTACGCCGATGGTTGAACCCATTCCCCAGTTTTGCGTTGTCAGGAAATGCTGCTCAATAGCTGTTCCCAGTGTAATCACGCGGTTCCCACCAATCAAACGAGTCAGCATGAAGAGACTCAAACTAGGAATGAAGACCGCCTGAACCCCTGACCGAACACCATTCATAGAGAGAGGGAAAATAACCTTTGTAAAGGTCTGCCAAGGAGTTGCCCCCAGATCACGACTGGCATGAATCAGATGTGGGTCCAAATCATCCAGAGCATTGAAAATTGGCAGAATCATGAAAGGAATTTCGATATAGGCTGCTACTGCAATAAATGAAAAATCGGTAAAGAGAATCTGCTGGGCACCCAGGCCGACAAATTCTAAGAACTGATTGACCGACCCATGCTGGCCAAAAATCCCAATAAAGGCATAAGCCTTGAGCAGAAGATTGACCCAGGTCGGTAAGATAATCAACATGAGCCAGAGTTGCTTGTGCTTTAGCTGTGTCAGGAAATAAGCCGTTGGATAGGCCACCAGCAAGGTCACCAGGGTAATCAAACCAGCGTAGAAAATCGAATTAAAACTCATCCGCAGATAGGTCATGTTGGGAGAGTTAAAGTAGGTTTGGTAGTTGGCGAGGGTAAAATTGCCATGAATATCAAAGAAAGACTTAAAGATAATCAGGGCAACGGGCGCTAGTACAAACAGGAAAACCCACAAAGCATAGGGGACGGCGAACAGCTTAGAGGTTTTCTTCATTGCGTTCCTCCTCGATGGCGTTAATCAGGCCATCTTCCACTTCCTCCACTTCGACATATTCTTCAATACGGGCGTCAAATTCTTCTTCTGTTTCATTGAGGCGCATGATGTGGATGTCTTCAGGCTCAAAATCTAGGCCGATTACCTCACCGACAATGGCTTTACGCGTGGAGTGAATCATCCATTCATTGCCCAAGTCATCATAAGCGATAATTTCATAGTGAACGCCACGGAAGAGTTGAGTATCAACCTTGACTTGCAATTTTCCTTCTTCTGGCAAGGTAATCCGCAAGTCTTCTGGCCGAATAACAATTTGAACTTCTTCATTCGGACGCATACCACCGTCAACCGCTTCAAATCGTTTTCCGTTAAACTCAACCAGGTAATCTTCTATCATGCGACCAGATAGAATGTTGGATTCACCGATAAAGGTTGCCACAAAATGGTTGATTGGCTCATCATAAATGTCCACTGGTGTGCCTGATTGGACGATTTCACCATCATTCATGACAAAAATCCAGTCAGACATGGCCAGTGCTTCTTCCTGGTCGTGGGTAACAAAGACAAAGGTAATGCCCAAACGCTGCTGCAATTCCCGCAGTTCGTATTGCATTTCTGTACGCAGTTTCAAGTCTAGGGCTGAAAGCGGTTCATCCAGCAAGACCACACGCGGTTGATTGATAATGGCCCGCGCAATAGCCACACGTTGCCGTTGTCCGCCCGATAATTTTTGAATGGAACGTTTTTCATACCCTTGCAAACGAACCATTTGTAGGGCTTCAGTTACGCGGCGCTCAATTTCAGCCTTGTCAATCTTCCGCAATTTAAGGGGGAAGGCTACATTTTCAAAGACAGTCATGTGCGGAAAAAGGGCATAGGACTGAAAAACAGTATGGACATCCCGCTTATTGGTCGGTACATCGTTAATACGCTGTCCATCCAGATAAATATCCCCTGAGCTAGCATCCAGCAGTCCCGCAATAATATTCAAAATCGTTGATTTGCCAGAACCTGACGCACCCAAAAGGGTATAAAACTTACCTTCTTCCAGTTCAAAACTGATATTCTTCAAGACAGTTGTGCCACTATCTTCAAAAATTTTAGAAACATTCTTAAATTCAATAATTGGCTTTTTCAATTCTCATAAATTCCTTATTATTCACTGAGCTAGAGGTTAGCGAGAGGGTCACCAATGATACGGACTTCTCGCTCCAACGTGATACCTGAAGATTTTTCCACCGTTTCAATAACATGGGCAATCAAGTTTTCATAATCTGTAGCAGTTCCATCCGCAACATTGACCATAAAACCAGCATGTTTTTCAGAAACTTCTACACCGCCAATACGAAAACCTTTGAGACCGGCCTCCATGATTAGTTGGCCAGCGAAATGGCCATAGGGACGCTTGAAGACGGAGCCACATGATGGATGTTCCAGCGGTTGCTTGAGTTCCCGTAAATGGGTCAGGCGGCCCATTTCCTGCTCAATCACAGTGTGATTGCCTGGTTTCAGAGCAAACTTAGCAGAAAGAACGATAGCCCCGTTTTCCTGCAAGATAGAAGAACGATAACCAAAGCGCAAGGCACGATTGTCCAAGGTTTCTACATAGCCACCAGGTGTCAAAATCTGTGCCGATACCAAGATGTGAGAAATCTCTCCACCGTAGGCACCTGCGTTCATGTAGACAGCACCGCCGATACTTCCTGGAATCCCACAGGCAAATTCAAAACCTGACAGGGAATGAAAAAGAGCAATCCCTGTTGTCTCAATCAGATTTGCACCAGCCTCTGCTTCAATCGTATAACCCGAAACTGTCACCGAGTTTAGCTTGTCCATCCGAATGACAAAACCACGAATCCCGCCATCACGCACGATAATGTTGCTGGAATTTCCCAAGACCTGCCAAGGAATATTTTCCCGCTTAGCAAACTCAATAATGCGAACAATCTCGTAACGATTGCGCGGAAATACTAAATAATCCACTGCGCCACCGACTTTTGTATACGTATAATCTTTCAAAGGCTCATCGAATCGGATGTCTATTCCTTCCAATTCACGCCTCATTTTGTCTTTCATAACCTTCTCATTCCATTCTAAAAGATACAGAAAACATTATACCAAAAATCGGTCTAAAAAACGAATAGAAGGTATACTATTCTACTGCTGTAGCCTGTCTAAAAAGAAAAAAGTGAAGAACTCCAGAAAATCAATCCTGTGTTTCTTCACTCCTTCTTGTCTAAAGGCTGATTGTTAAGGGAAAACCTGTATTCCTTTGGTATCTACTTGCAGTTGATGGACGCTTCCATCTAGGTGGAGGGCTTCCATGGCGCGAACCAGTTGCTCTTCCTTATCTTTGGAGGCTAGGACCATCACAGTAGGACCTGCACCTGATAAGTAGGTGGCATAAGCGCCCTGTTCCTGAGCCAGTTGCTTGATTGGGTAAAATTCCTTGACCAATAACTGTCTGAATGGCTCGTGGAACATGTCAGACTGGATCAACTGCCCTGCTTTTTGCAAGTCTCCTGCCATCAAACTGGCAATGGCTACATTGGCAATCGCACTCGCCGCTACAGCCTTTTTATACCCCATCTGGGACGGCAGGACACCGCGGCTTTCACTGGTTCGGAGCGGATAATTAGGAATAAAGGCAATGAAACTGGCTTCTGGAAAGTCTGTCACGACTGCCTGCACCTTTTTGTTGACATAGCTAGAAATCACAAGATTTCCAAAAATAGCTGGGGCAACATTATCAGGATGTCCCTCAATTTCTGTAGCCTTCAGCAATTTTTCATCAGCTGTCAACTTCAAATCTGCCAGTTGATTGGCCAATTCGATACCTGCAACGATAACTGAGCTGGAAGAACCTAGACCGCGCGCCAGAGGAATATCGCTCGTCATCTTGATACGATGAGGCCTTAGGTTGGGTGTGACCTTGTAGGCAGTTTTAATCAAGAGATTATTCTCATCGGAGGGCACGAATTCAAGGTTGTGTTCAATCACCCACTTGTCTGTCTCTTCCAAGACCTCAATCGTCAAGTATTTGGACAGGGCAACACCGACAGAGTCAAAACCAGGACCGATATTGGCAGAGGTAGCTGGGATAATGATTTTCATGACCTATTCTCCCAATACCTTAAAGGTATTCAAGACCGTAAAATCACTCGCCGCTGCTAACTTAGCAGTAACATTTTCAAGCTGGGTCTTGCTCATTTCGTGTGTCACAATGACCAGACGTGCAGTCTCACCATTGGCACCCTGCTGGAGAATTTGCTTGAAGGAAATCTCCTCAGAGTTGAAAATCTCAGCGATACGAAGCATTTTTCCATTGGTATCTGGCGTCAAAATTGAGAAATAATACTCGCTTGTCACATCAGCTGGTGCAGCCAACTGGAGCGGACGACTGTATTCATTGAAGGCCTTACCAACCGTTTCATCTTTCAGACGACGCACGATACGGATAATGTCCGCAGTCACGCTAGTTGCTGTCGGCTTTTGACCAGCGCCAGGCCCGTAGTACATAGACTGACCAATACCGATTGACTCGACGAAGACTGCATTCATAACCCCATTGACACTCGCCAGCGGATGATACTTCGGCAAGAAGGTCGGCGATACTTCGGCAGAAATACCAGAGGTGGTTTCTTGAATATCTCCCACAAGTTTAATGACATAGCCCAATTCTTGCGCCACTGCGACATCTTCTGGCGTGATAGTAGAGATGCCCTTGTGCGCTACATGGTCAAAATCAACGGTCATCCCGAAGGCAAATTGGCTAAGAATAACAGCCTTATAAGCCGCATCAATTCCCTCGACATCGTTTGTCGGATCAGACTCCGCATAACCAAGTTCCTGCGCAGTTTGAAGCGCCTTTTCGTAGGTCCAGCCTTCATCAACCATCTTGGTCAACATGAAGTTGGAGGTTCCATTCAGCACGCCAAGAACCCGAGTCACCTTGTCAGCCGCCAATGAATTGACCAAGGTCCGCAAAATCGGAATACCGCCAGCAACAGCCGCTTCATAGTACAAGGCCAGGCCTTTTTCCTCTGCCAAGGCACGCAGTTCACTCCCATGAACGGCCAAGAGGTCCTTGTTAGCTGTAACGATATGCTTGCCAGCATTCAGAGCACGTGTGATAAAGGTCTTGGCAGGCTCGATACGGCCCATCAATTCAACAACGATGGCAATTTCTTCATCGTTTACAATATCATCAATACTTGTTACAAAGTTGTAGTCATGACCAGCAGCCAAGAGTTTTTCCTTTTCCGCCTCATCCTTGACCAAGACTTTTGCTACTTGGATGGTATCCTGCGCAGCTTTTTCAATCTTATCTGTATTTTCCTTCAACAAGAATGGTACACCACTTGCCACTGTACCAAATCCTAATAATCCTATCTTCACTACCATGAGCTCTCCTTAAAAATGTATTTGGTCTATTATACCAAATATTCTGATAATTTGCCAAAAATTTTGGTATAATAGTTCTAGCTATAGTTAAGGAGAAGAGATATGACCAAATACAGAAGACGGACAGCTAGGCGTCAAAGACGAAATAGACAGTTGATAATTAGATTGTTAATTGGTCTGATTCCACTAATAGCCATTGTCGCACTAATCCTCCCCTTCTTAAATTCTCAGAAAGAAAGCAAGGTTGAGCAGGTTACTACTTCTTCGACCAGTCAAGTTCAGGAAGCAAGCACTGCCACAAGTTCTAGTTCGGCAGCAGCTGAGGAGCCTGCGGAAATTAGTTGGGAACAGCAAGCGGAGCCTGTCAAACTGCCGATTCTCATGTATCACGCAATCCATGTTATGGCTCCTGAGGAGGAAGCCAACGCCAACTTGATTGTTGACCCGATTACTTTTGAAAGTCATTTACAGGCCCTTCAAAACGCTGGCTACTATACCTTATCCCCTGAGGAGGCCTATAAGGTTCTGACAGAGAATGTCTTACCAGCTGGAAAAAAGGTGGTCTGGCTAACGTTTGATGACAGCCTCTGGGATTTTTACAGCCATGCCTATCCCCTTCTTAAACAGTATCAGATGAAGGCAACCAATAATGTCATCACAGGTTTTACGGAAAATGGCCAAGCTGGTCATCTGACGCTGGAGCAAATGAAGGAAATGCAGGCTGCGGGGCTTTCTTTCCAAGGGCACACTGTCAATCACCCTGATTTGGAGTATAGTTCCATCGAAGCACAAACCAGTGAGCTCACGATTTCGAAAGCTTATTTGGACAGCAACCTCAATCAAAATACCATTGCCATCGCCTATCCTGGTGGGCGGTATTCAGCCGATACGGTTGTCTTGACAGAGCAGGCTGGCTATAAACTAGGTGTTACGACAAATCATGGCCTGGCTTCAGCAAGCGATGGATTGTTAACTCTCAACCGTGTTCGCATTTTACCAACCACCAGTGCTGAAGGTCTATTGGCTGAGATTGCACAGTGATGGCAGATAGTAAAAACCACAGAAAATACTTGATTTAAGTCAGTTTTCTGTGGTTTTTGTTTTTATAAGTAGGAACCAAAATTACGCCAGATTCATTCACTATTTCGATTCACTAAACTGGCTTTGATAGAGGTTATAGTAAAATCCTTTATCAGCCAAGAGGCTGTCATGAGTGCCTTGTTCAATAATCTGCCCATCTTTGAGGACGAGAATCTTATCCGCTTCTTGGATGGTTGATAAACGGTGGGCAATGACAAAGCTGGTGCGTCCCTGCATGAGGCGTTTCATGGCTTTTTGAATGAGCAGCTCCAGACGAGTGTCAACAGATGATGTTGCCTCGTCCAGGATCAGGATAGCTGGGTCGGCCAAGAGGGCACGGGCAATGGTCAAGAGCTGTTTTTGCCCTTGGGAAATGTTGCTGGATTCTTGGTTCATTTCCATATTGTAGCCGCCAGGGAGGGTGCGAATAAAGTGGTCCACGTTGGCCGCCTTGGCTGCCTCGATAATTTCTTGGTCTGTGGCGTCCAAGCGACCAAATCGCAGGTTTTCCTTGATTGTTCCTTCGTAAAGCCAGGCGTCCTGTAAGACCATGCCGAACTGTCTACGGTAGGCACGGCGTGATAGACTGCGGATGTCCACCCCGTCTACCTTGATAGAGCCTGCATTGACATCGTAAAACCGCATAAGCAGGTTTATCAAGGTTGTTTTTCCTGCACCCGTGGGACCGACGATGGCTACCATTTCTCCTGGATTGACTTCCAGATTAAAGTTGCGAATCAATGGCTTGTCCTCAGAGTAGCCAAAGGCAACCTGTTCAAAGCTGACTTGACCGGTCAGACTGGTTATTTGCTCCTGCGCATTGGCGTTTTCCTCATCTAGCTCATCTAGGACGGAAAAAATGCGTTCAAGGGAGGATTTGGCAGACTGAAGCTGGGGTGTCAACTGGGTCAGGGTTTGCACTGGTTGAGAAATTTGCCAGACGTATTGGACGAAGGCCTGCATATTACCAATCGTTAGGCTGCCTGCCAAGACTTTTAGTCCTGCCAAGAGGGCGATGAGGGCATAGGTTAGGTTGGAGAGCCCTTGTACAACAGGCATCATCATCCCAGAGGTGAAGCTGGCTTTGAAGCCGACTTTTTGGAGGTCGGATGTAATCTGGCGGAACTCCTCCGTTGTTTTTTCTTCGCGGCCATAGAGTTTGAGGATGTTAAATCCTGTCAGGTTTTCTTGGATAAAACCGTTAAGGCGACCGAGGGCATCTGCCTGCTGCTTAAAGTAGGGTTGCGATTTCCTGATGATAAATGTTGAACTAAAATAAGTCAGCGGAACCAAGAGTAAGACAACCAAGGCCAGGGAAAAATCGATATAAAAGGCCATTGAGAGAGCAAGGGTGAGGATTAAGACCGCATTCACAATCTGCAAGAAACTTTGCTGCAGGGCGTTGGAGACTGTCTCCACATCATTGGTGAAGCGTCCTAGCAGGTCTCCGTACTGCTGCTGGTCAAAGTATGAAACGGGAAGTCGGTTAATCTTGTGTGCCAAGTCTTGCCGCAGGTCTTTAGTAGCACGCTGAACCCCCTTGGTCATGAAATAGTTCGAGAAATAAGCGCCGACTTCATAGAGCAAGGCGCGGAGGGCGTACAGAGCCAGCATAGCAGCAACATAGCTCACATTGATACTCGTACCTTCCACACCTTTTGCCATATCCAAGAGATTGGCTGTCAGTTCGGTGATAATCAAGCCCAGAACAAAGGGTTCCAGGGCATTCATAACCGAGCTAAGGATTTTTAGTAAAATAGCCAAGAAAATCGAGACCTTATACTGCCTCAAATAGGCCCAAACTCGCACAAAAACATTTTCCTTGTTCATCGTTTCCTCCTATTCTTCCTCAGACAACGACTGACGATTGAGCTGAGAATTGGCAATTTCACGGTAAATATCATTGTTTTCCATCAGGTCTGTATGAGTCCCCTGACCAACGATTTCCCCCTTATCCAAGACGATAATCTGATCGGCATCCATAATGGTCCCGACCCGCTGCGCCACAATCAAGACCGTCGCTTCTTCTGTCACCTCTTTGAGGCGCCGACGCAGGATTGCGTCCGTCTTATAGTCTAAGGCCGAGAAGGAATCGTCAAATATGTAAATATCAGGCTTTTTCACTATGGCTCGTGCAATCGACAACCGCTGCTTCTGCCCTCCAGATAGGTTGCTGCCGCCCTCTGCCAAATGGGTCTCGAAGCGCTCTTCCTTGCTCTCGATAAAGTCCTTGGCTTGGGCCACATCCGCCGCCTCGTGCAACTCCGCCAAACTCGCGTCCAGCTTCCCGTACTTGAGGTTTTCTGCGATGGTTCCGGTAAATAGCAGAGCTTTTTGCGGTATGAAGCCTATCTTGCTGCGGAGGGCCTTTAGATTGTAACGTCTGACATCCACCCCGTCCACCAAGATACGCCCTAGAGTCACATCATAAAAACGCGGAATCAGATTGACCAAAGAAGATTTTCCTGAACCCGTTGAGCCGATAAAAGCAATGGTTTCCCCTGGCTTAGCCTTAAAGGAAATATTGTGCAAAACAGGCGACTCGGTCTCACCAGGATAGGCAAAAGTTACATTTTCAAATTCCAAATATCCCTTCGTTTGCGTCTCTGTAATCCCTTCCTCGTTCTTTGAAATAGAGATGGGCATGTCCAGCACTTCCTGAATACGCTTGGCTGACACCGCAGTCCGCGGGTACATGGTAAACAGATTGGCAAACAGCAGGAAAGAAAAGAGGGCATGAAAACCATACTCGATAAAGGCAACCAAATCCCCGATTTGAAGATTGCCCTCCCGCAATGGCGGCAAGGCAAACCAGACGATTGCCACAATCATAGCGATGATGATTTGGACAAAGAGTGGCTCAGTCAAACCAGTCAAGACAAACAGGTTGCTAGAAATAGCTGTGTATTCCTCATTTACCTGCTCAAACCGTTCTTCTTGAAATTCCTCCCGTGCAAAGGCACGAATCACCCGTAGCCCCATCAGATTTTCTCGGACATACTGGTTAATGGTGTCCAACTTTTTCTGCTGTTGTTCAGACAGAGGGCTGGTCTTCATGGCTACGTAGGCAACAACCCAGACCAAAAAAGGCATGGCTACAGCCACTGTCCAAGCCAGACCTGGACTGGTCAGCAGGGTCATAATCACGCTGGCAATCATCATCATCGGCGTAATCACACCCAAACGCAAGACCTGCTCTGAAAACTGCATGAGTACAAAAGCGTCGTTGGTCATCCGTGTCACCAATGACGAAACCCCAATCTGTTCGTATTCATGGTGCGAATAATCTTGGATTTTTTCATACAAATCATTGCGAATATCCTTGACAATATTCGTTGTCAGCTGCCCCGCCGCATAGGCCAACAGGACGCGGCCGATGATACCCAATACAACAATCAGCAACATCATCCAAGCCCAATAATAAAGGCGGTCAGGTTGATTTTGAATCAGTCCCTGGTCAATCATGCGCGCCAAAAAAGTTGGCAACCCCAGAGCGACAGTGACAAACAATAGTCCTGCAAATACATCGATGGCAAGCCATTTGGGGTACTGTTTCAAATAATTCCAAATGAGGCGCATACTATCTCCTTTTTCAATCCTTTGGACAGGCTAGTTTTTAAGCTACTTCGTTTTTTCAAAATACAGCCAGTATTCCCTAAAAAACTGCCTTGATGAGTAAAAAACCATCTCTTACATAAAAGCACTTTGCTTGTAAATACAGATTCTTAAAAAACACCACCATGCTGTTCATTCAACATAACAGCAGTCCATACATAAATATAAACGCTTTCAAACATGTAAAAAGCCACCAGACGGTGACTTTCTTATTCTTTCTCGTCAATCACTAAACGAACTTTTTTGTCACTTGTAGGAACTGAGTAAACAATCGTTCTGATTGCAGAAATTGTGCGTCCTTTTCTACCGATGACACGGCCGATATCAGATTGATCCAAATCCAAATGATATTCCAAAAATTCAGGTGTATCAACAATTTTAATCGTCAGGCTTTCAGGCTGTGAAATCAAGGGTTTCACAATCGCAATAATAAGATTTTCAATCATATCCATAAGTGGTCTCGCTTACTGTTCTTATTTAGAGAATTTTGATTCGTGGAATTTCTTCAATACACCAGCGTTTGAAAGAAGGGCACGAACTGTGTCAGATGGTTGTGCACCTTTTGCCAACCACTCAA
>CAMBAD010000035.1 GCA_945864085.1 uncultured Streptococcus sp.
TATATCCTTGAAAGTGTGAAAGAATGAGAGCAGTTGATTTAATTCAGAAAAAACGTGATGGGCAGGAGCTATCGACAGATGAAATAAACTGGCTAATCGAAGGCTATGTTGCTGGAACAGTACCAGATTATCAGATGTCAGCCCTGGCTATGGCGATCTACTTCAAAAATATGTCTACCAGAGAAATCTCTGACCTGACTATGGCCATGGTTAAATCAGGTGATCAAATTGACCTGTCTGCAATCCCCGGTATCAAGGTGGATAAGCATTCCACAGGCGGTGTCGGAGACAAGGTTACCTTGATTTTAGCCCCTTTGGTAGCGAGTTTTGATGTACCCGTTGCGAAAATGAGTGGCCGTGGTTTAGGCCACACTGGAGGCACTCTTGATAAACTGGAGTCAATCAAGGGCTTTAAAATAGAGGTAGAGCAAGAAGACTTTATCAAGCAGGTTCAAGAAACAGGCGTAGCAGTCATTGGCCAATCCAATAATCTGGTAAAAGCAGACAAACTACTCTATGCCCTCCGTGATGTGACAGCGACAGTTGACATTATTCCCCTAATTGCCAGCTCCGTCATGTCCAAAAAGATTGCCGCAGGAGCAGACGCGATTCTTCTGGATGTCACCGTGGGCGAAGGCGCCTTCATGAAGACTGTTGAAGAGGCGCGCCTATTGGCTCAGACCATGGTGGAACTTGGAAAGGCAGTGGGGCGTAAAACTGTAGCTGTTTTGACGGATATGTCGCAGCCGGTCGGGACCTCCATCGGTAACCGTTTGGAGATTTTGGAAGCCTTGGAGATTCTTCAGGGAAATGGCAGAGCTGATGTGACAGAATTTATCTGTGAATTGGCGCAGATCATGCTCAGCTTGGCTAATGTTGAAAAAACAGTGGCCGAAGTGCGTCAGCATATTGAGAATGGTGCAGCCCTTAAGAAATTTGAGGAAATGGTAAGTGCCCAAGGTGGCGATTTGGTCGACTTATATCGCCCAGTAGCCGTTGACTACACGATTCCGATTTATGCTGAGGAAGATGGGTATATTGTCGGACTTCCAGCCTTAGAATTTGGCCTCTTTGCCATGAAATTAGGTGCAGGCCGAGCGGTGAAAACGGACGATTTGGACTATGAAACAGGGATTGTTTTCCATAAAAAAGTAGGAGAAGCCGTTTCTAAGGGGGACTTGCTGGCCACCATATATGCGAATGAAAATATTTCGGAAAACATACTTACAAATTTCCGAAAAAATGTTAAAATAGATAAAGCTAGTGTAAAAACGAAGGAAATTATTGAGATTATTTCCTAATGTACGGAGTAACGATGAAACTGAATAAATACATTGACCACACCATCTTGAAGCCAGAAACGACAAGAGAACAGGTGGAGAGAATTATTGAAGAAGCAAAAGAATATGATTTTGCCAGCGTCTGTGTCAATCCAACCTGGGTTGCTTTGGCAGCCGCGGGTTTGAAAGATAGTGATGTAAAAGTTTGTACAGTAATCGGCTTCCCCTTGGGAGCCAATACGCCTGCTGTTAAAGCCTTTGAGACAAGGGATGCGATTGCTAACGGAGCCGATGAAATTGACATGGTTATCAACATCGGAGCACTCAAATCAGCAGACTATGACCTGGTCTTAGAAGACATCAAGGCAGTTGTTGAGGCTAGTGGAGACAAATTGGTGAAAGTTATCATTGAAGCTTGTCTTTTAACTGACGAAGAAAAAGTCAAGGCCTGTGAGTTATCAAAAGAAGCAGGAGCTGATTATGTCAAGACCTCGACTGGTTTTTCAACGGGTGGCGCCACTGTTGCGGACGTAGCCCTTATGAGAAAAACAGTTGGTCCAGATATAGGAGTTAAAGCCTCAGGCGGGGCTCGCTCTTACGAAGACGCAGTAGCCTTCATCGAGGCTGGTGCAAGTCGCATTGGTGCGTCGTCTGGTGTTGCAATTATGAATGGAGCACAGGCAGATGGCGACTACTAATCTGATTGAACTGGCAGTGGAGAATAGTCGCTTTGCTTATGTCCCTTATTCTCATTTTCCAGTAAGTGCGGTTCTTGTTGCGAAGAATGGCCAGATATTTACAGGAGTTAATATCGAAAACGCAAGCTTTGGTTTGACAAACTGTGCTGAACGAACTGCGATTTTTAAAGCGGTATCTGAAGGAGTGACAGCATTTTCAGAGTTAGTCGTGTATGGGAAAACGGAAAAACCAATTTCTCCCTGCGGAGCTTGTCGCCAGGTAATGGCCGAATTTTTTAAACAGGATTTAAAAGTGACCTTGGTCGCTGAAGATCAATCGACAGTCGTGATGACAGTCGGGGAATTACTTCCATATTCCTTTACGGACTTAGATTAGTCTGTAAGACAGTCGACAGACTGTATCAATTCATCATCGCAACGCAAGTTGCAAAAAGATTTTTTAGGAGGGTTCAGAAATGAACAAGAAACTTGTTGGTTTGGGTGTTGTCTCACTTGCAGCACTTACTCTTGCTGCCTGCGGTAGCCGTACGTCAAATAGCTCATCAAGCTCTTCATCAGAGTCATCTGTGAAAGCTGCCATTGTTACTGACGTCGGCGGTGTAGACGACCGTTCATTCAACCAATCAGCTTGGGAAGGCTTGACAGCCTGGGGAGATGAGAATGGTCTCACTGAAAACACAGACTACACTTACTTCCAATCTGCAAGCGAATCAGACTACGTAACAAACCTTGACTCAGCTGTTTCAGGTGGCTACAACCTTGTTTTCGGTATCGGTTTTGCCTTGGAAAGCGCGATTGCTGAAGTTGCTCCAAACAACCCAGATACCAACTATGTTATCGTAGATAGCGTTGTTAAAGACCAAGACAACGTAGTTAGCGTAGGCTTTGCTGACCATGAAGCTTCTTACCTTGCAGGTGTTGCAGCAGCTAAATCAACCAAATCAAACCACGTTGGTTTCATCGGTGGTATGGAAGGTGTAGTTATTGATCGCTTTGAAGCTGGTTTCGTAGCTGGTGCAAAATCAGTTAACCCAGACATCAAAGTAACAATCGACTATGCAGGTTCATTTGCAGATGCAGCGAAAGGTCAAACCCTTGCAGCTGCTCAATACGCAGCTGGTGCAGATGTCATCTTCCACGCTTCAGGTGGTACAGGTAACGGTGTCTTCGCTGCTGCTAAAGCAGAAAACGAAACTCGTAATGAAGCAGACAAAGTTTGGGTAATCGGTGTTGACCGTGACCAATCAGCAGAAGGTGAATACACTTCTAAAGACGGTAAGTCTTCTAACTTCGTATTGGCTTCTACATTGAAACAAGTTGGTACTTCAGTTAAAGACCTTGCTAACAAAGCACTTGCTGGTGAATTCCCTGGCGGTGAAGTTGTAACCTTCTCACTTGCAGATGGCGGTGTAGACTTGGCTGAAACTAACCTTTCAGACGACGCTACAAAAGCAGTAGCTGATGCTAAGAAAGCAATCTTGGATGGCAAAGTAACCGTTCCAGAAGCACCTTAATCACAAATAAAGTAAACTCCGAAACGGCGGCCGGTATCGGTCGCCCTTTTCGGGACTGAGAATTTTCTCAGTAAAGCCTATCAGTCGTATGGTGGGTTTTACTGACAAAAATGCTCGTCAGAAAGGAAAGTAGATTATGACTAAGGATTATGTCATTGAGATGCGAGAAATCACCAAGATTTTTGGTGAATTTGTTGCAAATGACCACATCAATTTGAATGTCAAACGTGGTGAAATCCATGCCCTTTTAGGTGAAAATGGAGCTGGAAAGTCAACATTGATGAACATGTTGGCAGGCCTCTTGGAGCCAACAAGCGGTGAAATTGCTATCAATGGAGAAGTGGTTACTATTGATTCTCCTTCAAAAGCAGCCCACCTAGGAATTGGTATGGTGCACCAGCACTTTATGTTGGTAGACGCCTTTACTGTCGCAGAAAATATTATTCTCGGATCTGAGACAACCAAGGCAGGTGTCATTGACATCAAAAAAGCCATTGCTGAAATCAAGGAATTGTCCGAGCGTTATGGACTGGAAGTAGATCCAACAGCTAAGGTGGCCGACATCACCGTCGGTGCCCAGCAACGTGTGGAAATCCTCAAAACCCTCTATCGCGGCGCAGACCTCTTGATTTTCGATGAGCCTACGGCGGTTTTGACTCCTGCGGAAATAGCAGAGCTTCTGAAAATCATGAAGAAATTGATTGAAGAAGGCAAGTCTATCATTCTGATTACACACAAACTAGACGAAATCCGTGCCGTTGCAGACCGTGTTACCGTTATTCGCCGCGGTAAGTCCATTGAAACTGTAGAGGTAGCTGGCGCAACTAACCAGGACCTCGCCGAGTGGATGGTAGGCCGTTCTGTCTCATTCAAAACGGAAAAAGTTGCCTCACATCCAAAAGAAGTTATTCTTTCCATCAAGGACTTAGTGGTTGATGAAAACCGCGGTGTACCAGCAGTTAAGAACTTGAATCTTGAAGTGCGTGCTGGCGAAGTTGTCGGTATCGCAGGGATTGACGGAAACGGGCAAAGCGAGTTGATTCAGGCTATTACAGGACTGCGTAAAGTCAAGTCAGGTGAAATCATCATCAAAGGTGAAAATGTCGTTGGCAAAACACCGCGTAAAATCACTGAAATGCAAGTCAGCCACGTTCCTGAAGACCGCCATCGCGACGGACTTGTCCTTCAGATGACTGTTGCTGAAAATATCGCCTTACAGACTTACTACAAGGAACCAAATTCAAAAAATGGTATTCTCAACTACGCTAAAATCAACGAAAAAGCTCGCCAACTGATGGAAGAATTCGATGTTCGTGGAGCTGGAGAATTAGTTCCTGCTAAGGCACTTTCGGGTGGTAACCAGCAAAAAGCCATTATTGCCCGTGAAATTGACCGCAACCCAGACTTGTTGATTGTCAGCCAACCAACTCGCGGTTTGGATGTCGGCGCCATCGAATATATCCGCAAACGCTTGATTGCTGAGCGCGACAAAGGCAAGGCCGTCTTGGTTGTTAGCTTTGAATTAGACGAAATTTTAGATGTATCAGACCGCATTGCCGTTATTCATGACGGATCGATTCATGGCATTGTAGACCCTGCCACGACTAACAAGCAGGAACTCGGTGTCCTAATGGCAGGTGGAAAACTAGAGAAGGGAGAAAGTCATGCCTAAAAAATATCAACCTATTGCCATTCCTCTATTGGCAGTTGTTTCTGGCTTGCTCTTGGGTGCCATTGTCATGCTGATTTTTGGCTATGATCCAGTTTGGGGCTATGAAGAATTGTTCTACTCAGCCTTTGGCTCTGTCAAATCTATCGGGGAAATCTTTCGTGCCATGGCACCGCTAATTTTCACCGCCCTAGGATTTGCAGTTGCCAGTCGTGCTGGATTCTTCAATGTCGGACTTTCAGGTCAAGCCCTTGTCGGCTGGGTATTCGCCGCTTGGTTTGCCCTTGAAAATCCAGATATGTCACGACCGCTGTTGATTCTTGCGACAGTCGTGATTGCAATGGTTGCAGGCGGTATTGCAGGGGCTATCCCAGGTGTCCTCCGTGCCTATCTAGGAACCAGTGAGGTTATCGTGACCATCATGATGAACTACATCCTCTTGTACTTGAGCAACTACATTATCCGCGACGTCTTTGCAGAAGACTTGATGAAAAATACAGATTCAAGTGTCAACGTTTCTGCCAATGCTTCTTATCAGACAGAATGGCTCCGTGCTTTAACAGACAATTCCCGTATGAATATCGGTATCTTCTTTGCTGTTATTGCCGTTATTGTGATTTGGTTCTTGCTAACCAAAACAACACTTGGTTTTGAAATCCGTTCCGTAGGTTTGAACCCGACTGCCTCTGATTATGCAGGTATGTCAGCTAAACGAACCATTATCCTATCCATGATTATCTCTGGTGCTCTTGCAGGTCTCGGCGGAGGAATCCAAGGTCTTGGTACCTTCCAGAATGTCTATATTCAAGGTGGAAGTTTGGACATTGGTTTTGACGGTATGGCTGTTGCCTTACTAGCTTCCAACTCGCCACTGGGTATTCCATTTGCAGCCTTCCTCTTCGGTGTTCTCTCAATCGGTGCACCAGGTATGGTTCGGGCACAGATTCCACCTGAATTGATTAACGTTGTAACAGCTTCAATCATCTTCTTCATCGGTGTGAAATTCATCTTTGAACAAGTATTGAAACCAAGAAAAAAAGCGAAAGGAGTTAAGTAACATGAACATTTCTATTCTAGCTTTGCTCATTTCGCAAATGTTGATTTATTCCGCCCCTCTGATTTTCACCAGTTTAGGTGGGGTATTCTCTGAGCGTGCAGGTATTGTCAATGTCGGACTGGAAGGTATCATGGTAATCGGTGCCTTTGCAGGTGTCGTATTTAACATTGAATTTGCTGCAAGCTTTGGGAAAATGACGCCTCTATTGGCTGTTTTAGTCGGTGGTATTGCAGGTTTACTCTTTGCCATTATCCACGCAGCTGCGACCATTAACTTCCGTGCAGACCACGTTGTTTCTGGTACCGTCTTGAACCTCTTGGCTCCTGCTCTGGGTGTCTTCTTGGTAAAAGTTATTTACAACAAGGGACAAACAGACAGTATTCGCGAGTCATTTGGTAAATTCTCCTTCCCAGTCTTATCAGATATTCCGATACTTGGTGAATTATTCTTTAAAAATACCAGTTTGATGGGCTATGTTGCGATTGTCGTAGCATTTGTGTCTTGGTTCATCCTCTACAAGACAAAATTTGGTCTGCGTTTGCGTTCGGTCGGTGAACACCCACAAGCAGCTGATACCTTGGGTATCAATGTTTATGTTATGCGTTATGCAGGTGTCCTGATTGCAGGTTTCCTGGGAGGTATTGGTGGAGCAGTAAGCGCTCAATCTGTAAACATCAACTTCTCAGCAACAACAATCGTTGGTTCAGGCTTCATTGCCTTGGCAGCGGTTATCTTTGGTAAATGGAACCCAATCGGTGCCATGTTGGCCAGCCTCTTCTTTGGTTTATCTCAAAGTTTGGCCGTTATTGGTAGCCAATTACCAGGTTTGAAAGATATTCCAACCGTTTATCTCCAAATCGCTCCATACTTGATTACAGTCGTTGCCCTATCTGCCTTCTTCGGAAAAGCAGTCGCACCAAAAGCCGACGGCGTCAACTATATTAAATCGAAGTAATAAAAAGGTCCAGTGGACCTTTTTATCATGAGCTTGGAAATAAGAGAGCGAATTTACCACTTCAAAGGGCTGTTTCTTTATTAGCTTGAAGATACAAAAGCGATACAAGTTAAACATAGAATAGATGTGTATTTTATGTCTATCGAGCCCTTTCCTAATCCTTTTCTTTTTCTTTTTCTTTATGCTATACTAGATTTCTACATTTTCAAACGGAGGATACAGAATGCGACGCTTGGTATTAAATATTTCTATGAGTTTGGATGGTTTTATTGCTCGAACAGACGGGACTTATGATTGGATAGAGGGGCATGGAACAGCTCAATATGATACTGCCCTGCAATTCGACAATCCTGCGTTTTTCAATGGTTGTGATACGGTCATCATGGGGCGAAAATCACTGGAAGACTGTCCCTTGGAGATGATTGAGGGCTATCAGGATAAAGAGTTTATCATTGCCAGTCGTGTTGAACAGGCTGATTATGAGAATGTTCGATTTGTGCAGGACATTATTGCAGAGATTGAGCGACTGCGAGCAGAAGAAGGTTGCGATATTTGGCTCTTCGGAGGAGCAGGGCTTGTACAGACCTGTTTGGAAGCCAAATTGATTGACCATTTCATCATCGGCATTATTCCAACAATCTTAGGAGAAGGGATTTCTCTTTTTGATAAACTGCCAGAGGAGCAGAAACTGATCTTGGTAGAGTCAACTGTGACAGATGGGATTGCTATGCTGCGTTATGATATTCGGAAATAGAAAAAGGTGGACCCGATTGGTTCACCTTTTCTGTATTTATTGCTTAGTTTTTAACACCAGCAGCGATTTCTGGGTTAGCGAAAGCATCGTCAATGATGTCTTTCAGTTGTTTAGCAGAAGCTTGCATTTTTTGCAATTCAGCGTCGTTCAATGGGATGTTTACTGGACGAACAATACCGTGTGCGCCGATGATAGCTGGTTGACCGATGAAGACATCATCAACACCTGCATATTGACCAGCTTGGTAAACTGACAATGGAAGTACCGCATTTTCGTCGTCAAAGATTGCTTTAGTGATACGAGCCAAGGCAACACCGATACCGTAGTAAGTTGCACCTTTTTTGTTGATGATAGAGTAGGCAGCGTCACGAACAGAGACAAACAAGTCAACAAGTCCTTGCTCGTCGATGTCGCGGTTGTCTTGCAACCAGTCGTATAATTTCACACCAGCAACGTTAGCGTGTGACCATACTGCAAATTCTGAGTCACCGTGTTCACCCATGATATAGGCGTGAACAGAACGTGCGTCAATACCAATTTTTTCTGCCAAAGCATGACGGAAACGAGCTGAATCAAGTGATGTACCAGAACCGATAACGCGTTCTTTAGGGAAACCTGAGAATTTCCAAGTTGAGTAAGTCAAGACATCCACTGGGTTAGCTGCAACAAGGAAGATGCCATCAAAGCCTGACTTAACAATTTCAGAAACGATTTGTTGGTTGATACGAAGGTTTTTTTCAACCAGCTCAAGACGAGTTTCACCTGGTTTTTGTGGCAAACCAGCAGTCAATACAACCAAGTCTGCATCGTGAGCATCTGAGTACTCAGCAGAATAGATTTTTTTAGGTGAGGTAAAGGCCAAAGCGTGGCTTAAGTCTTCTGCGTCACCTTGAGTACGGTCTTTGTTGATGTCAATGATACCCAATTCTTGACCAATACCTTGGTTAACAAGGGCATAAGCATAAGCAGAACCTACGGCACCATCACCGACTAGGATTACTTTTTTGTGTTGTTTAGTTGCAGTCATGTCTAAACATCTCCTTAGTTTTATTTAGGGATTCAATCCCAACCACTATCATTCTAGCATTTTTTCTAGGTTTTGTCACTTGTGAAAGAGATTTTGAAAATGTTTACATATCAATTCCAAATCAAGAAAAGAATCCTCAAATATGGTATAATAAAGGGTAGAATGACAGTTGAAGCGAGGCATATTCATGCAAGATAAGAATTTAGTAACGGTTAATTTGACCAAGGAAATGAAAACATCCTTCATCGACTATGCGATGAGTGTTATCGTTTCGCGTGCTCTGCCAGATGTACGTGACGGTCTGAAGCCCGTTCACCGCCGTATCCTCTACGGAATGAATGAACTGGGTATTACGCCAGATAAACCACATAAAAAATCAGCCCGTATTACGGGGGATGTCATGGGTAAATACCACCCACACGGTGATAGTGCTATTTATGAAGCCATGGTCCGTATGGCGCAATGGTGGTCTTACCGTCACATGTTGGTAGATGGTCACGGAAACTTTGGTTCCATGGACGGTGATGGAGCCGCTGCCCAGCGTTATACAGAGGCTCGTATGAGCAAAATTGCTCTGGAAATGCTCCGTGATATTAATAAAAACACTGTAAACTTTGCAGAC
This sequence comes from uncultured Streptococcus sp., assembly GCA_945864085.1. GTDB lineage: Bacteria > Bacillota > Bacilli > Lactobacillales > Streptococcaceae > Streptococcus. Next base: position 9,577 of record CAMBAD010000035.1, read on the forward strand.
AACTACGATGCCAGTGAGCGTGAGCCTGAAGTTCTGCCTGCACGTTTTCCTAACCTGCTTGTTAACGGTACGACAGGTATCGCTGTTGGTATGGCGACCAATATTCCGCCACACAACTTGGGTGAAACCATCGAAGCTGTTAAGCTGGTCATGGATAATCCAGAGGTAACCACTCGTGACATCATGGAAGTCTTGCCTGGTCCTGACTTTCCAACTGGTGCCTTGGTCATGGGTAAATCAGGCATTCACCGTGCCTATGAGACAGGGAAAGGTTCTATTACCCTACGTTCTCGTACGGAAATTGAAGAATATGGAAATGGTCGTGAGCGGATTGTTGTAACCGAGTTTCCATACATGGTCAACAAGTCCAAGGTGCAAGAGCACATTGTCAAATTGGTGCAAGAGAAGCGCATAGACGGGATTACGGCCGTTCGTGATGAGTCAAACCGCGAGGGTGTACGATTTGTTATCGAAGTTCGCCGCGACGCCTCAGCCAATGTTATCTTGAATAATTTGTTCAAGCAGACACAACTCCAGACCAACTTTAGTTTCAATATGTTGGCCATTCAAAACGGTGTGCCAAAGATTCTCTCTGTCCGTCAGATATTGGAATCTTATATTGAACACCAAAAAGAAGTGGTCACTCGCCGGACACAATTCGATAAAGAAAAAGCAGAAGCCCGTGCCCATATCTTGGAAGGTTTGCTGATTGCCCTTGACCACATTGACGAAGTCATTCGCATTATCCGTAATTCAGAGACGGATGCCATCGCTCAGGCAGAATTAATGGAGAAATTCAACCTCTCAGAACGCCAAAGTCAGGCCATTCTTGATATGCGCCTGCGTCGTTTGACAGGATTGGAACGCGATAAAATTCAGTCAGAATATGACGATTTGATTGCCTTGATTGCTGATTTGGCTGATATTTTGGCCAAGCCTGAGCGTGTTGTACAGATTATCAAAGAAGAGCTCGAAGAAGTCAAACGCAAGTATGCAGATCCTCGTCGTACTGAACTCATGGTGGGAGAAGTTCTTTCGCTCGAAGACGAGGACTTGATTGAAGAGACCGATGTGCTGATTACCCTGTCAAACCAAGGTTACATCAAGCGTTTGGCACAAGATGAGTTCCAAGCCCAAAAACGTGGCGGCCGAGGTGTTCAAGGAACAGGTGTTAAGGACGACGACTTTGTTCGGGAACTAATTTCAACCAGCACCCACGATCGCTTGCTCTTCTTTACAAATAAAGGCCGTGTCTATCGCCTGAAAGGGTATGAAATTCCAGAATACGGACGAACAGCCAAGGGCTTGCCAGTGGTCAATCTGCTCAAACTAGAAGAAAATGAATCAATCCAAACCATCATCAATGTGACCAAGGATCAGGCAGAAAATCATTTCCTCTTCTTTGCAACAAAACAAGGATTGGTAAAACGGACCAGCGTTTCAGAATTTGCCAATATTCGTCAGAGTGGCTTGAAAGCCCTAAATTTAAAAGAAGATGATGAACTAATCAATGTTTTCTTGACCAATGGTCAGGCTGATGTCATCATGGGAACAAAATTTGGTTATTCCGTTCGTTTCACAGAGACCGATGTGCGAAATATGGGACGGACAGCAACAGGTGTTCGGGGAATTCGGCTCCGAGAAGGGGATCAGCTGGTTGCGGCTACGGTTGTTACAGATGGCCAAGAGGTCTTAGTCCTGACAGAAAAAGGCTATGGCAAACGTACCTCGGCTACTGAATACCCAACAAAAAGCCGCGGTGGTAAAGGAATTATCACGTTGAAGGTCGCAGAGAAAAATGGCCCGCTTGCAGGTTTAACGACTGTCAATGGAGATGAAGACATCATGGTTATTACAGATACTGGTGTTATTATTCGGACCAGTGTAGCCAATATTTCGCAAACAGGTCGCTCGACGATGGGAGTTAAGGTCATGCGCCTTGATGAGGATGCCCAAATCATGACCTTTGCCCTGGTAGATGCCGCAACAGAAGACAAGGAAGAGGAGGAATAACCTCTATGGCTAGACGTGCAAGTGTCAAAAAAGGCAAGAGAAGCATTTGGCGCAATCTCTTAGCCCTCATCTTGGTCTTAATTTCACTGGCTCTTATTTTCAATACCTCCATCCGTAATTTTATCATCGGTTGGAATACCAATAAATACCAGATTTCCAAGGTTACTACTGAAGAGATTGAAAAAAATAAGCAGGTTGAGACGACCTTTGATTTTGATCAGGTGGAAGCTATTTCAACAGAGGCTATCTTAAAGGCCCAATGGGATGCCCAACAACTGCCTGTTATCGGCGGGATTGCCGTACCAGAACTTGGTATCAATCTTCCAATTTTTAAAGGGGTATCGAATCTTGCCCTCATGTATGGCGCAGGTACCATGAAAGAAACACAGGAAATGGGTAAAGGCAACTATTCTCTGGCCAGCCACCACATTTTTGGAGTGACTGGTGCTGCGGATGTTCTATTCTCACCCTTGGACCGCGCGCAAACAGGCATGAAAATCCATATCACAGATAAGACCAATGTCTATACCTATGTGATTGATAAGATTGAAACGGTGACGCCAGACAGTGTCCATGTGATTGATGATGTTGAGGGGCGGACAGAAATTACGCTAGTAACCTGTACAGACTATAATGCTACCCTGCGTATTATCGTCAAAGGGGTGCTGGAGTCATCCACACCGTATGCTCAGGCACCAAAAGAAGTTCTGCAATCCTTCACAAAGAGTTACAATCAGTATAATTATAACCAATAGCCGTTGAAGCTCGTGCAAAATGGCCTATCAAAAAGACCCTAACCTGGTCCTAGTGAACCTTGGTTAGGGTCTTTTCTTTTTTCAAAAGGATGTTGTATCGACTGTCTTGGGGAACCCCAGTCCGACCTGGGGTCTGACAGCCTATCTATTTTTGTTATTGATTGAGTATCAGATTTTCCAATTTATCAACCAATGAACCGACATAGGCAATGGTATCTTTGAGTGGTTTGTCTGTAGAGACATCAACACCAGCATGTTTGGCCAAATCTTGCGCGGAAAGACTAGCACCGAGTGAGAGGGTTTCCAGCCATTTTTCAACGACCTCCTCTGGTTTTTCTTCCAGCTGTTTAGCCATAGCTGTACCGATTGTCAGACCAGCAGAGTAGGTGTATGGATAGAGGCCGATGTAGTAGTGTGGTTGACGCATCCAGATAAGACCTGCGTCGTCACCGATTTCAAAATCTTCGCCCCAGAATTCTTTGATAATGTCTAACTTGATTTGGCAGAGGATGTCGCCGTTGAGGTATTCTTCATTGTCTAAGCGGGTATAAACTTCACGTTGGAAGGCTGCTTCCAATAAGTGAGTTACCATGTTGTGGAAGTAGGTACGGCTAATCCATTCGCTGATCAAGTAAGCCTGGAAGCCAGGATCTTGATTGTTCTTCAAGAGGGTGTTACAGGTCAAGACTTCGTTGGCTGTGGATGGAGCTTCGATGAAATAAAGAGACGGTTCATAGTTGAGGATGCTCTGCTTTTTCGCCCATTGGAAATGGCCAGCATGGCCCAATTCATGTGCCAGTACCAAAACTTCATTCATCAAGCCAGTCCATGAAAGGAGGATATAAGAAGGGCCGTCGTAGAGGGTAGCACAGAAGCCACCAGTAGCCTTGCCTTCATTTTGAGCGAAGTCAATCCAACGTTCGTCAAAGGATTGCTCAATCATCTTCACATAATCATCGCCAAGAATACCCAAACAATCAATCAAGAATTGTTTTGATTCCTCAGGTGTAATGCGTTGGTTATATTCAGAAGGCAGACTAATTTTCAAGTCAGCATGTGTAATGTTTTCCAAACCATGGGATTTAGCAACTAATTTCACATAGCGGCGCATGTGAGGAGCTAATTCCTTCATGATGACATCAATCTGGCGGTCAAATAAATCGCGTGATACGTTCTGACGGTGCAGGAGGAAGTCAATAGTGGAATTAAAACCGCGCAAACGCCCTTCAATTTGTTCATTTTTGATATGAGACAAATAAGTCGCAGCAGTCGTGTTCTTGTATTTCTTCAAAGTTGAATAGAAACCGGCAGCTGAATTGCGACGAATTTCCGTATCGTGACTGATTTCGTAGTCATTCTCGAAGAGAACGTAGCTGTTACCAAATGTTTCTCCATTGGCTTCGAAATTGTCAAAGGTCATGTCTTCAAACTTGGTTACACCGTAGTTATTGTATGGCTGGCCAAAGGTTGGTGCGAAGTTGGCTAGCAGTTCTTCTTGAAGCGGGTGAAGCTGATGTGGCTTGTTTCGAAGAATAGCCTCAAAGAAAGCAGCCCACTGGGGTTGTTCTTGGCTCAATTCAACTAGAAAGGCTTCGTCTAATTGACCGAGTTCTGAATACAGGAAGTCCCATTTTGGACGGGCTTTGGCAGATACAAGGTCGTACTCGTTGGCGAGGCTTGCCAAGTCCGTATTCATCTTATCGACTTCTAAAGGTAGGAAGGCGTAGTGGGAGAGTCTGCTGTCCAGAATGACCATTTTCTCGTATTCTGTCAAGGCAGCGACGATGGTTTCTTTATCTGATAATTTCCCCTTGTAGTCGGCTTCAAAAGCGGTTACTTGATCAGCGTAGGCCACTAAGTTTTCTTTGTAATTCTCAGGACTTGGAAAGAGTAAATCTGTATTCCAAGTTAATTGAACATCAATTTCATGACGTTTTGGCATTGCATGTGACATTAATTTCTCCTTTTTCTGTAAGTGATACAAATATTATAACATAGTTTGAAAAAAGAAACTTGACAAAACCGCGAAAAACCTAGATAATAGAAGTATGAAAGGGTTTACTGAAAACCAGAAAGGAGCTTGATATGCAAGTCATTAAACGTAGTGGAGAAGTGGTTGAGTTTGATCCGGATAAAATTTATCAAGCCATCATTAAGGCTGCCCAGACTGTCTATGTGATTGATGATGTTTGGCGTAAAAACCTCGCTCAAGTCACTAAGAAAGTCGTGTTAGACTTGGAAGAAGCTCATACAGAGCGACCAACGATTAGCATGGTGCAGTCTCAAGTTGAACACCGCCTTTTGGATGCGGGTTATATTACGATTGCGGAACACTATATTTCTTACCGTCTGCAACGCGACCTTGAGCGCAATGGTTATGGGGATAAGATTATTGTCCACCTGCGTTTTGAGCAAGTACGTTAAGCTAGAACCTAGAGCAATCTAGGTTTTTTATATACTCGCAGTCCTTTGTTTTCTTATGCAAAAGAAGCTATCATAACACTTTTTGAAAAAATGTGATATTCTGAGCATATTTTTTGAAATCGGTAACATTCCTGTTGTATAATGTAAATTGTAAAAAAATATTTATTTTGAAAGTGAGATTTTACTTATGTCTAAAATCGTTGTTGTCGGTGCTAACCACGCAGGTACTGCCGCAATCAAAACTATGTTGACAAACTACGGCGATGCGAATGAAATCGTTGTATTTGACCAAAACTCAAACATTTCATTCTTGGGTTGTGGTATGGCTTTGTGGATTGGTGAGCAAATCGGCGGTCCTGAAGGTCTTTTCTACTCTAACAAAGAAGAGTTGGAGAGCTTGGGTGCGACAGTTTACATGGAGTCTCCAGTTACCAACATCGACTACGAAGCAAAAACAGTTACTGCACTTGTAAATGGTCAAGAACATGTTGAATCGTTTGAAAAACTGCTTTTTGCGACTGGTTCACAACCAATTTTGCCACCAATCAAAGGTGCTGAAATCAAAGAAGGTTCTCTTGAATTTGAAGCAACACTTGAAAACTTGCAATTCGTTAAATTGTACCAAAACTCAGCAGATGTTATCGAACGTTTGAAAAACAAAGACATCAACCGCGTAGCAGTTGTTGGTGCTGGTTACATCGGTGTTGAGCTTGCAGAAGCATTCCAACGCAAAGGGAAAGAAGTTGTTCTTATCGATGTTGTAGATACCTGTTTGGCTGGTTACTATGACCGCGACTTGTCAGACCTTATGGCTAAAAACATGGAAGACAACGGTATCAAACTTGCCTTCGGTGAAACTGTTCAAGAAGTTGCTGGTGACGGTAAAGTTGAAAAAATCATCACTGACAAGAATGAATACGATGTTGACATGGTTATCTTGGCTGTTGGTTTCCGTCCAAACACTGCATTTGCAGGTGAAGGAATCGAGCGTTTCCGTAACGGTGCCTTCCTTGTAAACAAACGCCAAGAAACTTCTATCCCAGGCGTTTACGCTATCGGTGACTGTGCAACTATCTATGACAACGCTACTGGCGACACAAGCTACATCGCGTTGGCTTCAAACGCAGTACGTACTGGTATCGTAGCAGCACACAATATCTGTGGTACTGACCTTGAAGGTATCGGTGTACAAGGTTCTAACGGTATCTCTATCTACGGTCTTAACCTTGTATCAACTGGTTTGACACTTGAAAAAGCTACTCGTCTTGGTTTGAACGCTGCGGTTACTGAAGTAACTGACAACCAAAAACCAGAATTTATGGAGCATGGTAACTTCCCAGTAACCATCAAGATTGTTTACGATAAAGATTCACGTCGTATCCTTGGTGCGCAAATGGCTGCGCGTGAAGATATCTCATTGGGTATCCATCTATTCTCATTGGCAATCCAAGAAGGCGTAACAATCGAAAAATTGGCATTGACAGACTTGTTCTTCTTGCCACACTTCAACAAACCATACAACTACATCACAGTAGCTGCCTTGGGTGCAAAAGATTAAGATTGCGAAAGCGACGCCAGTCCGAAAGGGCTGGTTTTTTGCTGGTTAAATCTGTGATATAATGGGAGAAGCAAGGACGGTGATAATATGAAAGCATATACTTTGGAGGCTGCAAATGCCTATATCGATGAAAATCTTAATAGGATAAATCCCCAGTTCAAACCCAATATCCATTTCTCTGCCCCTATCGGCTGGATCAATGACCCCAATGGTTTTGTTTATTTTCGTGGGGAGTATCATCTCTTTTATCAATATTATCCCTACGGTTCCTTTTGGGGTCCCATGCACTGGGGTCATGCCAAGACCAAGGATTTTGTGAGCTGGGAGCATTTGCCGGTGGCCTTAGCACCAGATAAACCTTATGACAAGGATGGCTGTTTTTCCGGTTCTGCCCTGGTCAAAGATGATACGCTTTGGCTCATGTATACCGGCCATATCGTCCATGAGGATGGCAGGGTCAGCCAGGTGCAGAACATCGCTTATTCGACGGACGGCATTCATTTTGAGAAAATCGAGGAGAATCCAGTGGCTACGGGGGATATCCTGCCTCCAGACCTGATTGCTGCAGATTTTCGGGATCCTAAGCTCTTTGAAAAAGATGGACATTACTATGCAGTGGTGGCAGCCAAGCATAAGGATGAAAGAGGGACGGTTGTTTTGCTGGGGTCGGATGACTTGAGAAACTGGCATTTTGAGTCCATTTTCCTGAAAGGGGAGGCCCATCAGGGCTTTATGTGGGAATGTCCAGATTTCTTTGAAGTGGATGGTCAGGCTTACATCTTGGTTTCTCCAATGCGCTACCAAGAGACGGACCATGATTTTCGCAATCTCAATTCATCTGTCCTGATAGCGGGACGAGTTGATTGGGAGAAGAAAGAGTTTCTGCAGGAGTTCGTTTCAGAGTTGGACCATGGTCATGATTTCTACGCCCCACAGAGCCTCTTGGACGATAAGGGGCAGCGGATTGTTATCGCCTGGATGCACAACTGGGGTCGGACTGTGGTTCCCCATGAGCTCGGCCACGGCTGGGCCTGCAATATGACCCTGCCCCGCATTCTTCATTCGATCAGCAATCAGTTACGGCAGGAAGTTCCTCAAGAGGTATTGGACAGCCTTCCCCGCATCCAGCTTGGGCAAGAAGTGGTCAGCACAGGCTATCTGGAGCTGGAAGTGAAAGACAATCTGGTCCTGAGATTGGGCGACGAGGATGATTATGTCGAATTTGGCTACCAAGACGGCTTAGTCTTCATTGACCGGAGCCATCAAAAAATGGACATTTCTGGAGAAGAAGCATGGGCCATCAGCCGTCGCTCGGTCGAGATAGAAGCCCAGCAGCTGCAAGTCATTTTTGACAAAAACTCCTTAGAAATTTTTGTCAATAAGGGTCAAGAAAGCCTGACCACTGCCATCTATTTGCAGGGAGAGAAAACCTTGCAGCAAGTAAAATAATGGAGAACCTGGATGAAAGTTCAGGTTTTTCTCTGTGGAAAAGCTAGGGGTTGTGACTTGGGTTAGTGGGACTAGGGCGAGTGTCATCCGCGGTTGGACTTAAAGAATATCAATTGGCCTCATTGGAAATTTATATGCAGTTTTGCATTTTTTATGGAAAATGCTGGCATGATTTAGTATAATTGACCTATAAAATACCTATTTTAGGAGGAATGAGCATGGCAAAACCTTACCTTGGCAATCGGGATCCGCGCTTTGTCCGTATCGGCCGAGGGGGGCTCTTGGAGGATGGGCCCCATCAATCCCTGGCCCTCTGGGCTGCCAGCTGCGCTGAGCGGGTCCTGCCTCTTTTTCAGGAAAGCTATCCAAGTGTTCTAGGACCGAGCCAGGCGGTGGATGCCACCAGGATCTGGGCCAAGGGTGGGATGACCATGATGGAGGCGCGAAGCTTTGCCTATGCGGCCCATGCTGCCGCCCGTAAGGTGGAAGGGGTGGCGCGTGAGGTGGCTAGGGCTTGTGGCCATGCGGTGGCTACCGCCCATATGGCAGACCATGAGCTTGGAGCCGCCTTTTATGCCCTTCGGGCCATCCAGTTGGCCTTTCCTGACCAGCCAGAAAAAGTGGCTGCCGAGCGGGCCTGGCAGAAGGAAGCCCTAACAGAGGATATTCGGGAACTTGTTTTGGATGATATGAAGCAGCGGGCCAGCAAGTTTCAGCATATCTTTGATGATTCACTACCGATGCAAGAAGAAAGCTGAGAAGTAGCCTTGATAGACGCCTGCTTCTTTTTTATATATTTTCCCCTCAGCCAAGTCAGCTTTTTTTTGCGAAAAATGGTATGATAGGAAGATAGAATTTTTCAACGGAGAAGAAAATGAACCCATTATTAAACGGAATGAATGATAAACAGGCAGAGGCGGTACAGACAACGGAAGGTCCGCTTTTAATTATGGCAGGGGCAGGTTCGGGCAAGACTCGTGTCCTGACCCACCGCATCGCCTACTTGATTGATGAAAAAATGGTCAATCCATGGAATATCCTGGCCATTACCTTTACCAACAAAGCAGCGCGTGAGATGAAGGAGCGGGCTTACGCCCTCAATTCTGCAACGCAAGATTGTTTGATTGCCACCTTCCACTCCATGTGCGTCCGCATTTTGCGTCGTGACGCTGACCATATCGGCTATAATCGCAACTTCACTATTGTGGATCCAGGTGAGCAACGGACACTGATGAAACGTATCCTCAAGCAGCTCGACCTGGACCCTAAAAAGTGGAGCGAACGTTCCATTCTGGGAACCATTTCCAATGCCAAAAATGACTTGATTGATGACAGGGCATTTGAAGCACAGGCAGGCGATCTATACACGCAGATTGTCGCAAAATGCTACAAGGCTTACCAGAAGGAACTGCGGCAGTCAGAGGCCGTTGACTTTGATGACCTCATCATGTTAACGCTCCGCTTATTTGACCAAAATCCAGAGGTCCTGACCTATTACCAGCAGAAGTACCAGTATATCCATGTCGATGAGTATCAGGATACCAACCATGCCCAGTACCAATTG
>CAMBAD010000036.1 GCA_945864085.1 uncultured Streptococcus sp.
CATAAGTGGCTCTACTTGTTGGTTGCGGTGACCTTGATTATTTACGATGCGACCCTATTGGTGCCAACCCAGATTATTCAGCGGATGGTGGATACTTTAGCCAGTCAGGGCTTGACCCAAGGGCGGTTGGTGCAGGATATGACCATGCTCTTTTTGGTCAGCCTGCTCAACTACGGGATGGCCTTTATCTGGCACCTCAAGCTTTTTCAGGCTTCGATTAACTTTAAGTTTGAGATGCAGCAACGGGCTTTCCGTAAGATGGTGGTCATGCGGACGCCTTTTTATGAAAAATTCCGTTCGGGTGACATCATGACCCGCTTTTCAACAGACGCGGATGGGCTGATGGACATGGTGGGGTATGGGCTGATGATTGTCGTCTATGCAGGAGGCATGCTGGCCTTTATCATTCCGACCATGTTTCTGATGGACTGGAAGATTTCCTTCTGGGCTATTCTGCCCATGCTGGCTATGGCGGGCTGTATTGTTGTTTTTGGACGTATGCAGGATGAGGCCATTGAAAAAAACCGTGAAGCGGTTGCCAACCTCAATACCGAGGTCTTGGAAGTGGTAGAAGGGATTCGGGTTACCCGGGCGTACAGTAAGAAGGCGACCTTGGAGGCGCGTTTTCAGAAACGAACCAGCGAGCTGGCTAAAGGCGGGAACCGTATTACCTCCCTCCAATCGGTCTATGCTCCTTTGGCTTCTGTCTTTCTGGGGCTGTCCAATGCAGCTGTGCTCCTCTTGGGAGCCCATGCCCTCCAGAAGGGCGACATCAGTCTGGGGCAGGTTATTGCCCTCCAACTGTATGTTAGCTCACTCCTTGAGCCTTTCTGGATGTTGGCTGACTTCATTCTGGTTTATCAGACGGGTAAGACTTCCTTTGAGAAGTTGCAGGAGCTGATTGATACAGGCGATGATTTGGAGGCGGATGGTTCTGGGGAAATAGCAGAGCTGGCAAGTATTTCCTTCAAGGATTACAGCTTTAGCTATCCACAGGCCGAACGGCAGAGCCTTACAGGCATCAACTGGACACTGAAGGCTGGACAAACGGTAGGCATTGTTGGAAAAACAGGGGCAGGGAAAACCACCCTCGTCCGCCAGCTGCTCCGTCAGTATCCAGTCGGTCAGGGGCAATTTAGTATCAATGGTCAGCCAATTTTAGAGGTGAAACGTTCTTCGATTGAGGGCAAGATTGGCTACGTTCCTCAAGAACATATCCTCTTTTCCAAGTCTGTTGGCGAAAATATTGCTCTGGGGAAAGTTGATAGCAGTCCTGAGGAGATTGAACAAGCCATTGCAACAGCAGCCTTTACTCAAGACTTGGAGCGGATGAGTGATGGCCTTGATACCATGATTGGGGAGCGGGGCGTATCCATTTCTGGCGGCCAGAAGCAACGGATTTCTATTGCCCGGGCCTTCTTGCGCAATCCAGACTTGCTCATCTTGGATGACTCCTTGTCGGCAGTGGACGCTCGCACCGAACGCCAGATTATCCAAAACATTCAAAAAGAACGTGCTGGTAAGACCAATGTCATCGTGACCCACCGTCTGTCTGCTGTCAATCATGCGGACTGGGTGCTGGTCTTGGATGAGGGGCAGATCGTCGAAGAAGGGACGCCTGCTGACTTACTAGCCCAAGAGGGTTGGTACTATGAGCAATACCAGCGCCAGCAAAGTCAGGAAGGAGGGGAATAATGAGAGTTTTAGGCTTATTATTGAAAGAAATCAAGCATGTGAAGTGGCTTTTTCTAGGCTCTGTGACGGTTTATTTGCTGGCTTCTGGTCTGATACGGTTTGCGCCTTTAATCTTGCAGCGCCTTATTGATGGCCCTTTGACAGCAATTAGTGAGGGAGCCATGTTTGAGCAGGCTGTCTTTTTGCAGGAATTGGGCTACTATTTGCTCATGGTAGGTGTTGGGGCGATTGGTTTTTATGTTTCGATGCGTTTACTGATGTATTGTGCCAATGGGATAGCGGAAAACTTGCGCAATCGTACTTATGATGTTATGCAGCGTTTGCCGATTTCCTACTTTGATGACAAACCTGCTGGAAAGATTGCGACACGGATCGTCAATGATACAGAAACCCTGCGCAATCAATTTTATGGAACTCTGGTTTATGCGTTTAACAATACTGTTCGGCTGGCCTATACGTTTGGGATTCTTTTCTATATGAATACCAGTTTGGGGCTGGTTATCTTGCTCTTGATTCCTCTGTGTATCGGTGTTCAGTATGCCTATAAGAAGATGACGGACAAGCCTATGAAGGACTATTACGATGCCAGAAGTGATGTCAATACGCAGGTCAATGAGACCATGAACGGTGCTAGTCTGATCCAACTTTTTGGACAGGAGGAGCGTGTCTTGGCTGACTTTGAGGCAACTGCGGACAAGATGCGGCAGGCGGATAATAAGATTGTCTGGGCCCAGTCTATCGCGACGTGGAATCTGACAGGTTTCTTGCAAAATTTGGTTATCACAGGGATTTTGACCATTGTGGGCTACCAGTTTCTCAAGGGGCAGTCAGAGTTGACATCGGGTCGTCTCTTTGTCTATATCAGCTACATCGAAGGGGTCTTTATTGCCATCGGAGCTCTGATTCAGCAGTTCCCTAATCTCCTGCGTTCTTTGGAAACCGGCAAGCGCGTGATTGAGCTCTTGGAGGAAGAAACGGAAACGGACTCACCTGAGGACTTGCAGGTGACAGATGGCCAGGTCATCTTTGACCACGTCAGCTTTGCTTACGAAGAAGGAAAAACCATTCTCAAGGACATCTCCATTCAGGCAGACAAGGGGGAAACAGTCGCTCTGGTCGGCCACACGGGTTCAGGCAAGTCGTCCATCATGAACTTGCTCTATCGCTTTTACGATCCGCAAAAAGGGCGGGTCTTGATCGATGGGAAAAACATCCGTGATTACTCTCGTGAAAGCCTGCGCAGTCATATGGGAATTGTCCTACAAGATCCCTATCTCTTCACCGGCACCATCGCTAGTAATGTCGCTATGAATGACCAAGAGATGGACCGTGAACTGGTCTTGGCTTCGCTTGAAAAAGTTGGGGCAGGCCCTATGCTGGCACGGTTGGAGCAGGGGATTGATGAGCCGGTTGTTGAAAAAGGCACGGCCTTCTCTAGTGGAGAACGCCAGCTGATTGCCTTTGCCCGCACCCTTTATTCCAATCCCAAAATCCTGATACTAGATGAAGCGACCTCGCATATCGATACAGAAACTGAGGAAATCATCCAGCATGCCATGGAAGTGGTCAAGGAGGGGCGGACAACCTTTATCATCGCCCATCGCCTATCCACCATTCAGACGGCGGATCAGATTTTGGTCTTGGATCAAGGCCGCATTATCGAGCGTGGCAGACACGAAGACCTGATTGAACAAGGCGGTGTCTATGCCCACATGCACCAGATTCAGCAGAAGATATAATGAAGAAAGCAGCCATAGATTGGTTGCTTTTGTGTTAGTTTCTGCTGGTGTGGATAGTCTTTGAACATCAAGCATATAGATGGCAACGAGCCCTGATGAGTGGGTTTCTTAGGAGGATTTCAGTCTGTACCTAGAGTTGAAAAGCAGGAGTCTTCTGCTTTAGTGAGCATTTTTCATCTACTTTTGATTGTTCATTGAGTATGAGCGTTGGCTCCAGCAAGGGGCTTTTAACATTGAAAATAGTGGACTGTCTGGTGCTGCTTGCTGAGTGGTGGGGTCGAACGGAAATTGGTCGTCAAAAGTGGTCGTTTTGGGGTCAAAATCCGTTCGATGATTTTTATGGTTTTTCAAAGCCTCCAAAAGCCCGCCACAAAGGCATTTCCTAAAAAGGGGTTGAACGGAAAAAACCTTGAAAAACCTTAAAAAATCTGCTATACTAAGCCTAAACAGAGGACAAACCCTTGTCAAATCTGTTATTACATGAACCCTATAAGGAATTGAAACGTGGGTGTCTATTTAACATGGTTCTAAAACACAAAAGCGATCATTACATGAACCCTATAAGGAATTGAAACGGCTTCAAGTTGCCCCGTGAAGAGCAGTAAGCGCTCTGTATAAGCGATTACATGAACCCTATAAGGAATTGAAACCTTCCTGGTGGTTAGGGTATCCGCCCCAGAAGGCGGATTCCCCAGATTTATTACATGAACCCTATAAGGAATTGAAACCTGGGGCAAACTCTTTACGAGCCTCCCAGTTGTGATAATATTACATGAACCCTATAAGGAATTGAGACTATCATTCAAATCCAGATAATTCCACAAAACCGAAATGAAATATTACATGAACCCTATAAGGAATTGAAACTTTCATCAACTTCAAAATATTCACTAGGTAAATAAAGAGCATATCATTACATGAACCCTATAAGGAATTGAAACCTGACCGCCCGCGAGAGCTTTTTATTCCATGAATCCTATAAGGAATTGAAACCCCCACTTCATACCTTTAACACCGTAGTGTTCTGACCATTACATGAACCCTATAAGGAATTGGGAGTGCTGCAGAACCCCAATGACTAGGTTCGTCGTAGCACCCCCGCATAAGCTTCAACTGTCTGGGGGACAGTTGAAGGTTGGAAATAGAACAAACGCAGTTTGTCACCCTAAGGTTTTAGACAAGTCGCAGACGCCGACTGAAGCCAGCCAACCACTGCGTCAAACTGTTTTGGAAGATTGTGATTAAAATGTGGACCCTATAAGGAATTGAAACATGATCAAGAACGCCAAACCAAGAGCCGTAGCAAAGATTACATGAACCCTATCAAGGAATTGAAACTTTGCTAGTGATACCTTCTTCAAAGTGAAGGCTCCCAACTGCCGTCTAAATTCCATGAACCCTACAAGGAATTGAAACAACATAGCTATTTTTGTGTATGGAACTTCATAGCAAATACTAACTTCGTTCCTAAACCCACAAGGAATAGACCCTTAGGCCCCGTCCTTACTTGGGCGCAAGGGCTTTTCGGCGTGGGGTTGTGCCTTGTGCCAATCATCTTGCTGACGAGCAGAAGAAGGCCCTTCAATCCAGGCGCCATAAAAATAAGAATAGGAATCCATCAAATGCAGAAGGATTCCTATTCTTATTGGCAGAGAGTGTAGTATCAGGCTTCGCTCCGAGGGAGATTTTTGCTATAATGAGAATTGTACAAGGAGGGGAAGCTGGCATGCGAGCAATGATTTTTGATTTGGATGATACCTTATATGACCAAATTCAGCCTTTTAAACGGGCCTTGGAGCGGCACCTAGCTGTGTCGGAAGAGCAGTTGGGGCCTCTCTATCTAGCCTTTCGCCATCATGCTGATGAGGTCTTTGAGGCTGCAGCCATCGGAAAAATGAGTTTAAAGGATAGTCATATTTATCGGATGAAGGCGGCCTTAGCTGATTTTGGTTACCAGGTTTCGGACGCTCTGGCTCTGACCATTCAGATTGATTATGACTATTTTCAGGGGCAATTAGAATTGAACCCGATTTTCCCAGAGATTTTCGACTATTGCAAGACACAGGGCATTGCCATGGGAATCATTACAAACGGTCCGCACCGACACCAGCTGCGAAAAATTCGGACCTTGAAGCTGTTGGACTGGATTCCTATGGAACATATTCTTATTTCAGGGCAAGTTGGAATCACCAAGCCAAATCCTGCTATTTTTCAGTTGTTGGAGGAGCGTCTGGGGCTGCCAGGTGGCCAGATTTACTATGTGGGCGATTCGTTTGACAATGATGTGGTCGGGGCCAAGTCTTCGGGCTGGCGGGCTGTTTGGTTCAATCACCGTGGGCGTCAGGCTCCTTTGAGTTCCCACCAGCCTGATTATGTAGTGGACGAGTGGGCGCAACTCCTCCCCCTTCTAAAAACTCTATAAGGCCTATTTTTACAGCAAATAATGGAAGTGAGATGAGACAAGAGAGTCATTCCTTGTTGACTCTCTCTTTTTTATTAGCAACCTACCAGACAGAAGGATTGAAACTACTTTTTCTTTCCTTAAAAATTCTAAAACTATTTTCAATAATTTGGTGATTTTTACAAATATAGAAATTAGATTTTAAATGCAAACCACCTATTGAAAAAAATTTAATATAGTATATAATACTAATTGTAAGCGCTATCCCGGATCCGAAAATGAAAGGAGTGAAAGAATGGCCAGTATCAGCAAGGAAGCTTTAAAAGAAAAAATTAAAAATGGAGTCATTGTTTCCTGCCAGGCCTTGCCAGGGGAGCCTTTGTATAGAGAAGAAGGTGGCATTATGCCTCTTTTAGTCAAGGCAGCCCAGGAAGCTGGAGCTGTAGGTATTCGAGCAAACAGTGTTCGCGACATACAGGAGATAAAAGAGGTGACCGACCTACCAATTATCGGCATCATCAAACGTGACTATCCGCCACAGGAACCATTTATTACCGCTACGATACGGGAAGTAGATGAATTGGCTGCGTTAGATATTGAAGTGATTGCCCTTGATTGTACCAAGAGGGAGCGATTTGATGGCTTGACCATCGAAGAGTTCATCCACCAGATTAAGGAAAAATATCCGAAGCAACTCTTTATGGCGGATATTTCGACCTACGAAGAAGGACTTGTCGCTCATCAAGCAGGCATTGATTTTGTTGGGACAACCCTTTCGGGCTACACCTCTTACAGCCGACAAGAGGCAGGACCAGATATTGAGTTGGTTGACCGCCTGTGTCAGGCTGGCATTGATGTGATTGCCGAAGGCAAGATTCATTACCCACACGAAGTCAAGCAGATCAACGACTTGGGTGTAGCGGGCATCGTAGTCGGCGGAGCCATTACGCGTCCTAAGGAAATAGCAGAGCGGTTTATCAAGGCTTTGCAATAAACAGTTACCATGTTCAAAATACCCTTCGGGGACAAATAAATAAACCAAAAGGAGAAGAATGATGAAGAAACTCATGCATTCATTGTTGGCAGGTGCAGCTATCCTATCACTGGCAGCTTGTGGTTCAAAAACCAGTGACTCAACTGCAACCTCTTCAGAGTCTGGAAGTTCAGACAAGACGGAAATCACATGGTGGGCCTTCCCTGTCTTTACTCAAGAGAAAACAGAAGATGGTGTGGGAACTTATGAGCAAAAAATTATTGATGCTTTTGAAGAAGCAAACCCAGACATCACTGTTAAGCTAGAGACCATTGACTTCACATCTGGTCCAGAAAAAATCACGACAGCTATTGAAGCGGGTACAGCACCAGATGTGCTCTTCGACGCACCAGGTCGGATCATTACCTACGGAAAAAATGGTAAATTGGCAGACTTGAATGACCTCTTCACAGATGATTTTGTCAAAGATGTCAGCAACGACAACATCATCCAAGCTTCTAAAGCTGGTGACACAGCCTACATGTACCCAATCAGCTCTGCTCCATTTTACATGGCCTTCAACAAGGCAATGCTGGAAGACGCAGGCGTACTTGACCTTGTAAAAGATGGCTGGACAACAGACGACTTTGAAAAAGTTATCAAGGCTCTTAAAGACAAGGGCTACAACCCAGGTTCCCTCTTCTCAAATGGTCAAGGTGGTGACCAAGGTACACGTGCCTTCTTGGCGAACCTTTACAGCGGAAGCATTACAGATGAAGCAGTGACCAAGTACACTACTGACTCTGAGCAAATGATTAAAGCCTTGGATAAGGCTGCTGGCTGGATCAAAGATGGCTACTTGATGAACGGTTCTCAATATGCTGGTGGTGACGACATCCAAAACTTTGCTAACGGTCAAACATCTTACACTATCCTTTGGGCACCAGCTCAAAACGGTATCCAAGCACAATTACTTGAAGCTTCTGGCGTAGAAGTGCTTGAAGTACCATTCCCATCAGAAGATGGCAAGGCAGCACTTGAATACCTTGTAAACGGCTTTGCAGTCTTCAACAATGGCGACGAAGCGCGTGTAGCAGCCGCTAAGAAATTCATCCAATTCATCGCTGATGACGCTGAATGGGGTCCTAAGAACGTTGTTCGTACAGGTGCCTTCCCAGTTCGCACATCATTTGGAGCACTTTATGATGACGAGCGCATGGCTATGATTGAAGAGTGGACTCAATACTACTCACCATACTACAACACCATTGATGGCTTCGCTGAAATGAGAACCCTATGGTTCCCAATGTTGCAATCAGTATCAAATGGTGAATCAGACGCAGCAACAGCTTTGAAAGACTTCACTGAAAAAGCTAACGCAACGATTAAATAAAATACTGAACATGCTCCTTTTCAAAGTCTTATTTTATGATGTAGAGAGGGAGCATTTCTTTTCTTAAAAGGTGAGTTAGTCAGCTAGTTTCACCTAAATCCTATTAGAAATTGAGGTGTTTGAGGTGCAAATCAATAAAATAAGAATGAGGGAAACCATCGTATCTTATACGTTTTTGGCCCCTATACTTATCTTCTTTACTGTTTTTGTCCTAGCCCCGATGGTCATGGGCTTTGTGACTAGTTTCTTTAACTACACCATGACAGAATTTAGCTTTGTCGGCTTGGACAACTATGTGCGCATGTTTAACGATCCGATTTTTGTCAAATCCTTGATCAATACCTTGGTTATTGTAGTCGGGTCAGTACCAGTTGTTATTTTCTTCTCCATATTTGTCGCGTCACAGACCTATGAAAAAAATGTGATTGCCCGTTCCTTCTATCGGGCAGTATTCTTCCTGCCAGTTGTAACAGGTTCGGTTGCAGTAACCGTGGTTTGGAAATGGATTTACGATCCCCTTTCAGGGATTCTCAACTTTGTTTTGAAATCAGGTGGTGTTATTGAACAAAACATCTCTTGGCTTGGAGACAAACAGTGGGCACTGTTGGCTATTATCATCATCTTGTTGACGACCTCTGTCGGTCAGCCGATTATTCTCTACATAGCGGCTCTTGGAAATATTGACAATTCCTTGGTCGAAGCAGCGCGTGTAGATGGTGCTAATGAGCGTCAGGTATTTTGGCAGATAAAATGGCCAAGCTTGCTGCCGACCACACTGTATATCGCTGTTATTACCACCATCAACTCCTTCCAGTGTTTTGCCCTGATTCAGCTGCTGACATCTGGTGGACCCAACTATTCAACTTCGACCCTCATGTATTATCTGTATGAAAAAGCCTTCAAGCTATCAGAATATGGCTATGCCAATACAATGGGTGTCTTCTTAGCAGTCTTGATTGCGATCATTTCATTTGCCCAATTCAAAATCTTTGGCAACGATGTGGAATACTAGAAAGGAGGCCAAGATGAAAAAGAAATCCATTACCCCATTTTCAATTTTGACCTCAGTGATTTTGCTGCTGTTGACGGTCCTCTTCATCTTCCCCTTCTACTGGATTATGACAGGAGCCTTCAAATCCCAGCCAGACACGATTGTGATTCCGCCTCAATGGTGGCCAACAGAGCCAACCTTGGACAACTTTGCTAAACTAACTGTGCAAAACCCAGCCTTGCAGTGGTTGTGGAACTCAGTCTTTATCTCCCTCACCACCATGATTCTGGTCTGCTTGACATCATCTCTGGCAGGCTATGTACTGGCTAAGAAACGGTTTTATGGGCAGAAAATGCTCTTCTCACTCTTCATTGCGGCCATGGCCCTGCCTAAACAGGTTGTCCTTGTTCCCCTAGTACGTATTGTCAACTTTATGGGGATTCACGATACCTTGGCAGCAGTCATTTTGCCATTGGTAGGTTGGCCATTCGGGGTCTTCCTCATGAAGCAGTTTTCAGAAAATATCCCAACCGAGCTCTTGGAATCAGCCAAGATTGATGGTTGTGGTGAAATTTCCACCTTCTGGAATGTAGCCTTTCCAATCGTGAAACCAGGCTTTGCAGCCCTGGCCATCTTCACCTTTATCAACTCATGGAACGACTATTTCATGCAGCTGGTTATGTTGACCTCGCGTCAGAATTTGACAATTTCACTCGGGGTTGCAACCATGCAGGCTGAGATGGCAACCAACTATGGTTTGATTATGGCGGGAGCGGCTTTGGCGGCTGTACCAATCGTAACAGTCTTCCTTGTCTTCCAAAAATCCTTCACTCAGGGTATTACCATGGGAGCGGTCAAGGGTTAATGTAGAAAGATATAGTCGAATGAATTAGCTTTCAGACAAGGAACTGAGGCGCAGGCTGTACTAGAGTACGGCAAGTCGAAAGTGACGATGTATCAAAGATAATTCAAATGACTATAATACCGATTGGACTCGCTTTGCTAGTGTATTTGTATGAGAGTGGGACGGGTTCAGGGGCTAGTCTTCTAATCCGCTCACTCTCCTGTTTTCAAGTCCGCTTAGCAGAGGAGACGCAAGGTTTACGGAGGTTGTCAGGACTACAGGTTTGGCAATTCCGTAGGAAAAATTGGATACTAAAAGCAAATTTATTATTCGAGAGGTTGTACATGATTTACGATCTGATTGACAATATTGGACAATACAGGGGCTTGCATCCAAATCTGGATTTGGCCATTGATGTCATTGCTCAGAAAGAGTATGCTACTAAAGAGCCTGGTAAGTATGCGGTATCAGGTACAGATGTTTTCTACTTCATTCAGGAAAATCAGCTGGCGAATGGTGGTCATCGTTTTGAATACCATCGCAAGTATGCTGACCTGCATTTCTTGTTGTCTGGTGAGGAGATTATTTCCTATGGTTATGATAACGGAGATGAGTTGGAAAGCTTCAAGGAAGCAGATGACATCGGTTTTGTAACGGCGTCAAGGCAGTTGGATCTTCCAATCAATCAGCGGTATTTTGCCTTTTTCCAACCAGGGGAAACCCATTTGCCTAATCAAGATGCAGGCGTTGGCAATCAGGTAAAGAAATGTGTTTTTAAAATCCTGATTGATGACTGAGAGGAAACCAATACAGTCGGTCTAAGGTGACAAATGCCAAACACTCAATGAAAATCGTAGACTTCAGTCAGTTTGAGCTTCGTTGAGGATAGGCAATTAAAAGGAGGTCCTGTATGAAGAGAACAGGTATGCATGTTCTTCAATCTATTTTTAATGTCAATCATCCATTTTGGCAGTCGATTGAGAAAATTTTTACCATTTTTATATTGAATATCCTCTTTGTCCTGACCTGCTTACCGATCTTTACCCTGGGTTTAGCCAAGGTAGCCCTGTTTGGCAGTCTGTCTCGATTGCAGGCTGATGGAAAAATAGCGGTGGTAACAACCTATCTGGCAGAGGCTAGGAAGAATTGGAAATCAGGCTTGGTCAGCGGACTGGTAGAACTTTTGGTGGTCGGAATTTGTTTGTTGGATTTGTTTTTGACAAATGGTTCAAGAGACCTTGGTTTGCAGATTTTTCAAGTTTTTTGCTTTGCGATTCTTATTCTGAGCCAGCTTATCAGCCCCTATGTTTATTGTCTGCTTAGCCGGTCTTCTTTGCCTTTATCGCAGATTTTTCAGGCGAGTTTGATAGAGGCTGGGCGGCATTTGGGCTTGACGATTGGGCTGATGGCGACCTTGGCCTTACTCATCTTTTTGTCCTTGCTGAACGGATTCATCTTTCTCCTGACCCTATCTGTCATGCTCATCATTGGCTGTGCAGGTCTCTCTTATCTCTTCCTCTTGAACTATAAAACAACATCGTGAAAGGAATATACATGCGTAATTTAGAAAAATATGAAGGAATTATCCCTGCCTTCTATGCCTGCTATGGTGAAAATGGGGAAATTGATTCAGACAGAGTCAAGGCTTTGACACGGTATTTCATCGAAAAAGGTGTCAAGGGTCTCTATGTCAATGGCTCATCTGGCGAATGTATCTACCAAAGTGTGGCAGACCGCAAGCAGGTGTTGGAAGCAGTTATGGCAGAAGCCAAGGGCAAGCTGACCATTATCAACCATGTGGCCTGCAACAATCTGAAGGATAGTCAAGAACTGGCTCGCCATTCGGAAGAATGGGGCGTTGACGCGATTGCGGCTATTCCGCCGATTTACTTCCGTCTGCCGGAATACAGCATTGCAGACTATTGGAATGGAATTAGCGCGGCCGCTCCAAATACAGATTTCATGATTTACAATATTCCACAGTTGGCAGGTGTGGCACTCACTCCAAGTCTTTATAAGGAAATGCTGAAAAATCCTCGTGTTATTGGGGTGAAAAATTCTTCTATGCCTGTACAAGACATCGATACATTTGTCAGTTTAGCTGGTCCAGACTACATCGTTTTCAATGGTCCAGATGAGCAATTCCTCGGAGGTCGCCTCATGGGGGCTCGCGGTGGTATTGGTGGTACTTATGGGGCTATGCCAGAATTATTCTTGACCCTAGATGACCTTATTGCTAAAAAAGAGCTGGACAAGGCTAGAGAATTACAGGCTAAGATTAATCTGATTATTGGCAAGCTGGTTTCAGGCCATGGTCACATGTATGCAGTTATCAAGGAAGTGCTTCGTATCAATGACGGTGTAGACATTGGTTCTGTCA
Organism: uncultured Streptococcus sp.; assembly: GCA_945864085.1. Classification (GTDB taxonomy): domain Bacteria; phylum Bacillota; class Bacilli; order Lactobacillales; family Streptococcaceae; genus Streptococcus. The sequence goes on from CAMBAD010000036.1 coordinate 12,417, forward strand.
GAGAGCCCCTGTCTGCCCTGACTGAGCAGGATATGAGCATTGCAAAAGAAGCAGCAGAGATGATTAGAGAGACAAAACAGGCATTTTCAGTGTGAAAGAGGTGACCTATGACGAACTATCTAGCAATAGACATTGGAGGTACTCAGATAAAGTATGGTTTGGTTGACCAAACAGGCAAGATTTTAGAGCACCATAAGATGGATACCCAAGCCCATAAGGGCGGTCCCCATATTTTGGCAACTGTCAAGGGCTTGGTCAAGCAATACAAGGAACGTTCTGCCATTGCTGGAGTGGCTATTTCTTCAGCGGGTATGGTTGACCATGAAAAAGGGGAAATTTTCTACTCTGGTCCACAGATTCCAAACTATGCTGGTACTCGTTTCAAGGCAGAAATTGAAGCAGACTTTGGTCTGCCTTGTGAGATGGAAAATGATGTGAACTGTGCAGGCCTAGCCGAAGGGATTTCAGGTGCGGGTCGTGATAGCCAGTTCGTCCTTTGCCTGACGATTGGGACAGGTATTGGTGGCTGTCTGCTGATTAACAAAGAAATCTACCATGGATTTAGCAATGCGGCCTGTGAGGTGGGTTATCTGCCACTTTCGGAAGGGGCTTTTCAGGATGTGGCTTCCACAACAGCCCTCATTAAACATGTAGCAGACCTTCATGGAGATGAACCCGAAGCTTGGGATGGTTACCGTATTTTTGAGGAAGCAAAAGCAGGCAATCGCAAGTGCCAAGCAGCGATTCACCAGTTGGTTGATCACTTAGGGAAGGGCATAGCAACCATCTGCTATGTGGCGAATCCTGAAGTTGTCATTTTAGGTGGCGGTATTATGGGTCAAAAAGAATACCTGGAACCAAAATTGCAGGAGGCCTTAAAATGCCATTTGCTCCCAAGTTTAGCCGAAAAAACAAGCCTAACCTTTGCGGAGCATGAGAATGCAGCAGGTATGTTGGGTGCCTTCTATCACTTTGTTCAAAAACAGGGCTTGCAGTTGGAGGTAGCGCATGATTGATACCATGTCGCTGGAGGTCATGCAGACCTATAGAGGCCGTCAGGAGATTCCAGCGGATTTTGATTCTTTCTGGCAGAGCCAGTTAGCAGCCTTGCCAGATTGTCCTGATTATGAATTGCTTGAGAAGCAGGTCAATCTGCCAGGTGTTTCCTGCAAGGACTTGTTCTTCACAGGCACCAATGGTTCACGTATTTTTGCCAAATGCCTCTTTCCTCAATCAGAAGCTGCGATTCCTGTCCTTTTCTACTTCCATGGCTATCAAGGTCAAGGTCCAGATTGGTCGGAGCTTTTGAAGTTCACCGCAGCTGGCTTTGGCGTTGTTGCTATGGATGTGCGGGGACAGACAGGGCGCTCACAAGACCTCGGTCAATTTGATGGGATTACGGTCAAGGGGCAAGTTATCCGCGGCATGCTGCAAGGTCCCGACCACCTCTTTTACAAGGATGTCTATCTGGATGTTTACCAGCTAATTCATTTAGTAGCTGGCTTTGAGTTTGTGGATGATGGTCGTTTGATGAGTTATGGCGGTTCTCAAGGCGGTGCCTTGGCCCTGGTCGCAGCAGCGCTTTATCCCAAACTCTCTAAGGCCGTGTCGATCTATCCCTTCTTATCCGATTTCAAACGTGTCCTAGAATTGGGCAATAACAGTGAAGCCTATGACGAACTCTTCCGTTATTTCAAATATAAGGATCCTTTCCATAAAACGGAGGAGGAAGTCTTGCGCAACCTATCCTACATTGACATCAAGAACTTAGCACATTTCATCCAATGCCCTGTTGCCATGATAACAGGATTGGAGGACGCAGTTTGCCCTCCATCTACCCAATTTGCGGTCTACAATCGCCTAGAAGGAGAAAAGGAGATGGCTATTCTGCCAGATTACGGTCATGACGCTATGAATGTTCAGGTCAATGATTATGTATTTGACTATTTAGTAGGAACCAATTTCCTAGGATAGCAATCTCTCCTACCAGTAGAGGCTAGTTGTTTTCAACTAGCCTCTTTTATGGTAAAATGGTTACGATTATAAGAACCAGTATTCACAGTTCAGCACTTCCATCTAAGGCTAATTTTTCAGTTCCTCATCGTTCGTTTTTTTCAAAATACAGTCAGTATTTCCTCAAAAAACCTGCCTTGGTGAGCGAAAAACGATCTCTTACATCAAGCACTTTACTTATGAATACAGGTTCGTAGAAAAAATGAGGTTGTAGACATGTCTAAATTTTTAGTTTTTGGTCACCAAAATCCTGATACGGATGCCATTGCGTCATCATACGGTTGGGCTCACTTGGAGCGCGAGGTTTTTGGTCGCGATGCGGAGGCGGTTGCCCTTGGTACACCAAATGAAGAAACAGCATTTGCCCTTGACTATTTCGGTGTGACAGCACCGCGCGTGGTGGAATCTGCTAAGGCAGAAGGTGTCGACCAAGTTATCCTGACCGACCACAATGAATTCCAACAGTCTATCGCAGACATCAAGGATGTTGAAGTGGCAGCAGTCATTGACCACCATCGTGTTGCCAATTTTGAAACAGCTAATCCGCTTTACATGCGCTTGGAACCGGTCGGTTCAGCTTCTTCCATCGTCTACCGTGCCTTTAAAGAAAATGGGGTAACACCTCCAAAAGAAGTAGCAGGTCTTCTCTTGTCTGGTTTGATTTCAGATACCCTCTTGCTCAAATCACCAACAACTCACACAACAGATCCACAAGTTGCGGCTGAATTAGCTGACATCGCTGGGGTTAATTTGGAAGAATACGGCTTGGCTCTTTTGAAAGCAGGTACCAACCTTGCCAGCAAGTCAGCGGAAGAATTGATTGACATTGATGCAAAAACCTTTGGTTTGAACGGCAATGATGTGCGCGTGGCTCAGGTTAACACGGTTGACATTGCTGAGGTCTTGGAGCGCCAAGCAGAGATTGAAGCTGCCATGACAGCAGCGTCTGAAGCAAATGGTTATTCTGACTTTGTATTGATGATTACAGACATTGTTAACTCAAACTCTGAAATCCTCGCTCTCGGCAGCAACATGGATAAGGTTGAGGCAGCTTTCAACTTCAAGTTGGAAAACAACCATGCCTTCCTTGCAGGGGCTGTTTCGCGTAAGAAACAGGTTGTGCCACAATTAACAGAAGCCTTTAATGCTTAATAAATTTTTCTACCTACTTAGACAGTGAAGTCGGTAGAATGGTATATCCAGCACCTTCGGGTGCTTTTTTAAATGAAAGGAAGATCATGTCTTATACAGTAAATTTTAAAGAAGTCGAAACGACGGGCTTGGAAACCAGCCCTGTCGCAGCTGTCTTGGCAGGTTTGCGTGCCAACGAGGCCCGTTATTTTTGGAACAAGTACAAGCAGGACTATGTGGTCTATACACCAGAGGAGAAACCTGAAATCCTGCCCTTCATCGAGAAAGTTTTGGCAGAGCGGGACATGGCATTTCCTTATACACCGCTCAACGTCGCCCAGCTGGAAGTGGATGGCATTCTCTGGTCCTTTGTCTTTTATGACAATGGCCTGGCTGTCAATGTCCTCTATACGCTGGAAGAAGGCGGCAAACGAGCGGTCGGATTCAAATTGTCCAACGGGATTGACATTCCCAAAGAATTTGAAGGGAAATTCAAGTTTGCTCGCCAACGCTCCAAACTAGCAGGCGAAATCCGTGGCACCTTCTTTGTTATCAAAGGAGAATATTTGTAGGCCATGTGAGAAAAATGGGGAAGAAATTTTTCCATTCTTTGAAATCAAGCACAGACCTTCGCAGCCTGATTTGGTGGGAGAAAACAACAAGCTTTTCTCAACAGTCCCTTTTCAATCATATTTATCTATCAGCCTCCTGCTATCTTCCAGATAAGGGAGGCTGATTTTGACTTATGTGGTAAAAATGTTTCGATAGTGGTAGTCTTTCTAAAAAGAAATGAAGGCAGGATGTGTCGTTCGTTTCAGAAAACGTTTACAAATCCTTGTTTTTATGATATTATTATATAAAAAACAAAAGGAGTTCTTACGATGAAACATAGTTACTTGTATCTTGCAGGACTGGCACTGGCGATGGCTTGTAGTCCGATGGAGACTGCTAAGGCGAACACAGAAGCTCCTAATCAGGAAGCAAATTCGGTGGTGGAAACACCGCAGGAAGTGACGACAGAGACGGTAGCAACTAGCCAAGATCAAGCGAGTGAATTGCCAGCAACGGAACCAGAAATTGAGACCATGGTTGAGGAAATGTCCACTCGTCAAAAAATCAGTCAAATGCTCATGCCAGATTTTCGCAAATGGCAGCAAGAAGGAGAAGGAGCAGCAACCGACTTAACAGTTGTCAACGAAGAAATCACAGAAGCCATAGATAGTTATGATTTTGGTGGCGTCATTTTATTTGCTGAAAATGTAAAAGCAACAGAGCAAACCTTGAACCTGACCCAAGACATGCAGGCTGCGGCGGTGACCAATCAAGCGAACAACGGGAAAATCCCTCTGCTGATTGCTATTGACCAAGAAGGCGGCATCGTTTATCGGCTCGGTTCAGGCACTGCCCTGCCAGGAAATATGGCACTGGGGGCTACTAGGGATCCTGAAATGGCAAGGCAGGCAGGTGAGATTATTGGCCGGGAATTATCTGCCTTGGGTATCAATGTTGATTTTGCACCAGTTTTAGATACCAATAACAATCCTCAAAATCCGATTATCGGCCTCCGTTCCTTTTCTTCTGATCCAGACCTTGTAGCCAAGTTAGGTATTCCGATGATGGAAGGAATTCAGTCCTATAATGTTGCGGTTGCAGCCAAACATTTCCCAGGTCACGGAGATACCGCTGTTGATTCGCATACAGGATTGCCACTGGTCGATAAGTCACTAGAGGAATTAAAACAGCTCGAATTGGCACCTTTCAAAATTGCGATGGAAAAGGGTGTTGATATGGTGATGACAGCCCATATCCAATACCCACAAATTGAGAAAGATACCGTTATTTCTAAGGAAACAGGGGAAGCCATCCATATTCCAGCTACTCTTTCTGATGATATTTTGACAGGAATTGTCCGAGACCAGTATGGTTATGATGGTATTATTGTATCTGATGCCATGGGAATGGATGCGATTTCTAAGAATTTTGGTGAATCTGAAGCAGCTATTATGGCCATTCAGGCTGGAGTTGACATTGTCCTCATGCCAACCGTCTTGCGCAATAAGGCAGACTTAGCTAAAATCGATGCTATTATTGATGATATTGAAGCAGCAGTGATTAGAGGAGACATTTCTCAAGCTAGCTTAGATGATTCAGTGCGACGGATTCTTCGTCTCAAATCAAAACGCGGGATTCTGGATTTTTCGTTAGATGACCGCACAGCGGCAGCTGCCAATCAAGCTGTAGGTTCCGAATTAAACCGTGACTTAGAGAGAATAATTGCAGCCAGTGCAGTGACAGTGGTTAAAAATGAAGACAGCATTCTACCTTTCAAAGTCAAAGCTGGCGACCATGTTTTACTCTTGGGTGCTTACAACAATGAATTGCCAGGCTTGGAACTGGGAATGCGTCGTTTACAGGCGGATGGAGTAGTTCCAAATGATATCACCTTCGAAGCTGTACGCTATAGCAGAGATACAAAATTAGACAATCTAAAGGAAAAATTAGACGGGGCTAGTCATATTCTTGTCATTTCTGAAATCGGAAGAGAATCTCAATTAGCAGCAGATTTCTGGTTGACCAAACTACCGACAGATGTTGTAAACTACGCAAATCAAACTGGGAAACTAGCGGTGGTTATGAGTATCTCCAAACCGTACGATGTTGCCAACTACCCAACAGCCAAAGCCATCGTTGCTGTGTATGGCAACAAGGGAATGGACCCTACTGAAGCGTTGCGACCAGACAATGCTTTTGGACCAAATATTCCAGCTGGAGTAGAAGTTATTTTTGCTGGCTTAGCCCATAAGGGAACCTTACCAGTTGATGTGCCTGAAATTACGGAAGGAAAATTGTCCACTACCGCACTAGCTTATTCCCTTGGACACGGACTTGCTTACAACGAACCAGCAAAAGGCTTGGCGCTCAATCTGCCTTCTAGTGGGGAAATCGGGCAAGAGTTGCCAATCGAGTTGCTCATTTCTGATCTAAGAGGATTGGAAAAATCAGCCTATCTGCTGTATTTGACTGTGAACACACAGCATTTCCAATTTTTGCCTTCTACTAACTACCTGTTAGAGGGAAATCAGCTTATTATCAATAAAGCGGCAGGAGACCTCGCTCCAGTTACAATTTTTGCCAAGGCTGCAGCAGCAGGAGAGCACGCGCCAATCTTGACAATGGAAATTATGGATTACCAAGCTCGGACATTCAGCTTGGGTCAGAACTATTATCAATTTGTCACAGTGAATATAGCCCAGCCCCTCCCGCCAGCTGATGTGAAGCAAGAAGTTCCCAAGTCTGCTCATCCATCCCAAGAAAAACATCAGGCTCACGCTTCAACAGCCCCTCGCCAATCAAGTGCTGAACTTCCAAAAACAGGGGAAAGTTCTAGTTGGCTATCCCTTGTGATGGGCATGACAGGCTTACTAGCTGGATTAGGATTGAGAAAAAGAGAAAAATAAAGGAAAAGGGAGCAGGTAAGAACTCGACAAGTCGAAAAAGAGTCCGTCCCCCACATGCATAGTTCCAACAGTCAGAGTAGTGACTGTTGGAACTTGGAGATAAAGCGAACGAGTTCGCAACAAAAAGTTTGGGGAACCTTTGGAGACTGGAAATATGGCGAACACCGTTCGCATCAAAACAGTCAGAGTAGTGACTGTTGGAACTTGGAGATAAAGCGAACGAGTTCGCAAC
>CAMBAD010000037.1 GCA_945864085.1 uncultured Streptococcus sp.
GGCGACAACTATCTTAGTTTATCACATACCTTCTGCCTTGTCAATAACTTTTTTCAAAAAAATTACTTTTTTTGAAAAAGCGACTGAAATCTTTGATCCTGTGACACAAACTACACAAGTCTATCAACTTAGTGGTGTCATGTCAAGAGGGACATTGCAGCTGTCTGCGAAAACATTCTTCCTAAATACAATAGAGCCACAAACTTGGTTTGTGACTCTTATTAGGCATTATTGACGAACTTCGAGGAGGCCGAGATCGCCGTCTTCGCGTTTGTATAGTACATTTGTTGTGCCGTCGTTGGCATCAGTATAGATAAAGAAATCGTGTCCTAACAATTCTAACTGAAGGATAGCCTCTTCCATATCCATTGGTTTTAGGTCAACTTGCTTGGTACGAACTACTTTTACCTCTTCTTCTGTTTGCTCGACTAACTCATCGGTGAACACATGGCCTGTAGAAATTTTCTGACGGTGTTTTCTTTCGATTTTTGTTTTGTTGCGACGGATTTGACGTTCAATTTTGTCTACAACCAAGTCAATAGAGCCGTACATGTCTTGTGAGACATCTTCTGCTCTCAAGGTCATCGCGCCTACAGGAATGGTTACTTCTACTTTCGCACGCTTGTCACGATAGACTTTAAGATTGATTTTTGCATTCAACTCTTGATCAGGGCTAAAGTATTTTTCAATCTTAGCGACTTTTTCTTCAACGTAGGTGCGCAAAGCGTCTGTAACTTCAAGGTTTTCTCCACGAATACTGAATTTAATCATATTAGTACCTCTTTCTTGGCTTTCGCCTTTCTTCACTGTTATTATATCATATTTTACAGATATTGCAACCGTTTTCTTAGCGTGCTAGTGAAAATGTCTTGATTTCTTTCTTATTTATTTTCATGAAAACATCTCTTGCCAGCTGTAGCGTGGCGCCTGTTGTATAAATATCGTCAACTAATAAGAGTTTATCGGGGATGTTTTTTTCTTCCAGTAAATAGAAGACCTGCTCGGTTGATAAGCGTTCTGTGCGACTTTTGGCAGATTGTTTTTGGTGTTCTTTTTTACCAAGAAGGTTTTGATAAGGAATCCCAGCTGCTTCTAAAAGTCCCTCAACCTGATTAAATCCCCGTTCTTCTAATCGTTTAGGCCCTAGAGGAATAGGGACGATGGTGTAGTCTGGATACTGGCGGAGAGCTTGTTGTAGTTTGCTGGCAAAGACTTTTCTTAGTACATAATCTCCTTGAAACTTGTATTTGCTAAAGTAGTCTGCCATCGCTTGGTTGTATTGATAAATGGCTTTGTGGTGGACTTCTCTTCCTTGCAGGTGCCAGTCGCTGCAATCTGTGCAGGTAGTCAGGCTAGTGGTCTTTTGACAAAATGTGCAGTGTTGCTCTGCTATTTCTAAAAAAGCAGCACTACAGGTCTGGCAAATCTTTGTTGGGGGACGCTGGAAGAAGAGGATGTCTGTAAATTTATGTTTGTTCTGTAGGGGGTGGTCACATAGTAAGCAGTTAGGCATAGCCTGCCTCCTTATTCATTTGTCGAATTTCGGCGATGGCTTTTTCAATCGCCTTTGTACTACCTTCATGGAAAAAGAGTAGTTCTCCTGTGGGACGATCCAGGCTGCGGCCGACTCGACCAGCAATCTGTACAAGGCTTGAAGAATTATAGAGGTGGTGGTTAGCTTGAATGACAAAAACATCTACACATGGAAAAGTAACCCCGCGTTCGAGAATGGTGGTAGAGACAAGAATGCTGATTTGTTTCTGGCGGAAACCTTCAACGATCTCTAATCGGTTGTCTGTCTGACTAGAGACAAAGCCGATGACTTCATTGGCTAATGTTTGCTGTAAGAGTTCTGCAAAGGCTTGACCTTTGGAAATTTCTGGTAAAAACAAGAGCAGAGGGTAACCTGTTTGCCTTTGTTTTTGAATAGCTGCAAGCAATTTTGGAACAATTTTCCCTTTATTTATATAGGCATCCAACTTGCTAAAATAGACTTTCCGTGGAAGAACGAGGGGATTTCCGTGGAAACGTCGCGGTAGACGGAGGCGTTTTAACTGGCCCTTTTTCACCTTTCTGTCTAATTCATCTGTGGAAGTTGCTGTCAGGAAAACTTGTACCCCGTCAGGTTTTACTGCCTTGTCAACTGCATGGTAGAGGATAGGATTATCAACATAAGGGAAGGCATCAACTTCGTCAATAAGGACTAAATCAAATGCCTGATAGAATTTCAGCAGCTGATGTGTCGTCGCTACAACTAAGGGAGTTCGGAAATAAGGTTCGGATTCCCCGTGTAGGAGACTAATTGGTAGAGCGAAGTCCTGTTGTAGCCGCTTGTAGAGTTCAATACAGACGTCTACTCGTGGGCTAGCGAGACAGACTGCTCCTCCTTTATCAATGACTGAAGCAACTGCCTGATACATCATTTCCGTCTTCCCTGCCCCTGTTACAGCATGTACTAGGGTTGCTTGCCGTTTTTCGATATTTTCACAGAGAGAATCTGATATGGTTTGTTGCCAATCTGTCAACTGACCTGACCAATGAAGGCTTTGAGTTTCTGGAAAGGTTTTTTGCGGAAAATAATATAATTCTTCATCTGAACGCACTCGTCCTAACAGGAGGCAGGAACGGCAATAGTAGGCTCCATTAGGAAGTCGGGCCTCCTCATCGAATCGACTATTGCAACGAAAACAGGTCTCTTGTTCTGTCTTACTGGGTAAGCTCAAGGCCTCTTTTCTCTCAATTTCTGTTAGTTGCTGCTTGGTGAAGAGGCGTCCATAATAATTTTGTCTTTCTTTCATCACTAATTTATTCGGAATTTCTTGTCACTTTTGAAAAAAATGTGTACAATCTGAATATGAAAGAATTTAAAACAATCAAAGAAGATGGTATTGTTGAGGAAGAAATTAAGAAATCTCGTTTTATTTGTTTTATGAAACGGGTGGCCAGCGAGGGTGAGGCGAGAGAGTTTATCAACGGTATCAAGAAAGAACATTACAAGGCCAACCATAACTGCTCTGCTTTTATCCTTGGAGAAAATATGGAAATCAAGCGTTCTTCAGATGATGGCGAACCGTCTGGAACTGCTGGCGTTCCTATGCTGACTGTCCTAGAAAACCATAGCTTAACTAATGTGGCGGCGGTAGTCACTCGCTACTTCGGTGGTATCAAGCTGGGTGCTGGCGGATTGATTCGGGCATACGCTGGTGCGGTGGCAAAAGCAGTCAAGGAAATCGGTATCGTCGAAGTTAAGGAACAAGAAGGCATTGCTATCACCATGTCCTATGCTCAATACCAGGAATTTGCCAACTGGCGAATGGTGCAGGGATTAGAAGAGTACAATACTCAATTCACAACAGAAGTATCCACTATGATTTTCGTTGATAAGGAAGCTGTGGAGGAGACAATAGCAAGTCTCATCGAATCTTACAATGGCAAAGTGACTGCTGCAGTCGTTGGTAGGCGAGTTGTTGAGGTTCCTCTTGATTAAAAAAAGCTATTGAAGCAATAGCTTTTTTATATTTTACAAGTTTTCAGGGTTACAGTATACTAGGTAGTAAGAAAAATTGGAGGTGCCTTATGGCTATTTATCAATCAATTACCCAACTCGTTGGAAAAACACCTATTATCAAGTTAAATACTATTGTACCTGAAGGTGCGGCAGATGTTTATGTCAAATTGGAAGCTTTCAACCCTGGTTCTTCTGTCAAGGATCGGATTGCCCTAGCCATGATTGAAGATGCAGAACAGGCTGGGACCATTAAGCCTGGGGATGTCATTGTTGAGCCAACTAGCGGAAATACAGGTATCGGTCTAGCCTGGGTAGGGGCTGCAAAAGGTTACAAGGTCATAATTGTTATGCCTGAAACCATGAGTGTGGAACGTCGTAAAATTGTTCAGGCCTACGGAGCTGAATTGGTGCTGACCCCAGGCAGCGAAGGGATGAAAGGGGCTATTGCTAAAGCCCAAGAAATTGCCAAGGAAAAAAATGGCTGGGTTCCTTTCCAATTTGCCAATCCATCTAATCCAAAAGTTCATGAGCAGACAACAGGACAGGAAATTTTGGAAGACTTTGGCCCGACTGGCCTGGATGCCTTTATCTCGGGTGTAGGAACAGGTGGAACGGTGAGTGGTGTTTCCCATGTGTTGAAACATGCAAATCCAGATGTGAAAATTTATGCGGTTGAGGCAGATGAGTCCGCTGTACTGTCTGGTGAAGCCCCTGGTCCTCATAAAATCCAAGGAATTTCGGCTGGCTTTATTCCAGACACTTTGGACACAGCTGCCTACGATGGAATTATTCGTGTGAAATCAGAAGACGCCCTGGCTACAGGGCGGGCGATTGGCGGACTAGAAGGGTTCTTAGTGGGAATTTCTTCTGGTGCTGCAATCCATGCGGCGATTGAAGTAGCAAAAGAACTTGGTTCTGGCAAAAAGGTATTGGCTATTTTGGCAGATAATGGCGAGCGTTACTTGTCGACAGCCTTGTACGACACCGAAAATTAGTAAGAAGCTGCTGTTATCATTTAAAGGCTTTGCTATCATCATGACCAGCATGAGAATCAATGTCTACTGTTGATGTTCAAAGAGTGGAAAGACAAAAAGAAAGGAAGGCAGGGAAACCTTATACCTTCTTTTCTTTTTGTTGATTTAAGTACTCTTTGGCTTCCTGAATCCACTTGGGAAGCTGCTTGCCCAGGGGGGCAAAGCCCATTTTATAACGCTCATTGGTAAAGCGATGATGGCGAGGGAATTTTTGATGCTCTTCCTCTAGGGTCCGAATAGACAGGCTGGCCTTGCCAGTATATTCATCAAAATCCACCACTTGCACCAAGACTTCTTGGCCAATTTTAATGTAGTTGTAAATATTATCAACATAACCAGTTTTGATTTCTGATATGTGGACTAGCCCTGTCTGTCCATTTTCTAATTCAACAAAGGCTCCATAGGTTTGAATCCCTGTGACAGTCCCTTTAATCTTATCTCCAATGTTCATCTTAATCCTCTATCTCAATCGTTTCAATGATAACATCTTGAATAGGTCGATCTCCAAGTCCTGTTTCTACAGCAGCAAGCTGATCTAGCACGCGATAGGATTCCTCATCAGCTAGGTGGCCAAATACTGTATGTCTTTGGTCCAAATGGGGAGTGCCGCCATTTTTAGCATAGAGATGTGCAATTTCTTTCGGCCAACGACCACGTTCCAATTCCTTAGCACTATATGGTGACTGCTGGCTTTGGACGATGAAAAATTGACTTCCGTTGGTGTTGGGACCTGCATTAGCCATTGAGAGGGCTCCACGCAGATGAAAGACTTCTAATGAAAATTCATCCTCAAAGGAATCGCCATAGATAGACTCTCCTCCCATGCCTGTGCCCGTCGGATCCCCGCCTTGAATCATGAAATCTTGGATGATACGATGGAAAATAACCCCGTCATAATAAGCACTTTTTGCTAGGGCGACAAAATTAGCTACGGTTTTTGGGGCAATATCAGGGAATAGGCGTAGGTTCATATTTCCATGATTGGTCTTTATACGGGCAAGCGGGCCGTCAACATTGGCCAAATCCAGCTGTGGGAAATATTTTTTCTTCTCCACCAAGCCTAGTTCTTCCAAGGCAGACTGAATACCGTCTTCTTCTACTTTTTTAGTGATGTAATCCGCATGTTTTTGCAATTCTGGATGAGACTCTCCCATTGCAATGCTGATACCTGCGTAGTCAAACACTTCAATGTCATTCAGTCCATCTCCAAACACCAAGACATTTTCTGGTTTGAGTCCCAATTTTTCAACAACTTTGGCTACACCAGCTGCCTTAGAAGAATCTTTTAAAAGGATGTCCGAAGATATGGCATCCCAACGGACACTGCGCAGGTCTGATAGCAGGTGCTCTGGCAGTTCTACTTCCTTATCATTCTCGAAGGTCAGTAGTTGATAGATGTCGTGGTCTTTGTGGAAATGTGGATCAGTCTCTAAATCTTCGTAAATCAAATCAATCACTTGGCTGATTGGTTCTGTTCGATTAGAGAGGGTTCCTTTTTTATTTCCCAAAAGTCCGTAGTCAATGCCAACTTCCTTGGTCCAGGCAATGGTAGCTTCTACCAATTCTTTGGCAATAGGTCTGTGGTACACGATGTTGCCCTTAGCATCTTCTACGTAGGAACCGTTGATCAGTACATAAAAATCTGGATTGAGTTCCTTAATTTCTGGCACTAGGCCATACGGTGTCCGTCCTGAAGCAATCCCTGTTAAAATTCCTTTTTCCTTCAGAGATTGAAACACTTGGCGAATGGAATCTGGCATATAGCCCGTCTCTTTTACACGCAAGGTGTCATCAATATCGAAGAAGACAGCCTTGATTTTTTTTGCTTTGTATTTTAATTTTGCATCCATCGAGATTTTACCATTTCTTTCTAAGAACCTGTATTCACAAGTAAAGTGCTTGATGTAAGAGAGCGTTTTTCGCTAATCAAGGCCGTTTTTTGAGGAATACTGACTGTATGTTGATAAAACGAACGATGAGGTGCTGAAAAACTAACCTTAGATGAAAGTGCTGAACTGTGAATATGGGTTCTAAAACTATGAGGTGCTGTATTGAGGTTGAGGAGCTTGGGTTCAAGTCCACAGAAGATACTTCACTTAATCCCCTTCATCCCCTTCGAAAAGAAGGATTTGTTCCTCTTTTCTAACAACTTCTTTTCTGCTTACACCTTGTTTGCATTGCTGTTCAGAGAGCATAGCTGTTTTTCATTATACCACTATTCCTCGTCTTGTGCTACCAGACCATGCTGAAAAGCATAGACGACAGCCTGGGTGCGATCGCTCACAGCTAGTTTGGATAAGATGTTGGAAACATGGGTTTTGACTGTTTTGAGGGAAATGAAGGACTCGTCTGCGATTCGTTGGTTATCATAACCTTTGGCAAGCAAGGTCAGAATCTCGCGTTCTCTCGCTGTCAAATCATCATGTAAATCTGGGTGGCGTCTGTGGTGTTCAACCTTTTTCTCCACCTCTGTCTCAATGGCCAATTCACCCCTAGCAACCTTGCGAATGGCAGCTAAGATTTCATCTGCACTGGAGGTTTTTAGCATGTACCCACGCGCTCCAGCCTCTAAAACAGGATAGATTTTTTCATTATCTAAGTAGGAGGTCAGGATGACAATTTGAGCCTGTGGCCAATCTTTCAAGATAGCCAGCGTTGCTTCAACTCCTGTCATTTTTGGCATAACCAAGTCCATCACTAGGACATCTGGACGGACTTCTAAGGCCTTGACCAGTCCTTCTTCGCCATCGTTCGCCTCTGCCACTACTTCTATATCGACTTGCAAATTTAAATAGCTTTTTAGTCCTAGTCGAACCATTTCATGGTCATCAACTAGCATCACTCGAATCGTCTTCATCTTCTTTTCCTTTCAGTAATGGAATGCGGATATCAATGGCCACTCCTTTGTTTGGTGCGGTCCGAATCTTAATGGTTCCAGCCATATCTTCCACTCGTTCTCGTATGTTTTGAAGGCCGTAGCTCAATTCATTCTCTTCTGCTTGCTGAAACCCTACTCCGTCATCCGTCATTTTCAGCTGCAATTCTGTTTCCTTTTGGAACAGGTAAACATCCAGATTTTTAGCCTTGGCATGGCGCAAGGAGTTGCTGATAATTTCTTGGGCAATGCGGAACAGGTGTTCCTCGATTAGCTTCGGCAATTCATCCACTTGATGCTGAAAATGAACAGTCATATTGCTCTTATCGCTTACTTCTCGTAAAATGACTTCGAAGCCCTCAACTAGGTTTTTGCCTTCTAATTCGCTTGGGCGCAGATGGAGCAGCAGAATCCGTAAATCGCGCTGAGCGGATTCAATCATATCCGTAACCAGGGTCAGTTGCTCTTGCAGCGTTTCTTGGGAAAGAGTTGAAAGATTGCTGGCCAGACCAGATAGAATCATGCTGGTTGCGAACAGTTCTTGGCTGACTGTATCGTGTAAGTCTCTGGCAATGCGCTTGCGCTCACCTTCTATAATCGCTTCCCTCTTGACCAAGTCTTGATTGTCTACAAGCTGCACCTGATGGGTCAAATTTTTAACCTTTTCAGATAATTGGAGGAGTAACTGATCTTCTTCCCCGTGGCCGCGAATGCTTTTATTTTTCAAAATAGCCTGTATCTTTGTTCGCATGACCTGAGTGGAGATGAGGGTGACCGTCTGTACTAAAACAGCTAAAAATATGGTCAGAACAATCACCAAAAGAAAGAGGGTAAAGATAAATTGACTGGTTGATGTCCACAGACGGATATCTAGCAGGGATTGATTCAGCAGGGGAAGGGTTGAGGAAAGAGTGACTAGAACGATGAGAGTGGCAAACCATGCCAACAATAAATAAGTTCGTTTCTTTATCATACGCGGATTACCTCAACATCTCCAAATAGGCTATTGGTAACAATCTTAACCCGTTTGTGGGCGTCTTGATAACCTGGGCTGGATACAGCTATGCTTTCATTTCTCAAATCCCAGTAGGAAAGATTGAGAAATTGAACCCTACCGTAGACACTTGCTGCAGATACTGAGACCTCTACATCAATGGGCAATATAATCTTTGTCTTCCCAAAGGTCTTCCGAATAACAACAATATTATCCCGTCCAACCAAGATAGTGCTGTCTAAATCAACCACATCATTGCCAAACAGTCTGACAATATTAATGTCTTCAAATCCGTATTGATCTTGGGAATGATCTTGATTGCCAAACCAGCGGTTCTTGTCCTTGCGGGCAACAAGGGCATGGTCGTTAAAAACAATGTGGGTGTATTGATTTCTCTTTTCGTAGCGAGAAAAAAAGTTAATCAACATGTAGACAACCAACATCATCACCCCAATAATAAAATAGGGATTGAGGACAAAGACTAAGAAAATCAGAGAAAGCGCACTAATTAAGAGTACACTATTGAGCCTTCGTCCGAGTACATTCCATAGAATAAGCAAGAGGACCGCCATGAGTAGGAGGGTCCGACTGGCCTCGTCAGCCACGACATCGAACAAGGCTAAAGTAAACAAAATACTTTCCAAAAGTAGGAAAAACTGAATCTTCCACATAGACTATTTCCTTTCTCTCCCATTGTAACAAATTTTTAAAAAAAGAACTCCTGCCAGGGTAGGATTTTAAGAACCTGTAGTCACAAGTAAGGTGTTGGATATAAGAGATAGTTTTTCGCTAATCAAGGCCGTTTTGTGAGGGAATACTGACTGTATTTTGAAAAAACGAACGATGAGTAACTGAAAAACTAGCTGTAAATGGGGATGCTGAACTGTAAATGCGAGTTTTAAGGAGGTTCTACCTTAAACTCGTGACTTCGGCTAAATGGGTAACTATTGAGGCTGGGTTCAAGTCCAGCACTACTTCTCAAGATTAGTATCAATACATCTCAACGCAGTAGGTGATTGGCAGATTTGTTCGTATTTCACACTCCAAATCTGACCTCTACGACTGTTGCGAACAAGTTCGCTCTATCTCCAACCTCCAAAGGTTTCCCAAACCTTTGGAGCTATGCGGAGGTGGGAGTTCAAAAGGTCTGGGAGACCTTTTGAAGTGGGAGATATAAGCTGACGGCAGTCAGCTCACATCATTCAAGATCTAGGGAGTGAAAGAGTCTGGGAATAGACTCTTTCAGCTGTTCACCTTGAAATTAGAAAGTGACTATAGTGTATCTCAGCTTAGATACTAGGAAGAAAGGTAAAAAGGTTGGAAATGAAGACTTGTTGACGAACTATTTTTTCACTTGTAGAGTTCTTTCCCACTTCCAGATTCAAAAGCAGGAACAGCCACAACTAGCGAAGAGAACTCGAAGGCTTAGGATTTGTTTTCTTATAGTCTTTTAGTTTACTTTTAGTACTAGGCAACGAGCCGCAGACATAACTGGAGTTAGGCAAGGCGAGTTAACGAAGTAATAAAAGAAAAACTAAATGACGATATTTTTCAGGACCTGCTACCTGACGTTACGCAACGAGCCTGAACTTTCTGCCCAGGCTCATTGCTATGTGTCATTTATTTTTTAGCTCTAACTCAGCCGTCTAGTCAACTCTTTCAAGATTGACTGATTGGCACTGCCCGCACTTTCACTATTGACCACTATTGGTCGAACTAGAAGAAGAACTGCTGCTGTCTGTCGAGCTGCTAGTCGTGGAAGCTACCGATACATATAGGGTCACGGTCCCTTCAATAACCGATCCTGCTTCTGGATATTGCCCAATGACAATATCGCTGGTTGTGGTTACATAGCTCCTGTCCTCTTGTTTTTCAATGACTGAGATGTCAACGCCTAGAGACTGGAGTTGGTTTCTTGCTTGAGAATATGTATACTTGGTCGATACTAGGTCTGGCATAATGATTGCCTTGCCCTTGGATACGACTAGGTTAACCAATGAACCCTTCTCTAAACTGCTGTCAGCAACGGGATCTGTGCTGATAACCATACCTGCCTCAACAGTGTTGCTATATTCCTCTGTGATATCACCTAGAATAAATCCTGCCGATTGGAGAATTTGCATGGCTGTACTCTGCGATTTTCCAACAACATTTGGTACTTTTTGAGGAGCAGCTCCCTTGGAAACCACCAAGGTAATCTGACTACCCTTTTGTTTGGAGCTGAGGGCCACAGGATCTGTTTTGATAACATAGCCTGCTTCTACACTATCACTATATTCTTCCTTGCTTGTGACGGTAAAGCCTGCAACCTCCAGTTCTTGTTTGGCAGTTGCCTGATCTTTGCCACTGACATCTGGCACAGAGACCATTGCGGTTGTTGCGACGACGATGTCTACCTTGCTACCTTCCCTGCGGCTAGTATTGGCAGCAGGATTAGTCCGAATTACTGCACCTTCTGCTACTTCCGATGAAGCTTCTTCGGTAACCGTTCCCACCGTTAAACCAACAATTTCAATCTTGTCCTTAGCAATTTCCAGACTTTCCCCACGTACATCCGGCACCTTGACTGTCGCTGGCGTATTGAAAATCAGGACTGCAAAAGCAACAATGGTCAGGAGCACTGCGCCAATCATCACCTTATAGCGGGTACGCAATCCTCGCCGCGGTTTGGATGGGGCCTTGGTCAATGTAGCTTTGGCCGGCTGTGGCTTAGCTGGCTTACTAGCTGCAACTGCTTCCTTGGCGGCTGGTTTCTTGGCTTCAACAGCTACCTGCGAGAGTTTTGGCAGGGTTTTGGTGTCGACCTTATTGCCTTCTAAGATGAGGCGTGGCTCATTTCGACGATCCAAGGATAGGGCGGAGGCTAAATCTGCATACATTTCTGCCACTGATTTGTAGCGCTCTGTTAATTTTTTTGCGGTTGCTCGCAAAACAACATTTTCCAACGCCTGTGGAACATTGGCATTTTCTTCACGAACAGACGGTAGAGGTTTCTGGAAGTGTTGGAGCGCGATGGTAACGGCACTGTCCCCGTCATAAGGGATGCGGCCTGTCAGCATTTCAAAGAGGATAATCCCCATAGCATAGATGTCGCTCTGGATAGTTGCTTTAGAGCCTCTTGCTTGCTCGGGTGAGAGATAATGAACAGAGCCTAACATGGAGTTGGTCTGGGTTAGGCTGGTTTCTGCAAAGGCGACAGCAATCCCGAAGTCTGTTACCTTGGCCACCCCATCAGCAGTCAAGAGGACATTCTGCGGTTTGAGGTCGCGATGGACAATGCCTCGAGTGTGGGCCATTCGCATGGCTAAGAGGATTTGCCCCATTATCCGCACCGCGACATCGTTGGACAGGGGCGCATTTTCTTTAATGTAGCGTTTCAAGTCCAGGCCTTCGACATATTCCATGGCCAGATATTGCTGACCATCTTCCTCACCGATGTCCGATATCCGAACGATATTCGGATGATCCAGCTCAGCCATGGCACGCGCTTCACGCTGAAAACGCTGAACAGCAATCTGATCTGTCTGATAATTGGTCCGAAGCACTTTTACAGCCACTTCTTCTCCGTCTAAAATCAAGTCATTGGCCAAGTAGACATCTGCCATGCCGCCTCGTCCTATTTGCCGAACAATACGATAGCGGCCGGCAAAAATTTTACCGATTTGAATCATTAGATGGCCTCCTCTGTGATGTGAATTAAGCCCACCGTAATATTATCCAAACCTCCTGCATTATTGGCAAAACGTACCAGGGTTTCTGCTTTTTTCTCCAGCGAAACACCACTCAGCACGATGTCACGAATATCCTCAACCGATACCATGTTGGTCAAGCCATCGCTGTTAATAAGGACATAGTCGCCGACCTCCAAGGTCTTCAAGGCAATGTCTGGTTCAATCGGCTCAGCCTGGCCAATCGATTGGGTGACAATGTTTTTCTGCGGATGGTGCCGAGCTTCCTCTTCGGTCAACTGTCCTGCGCGCATCAACATGCCGACCAAAGAATGGTCGCTGGTCAACCGAATATACTCGCCTCCGCGAATAATTCCCACGCGCGAATCACCAATATGGGCATAAATCATCTGATTATCAATAATCACCACCGCTTCGAGCGTTGTCCCCATTCCCTTGTATTCTTCTGTTTGCCCTAATTCATGGATTTTTTGGTTTTCTTGATCAATGATGGCAACCAGCCATTCACGAACCTCATTTAGGGTTGTTATTTGGGTATCTACCCAGGAAGCACCCAGGTCCGTTGCGGTCATCTCGCTGGCTATATGTCCAGCACGATGGCCTCCTAATCCATCAGCCAGAACAACCAAATCAATCCCTGCTCTATTGATGTAGCGATTGACGTAGTCCTGGTTATTGGAACGCTTTTGTCCCACATCTGTTAACAATGCAATTTCCATATTTTTTCTTGTTGCCGAGCAACTTCCTCCTCTATTCTAGGATTTTCTTCTTAACTGACTAATGAAAAAGCCATCTGTCAGGTATTGTTCAGGAGTAATCAGTAGGCAGCCATCTACCATGATGTCCGCCTGCGGATGAGTGAGTTTCACCTGTTCAAAGTCTGGGTGGGTTCTTAAAAATTCCACAATCACCTCTTGATTTTCCTTAGAAATAACCGTACAGGTGCTATAGGTTATTATACCACCCTTTTTGATGGTTTTGCAAACGCTATCCAAGATTTGCAACTGTATAGCCTGTAGCTGTTCAAAATCCATCGCTTCCTTGTTATAGCGAATGTCTGGCTTGCGCCGGAGCAGGCCAAGACCTGAGCAAGGAGCGTCTACTAAAATCTTGTCAAAGATATCTGGTCCAAAGGCTTCTTCTGCCCGACTGGCATCCAACTGCATGGTTTCAATCTTATCCGTCAAGCCGAGGCGAGCAGCATTTTCTTGAATCAGGGTCAACTTGTGTTCATACAAGTCCAAGGCAAGGACCTTACCGGTGGTCAAGTAAGAAGCGATATGACAGGTCTTTCCTCCTGGAGCCGCACAGGCATCTAGGACTAACTCGGCCCCTTGCAAATCCAAGGTTGGAGCAACTAGCTGACTGGTTTCATCCTGAATGGTCAGAAGGCCAGATTTGAAGGCAGCTGTCCCCGCAAAATACCCTTGGGGCTTGACCAGTCCAACTGGCGATAGCTGAGACTTTTCTGCCGCTAACTTTCCTGCCAATTCGTCCACACGCGTAGCGTCAGTAACGCGGACGCTGGCCTTATTTCGAATATGGAGACTGGCCATAATCGCTTCGGCTCGCTCCTCTCCGTATTCTGCAATCAGGGTTTTGACCAGCCAGACAGGCACAGAATAGCAGACCGACAGACGTTTATTTTTTCGCTTAATGGCTGCTGGATTTGGCAGAGAGGTTTGGCTAAGTTTGCGCAAAATGGCATTCACATATTTGTCCGCCCCTCGACCACGTTTGGCAATGGTCACTGCTTCATTGACCACAGCGTGTACAGGGAGTTTATCTAGGTACAAGATTTGGTAAAGACTGAGCATAAGGAGGTAATAGACCCACGAGTCCAATTTTTCCCTGTCTTCGATGAAGTGGGCCAAGTACCACTCCAGCGTAATCTTTCGCGATACCGTTCCGTAGACAAGTTCCGTCGCCAATCCCTTGTCTTGCACCGACAGGCTTGACCTGTCCAAGGCCTGATTGAGAGCAATGTTGGAATAGGCTCCCTGCTCAAATACCTGTTCAAGTACAGACAGAGCCAGACTTCTGGCTGTCATTTGTTTATGCTTCTCCAAAGTGATCACCTACCTGAACTTCACGACCTGCCCCGTTCAAGAAGTCGGCAATGGTCATTTTTGGCTTGCCTGCTGGCTGCACCGTCTTCAGGGAAATTGCGCCCTGACCAGTGGCCACTACTAATTCTTTTTTGGTTCGCACAATCACTTGGCCAACTGGACCTGAGCCTTCTACTTCAACCGCTTCTTGGATTTTAAACCGCTCTCCCTGCCAGTAGGTATGGGCAATCGGCCAAGGATTCATCCCCCGAATCTGATTGAAGAGCTGGCGGGCTGTCTTGTTCCAGTCAAGAATTTCCTCCTCTGCTTGAATATTTGGAGAAAATGTCACTTCTTCTGGATTTTGAGCGACTGGCTTCAATTCTCCTGCGATATAGGCTGGCAGGCTTTCAAGCAATAAGTCGCGCCCAAGAATGGCTAGTTTTTCAAACAAGGTCCCAACATTGTCACTTTCCTCGATGGGGATACTGTCACTGGAAATCATATCTCCAGCATCCATTTCCTTGATCATTTCCATGATGGTCACGCCTGCACGCTCATCACCGTTAATAAGCGCATAGTGAATCGGCGCTCCACCACGATACTTGGGCAGGAGAGAGGCATGGACATTCACCGCGAAATCAACGGAATTTAACAAGGTTGTCGGCAAAAATTGACCAAAGGCTGCGGTCACAATTCCGTCTGCCCCTAGGGCTAGAATATCACTCAGTTCCTGACTGCCAGACAATTTTTCTGGCTGATAGACTGGCAGGTGATGTGCCAAGGCAACTTCCTTGACAGGAGTCATCTGAACAAGCCTTTTGCGACCAACCGCACGATCTGGCTGGGTCACAACTGCCACAATCTCATAAGAATCATCTGCCAAAATTCCCTCCAAGATCGTTGCTGAAAAAGCGGGGGTTCCCATAAAAATCAATTTTGTCATCTTGTTGCCATCATCTCCTTTGCTCCATGATTCATTTCTAACGTTTCTATCCTTATATTATACCATTTTTGCTTATTTTTTCCTTAATTTAAGGCTGTTTTGGAGGAATGCCTACCAAAAACAAACCCCACTCTCATTTCGAGAATAGGGTACAAGAGGCCAATACGGGCACAATGCCGCACAGTTTTAGTATTCACTCTGCTCTTTTAGACAAATAGGCAGGGCTGGTTCAACAAATCACACCATATTCTGTGGCTCATTGTCAATGCTCAGGCGTAGTTCCTGATTCTCCCGCTTCTGCGTCCAGTATAAAATTTGGTTGAGGACAGCTTCCAGTTGCTCTTCCTGCCGATACTTAAGAATGATTTGGTAATGATAGAGATTGTGAGTACGGGCAAGTGGCTTGGGAGTCGGTCCTAAAATCCTGGTGTTTTCAGATAACTTTTCCCGTAAAAAAGCTGCGGTTTCGTAAGCTTTTTGAATCACAAACTCTTCTGACTTGTGCGAAAAAGTCAGGGCTACTGTGAAATAATAAGGTGGGTAGCCCAGACCCTTTCGAATTCCCATTTCATAATGATAAAAACCTTCATAGTCCTGATGTTTCGCAAAGGAGATAGCATAGTGATTCGGATTGTAGGTCTGAATAATGACCTCCCCCTCCTTTTCTGCCCTCCCTGCTCGACCAGCCACCTGGGTCAATAATTGAAAGGTCCGCTCAGACGAACGAAAATCTGGTAAATTAAGAGCAGTATCTGCATTGAGCACTCCGACCAAGGTAACATCTGGAAAATCCAGCCCCTTGGCAATCATCTGGGTCCCTAGCAGAATATCGGCTTCCTTCCGACCGAAACGCTCAAGAAGCTGCTCATGGGCTCCTTTTTTCTTGGTCGTATCCACGTCCATCCGTAAAATCCGTGCTTCAGGAAACAGGGCCTGTAACTCATCATAAGCCTTTTGAGTTCCTGTCCCGTAGTAGCGGATAGACCGCGACTGGCAGTTAGGGCAGGTCTGGGGAATGGCCTTTTGAAAACCGCAATAGTGGCAGTTCATCGACCGACTATCCATGTGCAGGGTCAACGAAATGTCGCAGTTTGGACACTGGTCTACCGTTCCACAATCGCGACACATAACAAAGGAAGAGTAGCCTCTGCGGTTGAGCATAAGAACAACCTGTTCCTGACGCTCCAGCTTCTCTCGAATACGTTCAATGAGAACTGGGGTAAAGTTGCTCGTTTCCTGCTGGCCGATATAATCGCGGAAATCAACCACTTCTACCTCTGGTATTTTGGCCAAGGGATTGGCCCGCTGCTGAAGGGTCAAGCGACCATACACTCCTCGGCTTGCACGGGCCCTCGTTTCCAAACTAGGGGTGGCAGAACCAAGCACTAGGACAGCCCGATTGTATTCCGCCCGCAATTTGGCTACATCACGGGCATGGTAGCGCGGATTGCTATCCTGCTTATAGGTCGCCTCGTGTTCCTCATCAATGATAATGGCACCGATATTAGATAGGGGGGCAAAGATAGCCGAACGAGCCCCCACCACCACGCGGGCCTGACCCCGCTCAATCTTGCGCCACTCATCATACTTCTCCCCATCCGATAAACCCGAGTGAAGAATGGCCACCTGCTGCCCGAAGCGGGAAATGAAACGGTGGGTCACTTGTGGCGTCAGAGAAATTTCAGGTACTAACATAATAGCAGTCTTCCCCAACTGCAAAACTCGGTCAATAACCTGTAAATACACCTCGGTCTTACCAGAACCAGTCACCCCTTGCAAAAGATAGGTCTGGCTATCCCGTCCCACAGTTGAGACGATTTCTCTAACCGCAATAGCCTGCTCTGCATTGAGTTCTAGGGCCTTCGACTGTTCAACCTTATCAAACAAGGCCTGCGTCCGTGAAATTTCCTGCTCCCAAACATCTATCAAGCCATTTTCTTGGAAATAGCGGAGCTGATCCATAGAAAAGTGGGTTTTTAAGACTGATAGGGGTTGTTCCTGCGGATTTGCCAATAGAAACTCCTTCAGTTGCAAGCGTTTCTTAGCACGGGGACTAAAACTGGCCTCCGATAACTTGTCCTCACAAACCCTGTACCATTTTTCTGTCTTAATTTGTTTTTTATCCTCGGCCACATAATCCACTAGAATCTTACCAGCTTGGGCCAAGCGCATAACTCTCGCCTGCTCTGACACTGCCAAATCAGAAAAGCGAATCTGGTCCTTATCGCCAAATAAACCGACCCGCTCTGCCATTTCCAAATCGAGCCCTGGCCGCAACAGCTTGTCATAAGAGGAATTTAGTAGGTTGGGCAGCATGGCTTTCAGCAGGCTAATTTTATAGGAAAAAACGGTCTTTCTCATCTGGTCGGCCAACCAGAGTTGTTCTTGATTGAGAACGGGACTATAGTCTAAAACTTCGGCAATGGTTTTTAACTCTTGCTGCTGAGAGGCCTGGTCCTCCTCTTGAAGACCCAGCACGATTCCCTGAATGAGGCGATTTCCCCTCCCAAAGGGAACATGGACCCGAATCCCTATCAACATCAGTTCTTCTAGCTCTCGCGGAACCCGATAGGAGTAGGGCTGGTCCGTCTGCATCAGGGGGACATCAACGATAACATGCGCTAACATACAGCCTCCTTTCTTTATGCGGTATGAAAGAAACCCGGATGGAAAACCAGCCGAGTTTTGTGCTTAAATCTTTTCGCCTTCTTCTTTTTCTTTGGCAATTTGCGCTTTGATTTTGCGCTCTTCTTCTTCTGCTAGGCGGCGCGCTTCCTCAGCACGACGACGGACCGCTTCACGTTTAGCTTCTGGGTCTGGGTGAATCACCACATTGCCAGACTCAATTTCTTCCAAGGCACGGAGAGTCGATTTTACAGAAATAAAGTCTTGAGTGGGTTTCGCACCTGCTTCCAGCTCATGGGCGCGTTTAGCTTCTAAAATCACAAGGGAGTATTTGGACGGTACCTTGTCCAACAAGGTATCAATCGATGGTTTCAGCATCATAATGGATTTCTCTTTTCTATCTTTTTATCGTTCTATCACTTGCTCACGAATCATTTCATCGTAGCGGCCAATCACACGTTCAACTCGGAAATGTTCTGCTTCAATGATACGCTTGACACGTTCGGCAGCCAGGGGTACTTCGTCATTAACGACAGCGTAATCGTATTCACGCATTAGGGCAATTTCTTCTTTAGCCCGCTCAATTCGTTGGCGAATAATTTCTTCATTATCTGTCCCGCGACCGATTAGTCTCTCTTGCAGTTCTTCCAGGTCTGGTGGGGTTAAGAAGATGAAGACGCCATCTGGTACTTTTTGTTTTACTTGGAGAGCACCTTGGACCTCAATTTCTAAGAAAACATCTATCCCCTTGTCCAATGTTTCATTAACATAGGTCAGCGGAGTGCCATAGTAATTTCCGACATACTCGGCATATTCTAACATCTGACCCTGACGAATCAAGTCTTCAAATTCTTCGCGGCTACGGAAGAAATAATCAACTCCATCCACCTCCCCTGGTCGTTGAGGACGGGTGGTCATGGACACCGAATATTCAAATTTATTATCAGAGCTTTCAAAAATTTCCTTCCGAACGGTTCCTTTGCCAACTCCTGACGGACCGGAAAATACGATGAGTAGACCTCGTTCCTGCATGTTATCTCCTTTACAATCTTTCACTCTAGTGTAACAAAATTTATGCTGAATTTCAACTGCTTACGTTCTAGTTCGTACGACAGGGGCAGAAAGAAGGGGACAGCTAAAAGCAGGCCTAACTGCTTAGGTGAGATTGCCAAGCCGAAACACACCTTCGAACTGTCTGGACACCGTGTCTTGCAGAAGGATGAAACTTGTATCGGCTTCCAAATCATTTTCAAAAAATTTGAAAATATTTCTAAAAAGTTGCCATTGGTACGAAGAAGTCTCTTCCTACTCAAAAAACGGCTGCCTTTTACCTAGAATTGTCTGACATTTTTAAGAAAGTATGCTATACTAGATTGAGCATCTTT
>CAMBAD010000038.1 GCA_945864085.1 uncultured Streptococcus sp.
AGCATGAAAAATACGCTCCTGAATGTCCTTAATTTGATCTTCTGTATACGCCATTCTTCTCTCTTTCTTATTCACAATTTTATCGACAATTCCCTTGGATTTAAACGGGGCAACGAGTTGAGAATACCTGTCGAAAATCGCCGTTTCCAATTTTCGGCGAGCTCCAATAGTCTGGGAGACTATTGGAGGTTGGAAATGAAGCAAACGAAGTTTGTGTCAAAACAAGCCTATCCGTCGACTTATTCCTCGCTCTTCTATTTCTTGGCTCGGGTTAAAACACTACTGGGCTTGGGCCGCTTTTGTGTTTCTAGGCGGACGTTAAAAACCTCCCCCGGAGGCGCTCCCTTTCTTATTTTTAGGCGAGCGGTTAAAAAGGTTCCCTAGACTGCGCTCGTTTCCAATTTTCGGCGAGCTCCAATAGTCTGGGGGACTATTGGAGGTTGGAAATGAAGCAAA
This sequence comes from uncultured Streptococcus sp., assembly GCA_945864085.1. Taxonomy (GTDB): domain Bacteria; phylum Bacillota; class Bacilli; order Lactobacillales; family Streptococcaceae; genus Streptococcus. The sequence continues at coordinate 457 of CAMBAD010000038.1, forward strand.
CGAAGTTTGTGTCAAAACGTCCACTGGACTTTGTCCGCTTTCTTATTTCTAGGCGGACGTTGAGAAAGCCTATCCGTAGGCTTATTCCTCGCTCTTCTATTTCTTGGCTCGGGTTAAAACACCACTGGACTGGCCTACTCTCTTATTTCAAGGGGAGCGGTTAAAAACCTCCCCTAGACTGCGCTCGTTTCCAATTTTCGGCGAGCGGTTAAAAACCTCCCACGGAGGCGCTCCCTCTCTTATTTCTAGGGGAGCGGTTGATTTTGTCTCCCAGACAAAATCAATCCTCCATAAAGTCTCTGAGTGGTTTGCTGCGGGATGGGTGGCGGAGTTTGCGGAGGGCTTTGGCTTCGATTTGGCGGATGCGTTCACGGGTCACATTGAAGACCTTGCCCACATCTTCTAGGGTGCGCATTTTTCCATCGTCCAGTCCGAAGCGCAAGCGAAGGACATTTTCTTCCCTGTCAGTCAAGGTATCCAATACTTCATCCAACTGTTCACGGAGAACGACGCGTGTGGTATAGTCAACTGGGTTTTCAATGACTTCGTCTTCGATGAAATCACCTAGATGGCTGTCGTCTTCCTCACCAATAGGAGTTTCGAGAGAGACTGGTTCTTGAGCAATTTTGAGAATCTCGCGAACTTTTTCTGGTGTCATTTCCATCCGTTCCGCAATTTGCTCTGGTGTAGGATCTTGTCCCAATTCCTGCAAGAGGTTTCGCTGTTCGCGAACCAACTTATTGATGGTTTCAACCATGTGGACAGGGATGCGGATAGTACGCGCTTGGTCTGCAATGGCACGGGTAATGGCCTGGCGAATCCACCAAGTCGCATAGGTAGAAAATTTGAAACCTTTTGAGTAATCAAATTTATCGACCGCCTTCATGAGACCCATATTTCCTTCCTGAATCAAATCAAGGAACTGCATACCGCGGCCAACATAGCGCTTGGCAATGGAAACAACCAGACGCAGGTTGGCTTCTGCCAGACGCTGCTTGGCTTCAGGATCCCCTGCTTCAACAGCCAAGGCCAATTCTTGTTCCTCCTCGTTGGTCAATAGAGGCACGACACCAATTTCTTTCAAGTACATACGGACTGGATCGTTGACCTTAGCCGAATTACTGCCCAGCAATTCTTCATCTGATAATTCTGGCTCTTCCTCAACCTGCATAGCACGTTCTGACGGATTGCCATCCTTATCTACAATCGAAATCCCTGCGTCCTGAATGCGCTGCAACAAATCATCAATTCCATCTGCATCCAAGGTAAATGGAATAACCAGCTGATCATTGATTTCATCATCTGTCGCAGCCCCTTGTTTCTTGTGGTTGCGGATAAATTCAGCCACTTGAATATCAAAGGTTGTTACTTCGGTTTTCTTATCTTTTTTATTTGTCATACTTACTCCATTTTTCTTCTATTGAGCAATTCCTGTAGCTCATTGAGGGCGACATCTGCATTTCCTACGTGGGAATGTTCACGAATCGTTCGGGTCAACTGCTGGTTCTCCTTTTTTAATAGTTCACGATTGCGTCTTGCTTCCAATTCCTCTACTTCATGCGGTGCGACTTCATCAGGCAAACGCTCTTCTAACAGTCGGTACCATGCTTGTTGTACCCTAGTGTCTAATTGGGCTAATTCAAAGCTGGTAATTTCCCCTTGCTGTTTTAGCACTTCAAACAAGGTTTGTAATTCTGGTGTTGCAAAGGTAAAGTCTGTCCGCAGACGGAAATCATTGAGTATATAGGCATGCTCAACCATCCGACGCAGGAGGTGGTTTTCTGTCCGAATAAGACTGGTTACCCGTGTAATCTCTTGGACAGAGGGCAATCTGTACTCTGGATTGTGCTGACTGAACTGCTGACTTTTCTCCTGGCGCTGGCTGATCCGCACGTGATTGACAGCCTGTTCTACCTGACTATAATCAAAATCAGACAGGAGATCGGCCACCTTGTAGATGTAGGAATTTTGCGCAGTAATCGAGGACGTCTTGGCAATAATCGGTGCAATCCTGTCCACAAAATCAATCTGCATCTGCAGGTTATCAGGATTGTCAGGCTTCAAGTAGTGAATCAGAAACTCCACATCGCTAATTCTGGATTTGGTCAAAACCTGACTGAGGGCTTCTTCCGAATTTTTCTGTAAAAATTCATCAGGATCCATATTGTCAGGTAGACTAACAATCTCTATCTGAAAGCCTTCAAGCTCATCCAAAGCCTTCATCGTCGCTGCCTGCCCAGCCTTATCCCCATCGTAAGTCAGGATAACTTTTTTACAAAATTTAGCCAAATGATTGACATGGTCTCTGGTCAGGGCGGTTCCCATAGAAGCAACTGCATTGTCAATCCCAGCCCGATGGGCAGCAATAACATCCAGAAAACCTTCCATCACATAGACTTCACGCTGTTTCTTGATAACAGCCTTCGCCTTGTCCAAATGATAGAGTTCGTAGCTTTTATTAAAAATAGCTGTGCTACGCGAATTTTTATACTTGGCTAATTGCCTATTTTCCCGATCCTTTTCCGTCCAAATCCGACCTGAAAAAGCAATAACGCGACCATATTCATCAGCCAATGGAAACATGATACGCCCCTGGAAGGCGTCATACACGATATTGTTGTCAGCAGGATTGAAAAGCCCAGACTGCAGGAGAACTTGTTCATCATACTGAGAGGATAATTTTTGATACAGGATATTTTGCTCACTAGGAGCCAATCCAATCTGAAATGTTTTGATTGTCTCGTCTGTCAAGCCACGCTGATGGAGATACCTGCGGGCTGCTTCTCCCATCTTGGTCGTCATCAGAAGGGCATGGTAAAATTTAGCAGCATCCCGATGAATATCATAGAGGACCTGGTGAGGACTGGAAACCTTGTCCTCCTGACGATAGGACGGAAGAACTTCTAGCTGAAACCCTGCTCTTTCAGACAAAATCAACACTGCATCGGTGAACGAAACGCCTCGGATTTCTTCAATAAACTTAAAGACATCACCAGATTTCCCACATCCAAAACAATGATAGAATTGCTTATCTTCTACAACATTAAAGGAAGGGGTCTTCTCCCCATGAAAAGGACAGAGCCCCACATAGTTTCTTCCTGCTTTTGTCAGTGCAACCGACTCACCAATAATATCAACAATATTGACAGATTGCTTGATATCATTGATTTTATCTTTTGTCAGCATCGGTCACCTCCCCATAAAACCAGAGAATAAGCACAGTTTAACATTCTATATTGTATAACAAATTTTACAAAAAGTAAAATTTTCAAACCATATTACTTGTAAAATAAACAGAAAACCTTATAATGAATAAAGTAATTATTTATGAAAGGACATATTTAGGATATGTTGAAAGATTTGAAAGCATTTTTGTTCCGTGGAAACGTGATTGATTTGGCTGTCGGTGTTATTATCGCGAGTGCATTTGGAGCAATCGTTAAGTCTCTTGTAGAAGATGTGATTACCCCTCTCTTCTTGACCCCTGCCTTGAAAGCTGCAGGTGCTGAGAAGATTGCTGACCTATCTTGGAACGGTGTGACTTATGGAAACTTCCTAAGCGCTATTATCAATTTCTTGGTCATCGGTACTGTGCTCTTCTTCATCGTGAAAGCTGCTGAAAAGGCACAAGGCTTGGCTAAAAAAGAAGAAGTTGCTGAGGAAGCTCCAGCAGGACCAAGCCAGGAAGAATTGCTTGCTGAAATCCGCGATTTGTTGAAAAACAAATAAAACGCCATCTGTCCAACAGCCAGAATATAGTAGAAAACCCTCGCTAGTTCTTGATTAGCGAGGGTTCTTTGTCTTTTCGTTTTCTGATGGTCAGCATCATATTCACCTGAAACTATCAAAATACTTTTATTTTATGCAAAATACCACATTAGACCAAAGGGCCGACAGCTACTATCCAATAAACGATACACCAACACCCTTAATTCCGATGAAAGGGCAATTCGTGGCAGATATAGTCTTTTAGTTTTTCTTTTATTACTTCGTTAACTCGCTTTGCCGTACTCCAGTACTGCCTGCAGCTCGTTGCCTAGTACTAAAAGTAAACTAAAAGACTATAGCTACAAATAGAGCCCTGTTCCCTTCTAGGAGGCCCGCTGGAGTTTTGCCGTCATCAACTTAGAACCTGTATTCACAAGTAAAGTGCTTGAGGTAAGAGATCGTTTTTCGCTCATCAAGGCAGTTTTTTGAGAAAATACTGACTGTACTTTGAAAAAAGGAACGATGAGTAGCTGAAAAATGAACCTTAGATGGAAGTGCCAACTGTGCATACAGGTTCTTAAACCAACCACTTTTGGAAAAGTATGAAGCCATACAACTAAAAGCCTGGGCTTGAGCCCAGGCTTTAATTCCCTAATAAACCTTAGCCTCCGTCGGCTGGATAGAGTCAATGTGAATGCCAGAGTTTTCAAACAGGGCAGTCACATCAGCAATATCGGTCCGTCCCTCAATCTGGACTTCAATGACCACATTGCCTGTTTTAGTAGGCATTTGGACGGTGCTGATAATATTGTAGCCCTCATCCGAAATCAAACGGATGATCTTTGCTAATTCCCCTGCCTTATTTTCAACAAGGAAACGGATACGGACTCCCTCTTCCCCATAACCTGAAACATGTAGAAAGGCTGCAAAAATATCTCTGTCTGTAATAACTCCGTACAGTTGGTGATTGTCCACAACAGGAAGAATACCAACTTTATTTTTGTACATCAGATAAACAGCATCTTCTAAACTGGCATAACCAGAAACCGTGATGACATCCTTAATCATGACATCCTTAACCTTGGTCTTATTGAGCAAGTAATTCATCTCATAAATGGAAAGACTGGTAGCTTTGGACGGACTAGCCTCAGCAATCGTTCCTTCCGTCACTAGGCCAACTAGCTGGTCGTTTTCAATGACTGGCAAGCGATGCAAGCCTTGCTCGCGCATCATATCCGCGGCATGGGCGATGGTTGTATCGGGTGAAATATAAACAACCTTGCGGGTCATAAAATCTTTTACTGACATAAGATACCTCCTGATTTCCTATGAGCCTATTATATCATAAATACGAAAACGATTTCAATCTTTTGTGAAAAGTTTTGAAAACAGACTCACCATAACAATCTCCTGAAGTTCTGGCTATTCCTCCATCGAACTCAGCACCTCTGCCAGTATCTTCACAGCTTGATTGATTTCTTGTTCACTGATGGTCAAGGGAGGCAAGAGGCGGATAACATTGTTACCTGCTGTTAGGACAATCAATCCCCTTTCACGCGCTTTAGTCACCACTTCTGCTACCTCTCCTCGAATCTCGATTCCCAACATCATCCCCATTCCTCGGATAGCTGTAACCTTTTGCAAAGCAGCCAGCCTATCTTCTAGCTGCTTCTTGAGGCTATCTGCCCTAAGCCGAACCGTAGCTAGAAAGGCTGGATTCAGCAGTTCCAATACTTTTTTGCTGCTGGATAGGGCCAGTTTATTGCCCCCAAAGGTTGTACCATGGCTACCATAGGTGAAAGCCTCTCCCAGTGAAGTTTTTCCAAGCATCGCCCCGACCGGCAAACCATTTGCCAGGCCCTTAGCTAGGGTGATAATATCAGGACAAATATCATACTGCTCATAAGCAAACAAGGTACCTGTCCGCCCGATTCCTGTTTGTACTTCATCAACTATCAGCAATAGATGGTGCTCCTGACAAAGCTTGGCTAATTCCTTTACGAAACTATGTTTGGCAGGAATCACTCCTCCCTCCCCTTGGACCAATTCCAACATAATGGCAGCCGTTTGCTCTGTTACCAAGGTTTTGACCGACTCAATATCATTAAAACGAGCATAGGAAAAACCAGGCAGTAAGGGACCGAAACCGTCTTGGATTTTGGACTGACCAGTGGCAGACATGGCACCGAAGGTACGACCATGAAACGATTGGGTAAATGTGATAATATCAGACTTTCCTGTAGCCTTTCGGGCCAATTTTATAGCTGCTTCATTGCTTTCTGCTCCGCTATTGCAAAAAAATGCAAGGTAATCCCGAGGCCCAATCAATAAGTCGGCTACCTGTTCTTGCAGGCTATTCTGGTAAAGATTGGGGCTGTGCCAAATCTTATCCAGCTGGTCTGCTACAGCCTGTTTAACCAAGGGATGAAAGCCCAGATTGGTCACACCAATCCCAGATGAAAAATCCAAATAGGATTGTCCAGCCTGATCCACCAAATAATGCCCATCTGCCTTGACAAATTCAATCGGGGCTCGCTGATAATTTTGAAACAGTTTTGTCATAAGACCTCCTAAGCCAAACTAATGAGCGTACCCTTGCTGAGGTTATCACCGATAAGAACCGTCCTAACGCCAGCCTGTACAGTCTGGCTGGCTCCTTGAATCTTAGGAATCATACCGCCAGTAATAATCCCTGACTGAATTTTCTCCTCCACTTGAGCAGTGTTCAGGTTGGGCAAAATGGCCCCCTCTTCCTTCACTCCCGGCACATCGGTCATCAAAATCAATCGTTCTGCCTTGAGAGCAATCGCAATAGCTGTAGCTACATAATCAGCATTGACATTTAAAAGCTGCCCCTGGTGACTGGCCATGGAAGCCAGGACCGGGATAAGCCCCTCTGCCAGAATATGCTCTAAATACTGGGTACGAACTTTCTTTACCTGACCCACATAACCATACTTTTCCTGATCAAGATAATCAGCTTCCAAAATCCGCCCCAGATTGGACTTGATTTGAACACTATCACAGCCTGCATTGTTCAAGCTGGTCGTGATACTTGGACCCACGATTTCAAACAGTCCATGCTCGACCAAAGCCATCGTTTCCTTTCTGGTCACTCGCAAACCGTCAATTTTTTCAACAGCAACCTTTTGGTCTTTCATTAGTTTGTCAATAGCAAAGCCCCCGCCATGCACGATTACAAGCTGCTTGCCTTCCTTACGCCAGTGCTTGATTTGTTTGATAAATCCTTGAGATAATTGTTGACTGGCCATGCCGCCTATTTTTATTACAATCGTATGTTTCATACTCCACCTCATTTATGTCCGATACAAGGCATTGATTTTTACATAGTTATATGAAAGATCGCAGCCCCACGCGCGTCCGCTTGCTGTTCCGTTGTTCAAATTGACCTGAATCAGGATTTCTTCCCCTTGGAGAGCCTGCTGCATCTGAGCCTTATCGAAGGCCAAGGGACTTGATTGCGCCATCACAGGAAGACCACAAAGCTGAATATCAATGCAGTCTGGATTCAGTTCCGCCCCTGCATAGCCAATAGCGGCAATAATCCGCCCCCAGTTGGCATCTTCACCGAAAATGGCTGTCTTAACCAAGCTCGAACCCACAATACTCTTTGCCACCATGCGAGCAGAAAGGGGGTCTGCAGCCCCAACCACATCAACTTGGATAAGCTTAGTTGCCCCTTCGCCATCTTTGGCAATCATCTTAGCCAATTCTGTCATAACATCGTTCAACATGGCCAGAAAACGATGGAATTCTTCCGTATCTTCGCAAATTTCCTCCGTTCCAGCACAGCCATTTGCCAGGACCAACACCATGTCATTGGTCGATGTGTCACCATCCACGGTGATTTGATTAAAACTGGTCTCCACTTCTTGGCTAAGAGCCTTTTGAAGGCTAGGACTGGAAATGGTCGCATCGCAGGTGATAAAGGCCAGCATGGTCGCCATATTGGGATGAATCATACCAGAACCCTTAGCCACACCCGACATGGTCACTGTCTTCCCCCAGAATTCCTCTTGAACAGTCACTGTCTTAGTACCAGTATCCGTTGTCAGAATAGCTTGCGCAAAATTGTCAGCAGTTCCCTCAATGCTTAGATTGGTCAAGCCAGCCTCAAGTTTAGCCAGATCCAGAAATTCACCGATTACGCCCGTTGAAGCGACACCCACCAAATCCCTCTCTATCCCAAGTTGCTTAGCAGTTGCCTCCTGCATAAAAAGCGCGTCTTCTATCCCTCTTTGCCCCGTACACGAATTAGCAACACCTGAATTAACCACTATCGCCTGCATCTTTTGCTCTTTTTTCACGGATTCCTTTGTAATCAAGAGAGGTGCTGCAATCACCTGATTCGTTGTATAGACACCTGCAACACTAGCTGGCACTTGAGATACAATCCAGCCAAGATCCAGCTTTTCTTTTTTAAACCCTGCATGCAGCCCGTCAGCCGTAAACCCCTGAGGACTTGCAATATTTCCATCCATTCGTTTCATTTCAATACCTTCCTTAGATAAATGCTGGCACTGTTAGAAGCCCTGTTGTTTCCTCAAAGCCAAACATCTGATTCATATTTTGTACTGCCTGTCCAGCAGCTCCCTTTATTAAATTGTCCAAGACAGCGACAACTGTCAGCACCTTGGTCACTGGATTGTAAACAAAGCCAATATCTGTATAATTGGAGCCTACCACATGGTGCAAATCAGGCAGTTGTCGTCGCACCCGAACAAAGGGTTTATCCGCATAAACAGTTTGATACAAATCGAACAGCTGGTCCTCACTGGTTTCCTCTGCAAGTGTCAGATAAAGGGTTGCCACAATACCGCGCGACAATGGCAGGAGCGAGGTAGAAAACTGAATCTGCTCAACTCTGTCGTCATACAAGCGTAAGGTCTGTACAATCTCTGGAATATGCTGGTGGTGATTAAGCTTATAGGTAATATAATTATCATGTACATGAACAAAATGACTGCTGACTGTCGGAACCTTGCCTGCCCCGCTGAGCCCGCTTTTTGCATCAATAATAATGGCGTCAGGGTCTATCTTCTTAGCCATCAACAGAGGGATTAGGGCCAGTTCGACCGCAGTCGCATAGCAACCAGGGTTGGCAATAAATTTCTTGTTTTTCAGGTCTGAAAACTCTGCCAAACCATATATAAATTCTGCAATCGTTTCCTCGTCGGCTGGTGTTTTATGGTACCATTTTTCATAAGTAGAAGCTGGTAAACGATGGTCACCAGATAGATCAATAAGTGGGAACTGATTGGCAACAAACAGGGCAGAAAAATCTTTGGCAATGCCGCTTGGAGTGGCGAAAAATACCATGTCCGACTCAGACATTATTTTCTCTGCGTCAAATGCCTGAAGTTCAAAGGGACAAATATCCATAAGATGTGGATAAATATGCGATAACTTTTGCCCAATTTCCTTAGAAGCATAAACCGATACCAGGTCTACAAATGGATGATTTACCAATATCCTGACCAACTCTAATCCGCTGTAACCTGTCACTCCAACAATAGATACCTTCATCGCACACCTCCCAAAAATAGTTATGTCGAACAGTTTATAGTATTTTTATACATTTGTCAATCTATTTTTGAATAAAAATACAACGCTCTGCCATTTTACGAACATTTATTCCATAATCACCCAGAAAATAACCCTAGCGGTCCCTGAAAATCCCTGCCGACAATCCCTAACTCCAATAAATAGAAAAAAACAAATACCTGATGTGATATTTGTCTTACATCTAAAGTTGTTGCCAGCTGTCCTCATTTCCAACCTAAAACAACCTGATCTTGATATAAAGAAAACCGCTTCCCAGCGGTTCTCATTTCCAACCTAAAACGTGGGGTAACCCATTTATAAAGAAAAACGCCTGCCGGCGTTTCTCATCTCCAACCTAAAACAACCCGTCAGCCTCGGGGACAAAGAAAAAGCCTCGAAAGACTTTTTTCTTTTCCTATTTCCAACCTAAAAAGGTCCCCCGGACCTTGATATAAAGAAAACTGCCTCCCGGCAGTTCCTATTTCCAACCTAAAACAACCCGTCAGGGTTGTTTTAGCCACCCAGATATGCTTTTTTGACTTCTTCTGAGCTGAGGAGTTCTTTTCCTGTGCCTGTGAGGACGATTTTCCCTGTTTCGAGGACGTAACCGCGGTCTGCGATGGCGAGGGCTTTGTTGGCGTTTTGTTCAATCAAGAGGACAGTGGTGCCTTGTTTTTGAATGTCTTGGATAATATCAAAAATTTCTTGAATGAAGATTGGGGCCAAGCCCATTGAAGGCTCGTCAAGGAGCAAGAGTTTTGGTTGACTCATCAGGGCACGGCCCATAGCCAACATCTGCTGCTCACCGCCCGAAAGGGTTGCGGCATCTTGGTTTTTCCGTTCTTCCAAACGTGGAAAACGAGAGAAAACCTTCTTCAAATTCGCCTGGTTTTCTTCACGATTATTGCGAAGAAAAGCACCCATTTCCAAGTTTTCCATAACGGTCAAGCCAGCAAAGACATGGCGACCTTCTGGTACCTGTGACAAACCATCTGCTACGATTTTGCGGGCAGGTACCTTCTGAATCTCATTCCCGAGGAAGGAAATGGTTCCTGATGAAGGGCGAACAAGACCAGAAATGGTACGAAGGATAGAAGTCTTACCTGCACCATTGGCACCGATAAGGGTTACAACTTCTCCCTCATTTACTTCAAACGATACATTTTTAACCGCCTCGATGACGCCATAATGCACCGATAGATTTTCAACTTTCAACATTGACATTAGGCTTCACCTCCAAGGTAGGCTTCAATAACACGTTTGTTACTACGGATTTCTTCTGGTGTACCGTGGGCAATCAAACGACCATACTCCAACACATAAATCCGCTCCGTCACTTCCATAACCAAACTCATATCGTGTTCAATCAGCATGATAGTAATGTTGAATTCTTCCTTAATCTTACGGATGAGTTGGGTCAATTCTGCCGTTTCCTGCGGGTTCATACCTGCCGCTGGCTCATCCAAGAAAAGAATTTTCGGCTCAGTCGCAAGGGCACGAACAATTTCCAGGCGGCGTTGTTGTCCGTAAGGAAGGTTCTTAGCCAGCGTATCCGCATCTCCATCTAAATCAAAAATTTTCAGGAGAGCAATCGCCTTGTTCTTCAAGGCTTCTTCATTTTTATAGAATGCTGGCAGGCGGAAAAAACTAGCAAAGACTTCTGCCTTGCCACGATTGCCAAGACCAATCAATACATTTTCCAAAACTGTCATATTTTTGAAAAGACGAATATTTTGAAAAGTACGACCGAGGCCCAGCGAAGCAATCTTAGAAGGAGCCTTGCCATTCAAAAGCGTGCCTGCAAGGGTAATACTGCCCTCGCTCGGTTCATAAACGCCAGTCAAAAGGTTGAAAAGAGTCGTTTTACCAGCACCATTAGGCCCGATAAGCCCGACCAATTCTCCCTCATGAAGTTCCATGGTGACATCACCAACAGCAGTCAAGCCACCGAAGTTTTTGGTTAAATCTTTTACTTCAAGTAGTGCCATTACTTAACCTCCTTCTTCTTGAGCAAGGCTGCCACGCTAAATTCTTTGGTTCCCAAAAGGCCGCCTGGACGGAAAATCATTAAGAGAATGAGCGCCAATGAGTAGATAATCATCGAAATGTCGGAATAACTCTTGAGGAAAACGTTCAAAATACCAAGCACAATCGCCGCAACAAAAGTCCCTGTAATCGAACCTAACCCACCAAGAACAATGATAATCAAGACATTGACAGAAGCCATAAAGGCAAAGTCCTTCGGAACGATTGTTCCAACATATCCTGCATGAAGACCACCTGCAATCGCCGCTGTCATCGCCCCAAACACAAAGGCAGAAACCTTTACAAATGTCGGATTAACACCAACTGATTCCGCTGCAATCTCATCTTCACGAACAGAAATCGTTGCACGCCCCATGGGACTCCGCAGGAAATTCACTGTCAATAGGGTTGTGATGATGACAAAGACATACACTAACTGCCAGCTGGTAAAGAGAGGAATAGACATGATACCTGCTGCGCCATTGGTTACACTACCACCATTGATGATTAAGATACGGATAATTTCCGCCACACCAAGTGTCGCAATAGCAAGGTAGTCCCCTTTCAGACGAAGGGTAGGAATACCTACCAAGAGAGCCACCGTTCCTGCAATGAGCATACCAACAAGCAGGGCAAGAGCAAAGCCACCATAAGACGGTAGCATTTTACCAATAATACCAACCGCATAGGCACCAATAGCCATAAAACCAGCATGCCCGAGAGAAAACTGACCTGAGAAACCAACGATCAAGTTCAATCCCACTGCCAAGATAATTTGAATACCGATTTGTTGAACAATTTGGATATAGTAAAAGTTCAGAATGCCTGCTGACACAAGCCCCTGAATCAGACCAAAACCAGCCAATAAGATAGCCAACCAAATCGCATTAACTTTCAGATTTTGCTTCATGGTTACACCTTCTCTTTCACATTCTTACCAAGAATACCACTTGGACGTACCAAGAGGATGATAATCAGCACAGCATAGACAATGGCATCACGGAAGGTATCTAAACCAATCACATAGGTCAAGGTTTCGATAATACCGATAACGAAGCCACCAAGAGCTGCACCTGGGATAATACCGATACCTCCCAATACCGCTGCTACAAAGGCTTTCAGACCTGGTGTCATTCCCATCAACGGTTCAATCTGGTTATAGTAAAGCCCCAGAAGAACACCCGCTGCACCCGCAAGAGCTGAGCCCAGTGCGAAAGTAAAACTGATGGTACGGTTTACGTTAATGCCCATGAGCTGAGCCGCGTCACTATCTACAGACACCGCACGCATAGCCTTACCCATCTTTGTCTTTTTAACAATGACTTGCAAGGCAACCATCAGAAAGAGAGCAACTCCTAAGATAATCAACTGAATATTAGTGATAGAGATTGGTCCCAAATGGAAGGTCACTGCCTCAATAGCCTGAGGATAGGCTTTTACATCCGCAGAAAAGAAATAAATCATGGTATATTGCAAAAAGAATGACACACCGATGGCAGTAATCAAGGCCGCAATACGAGTGGAATTTCTCAAAGGACGATAAGCCAAAAACTCAATAACGACCCCAAGAACAGCTGTTCCTACCATAGCAAGAATGAGAGCCACAAAGAAACGTACCCCACCATCTGCAATAAAGGTTAAATTATTTAATAGGAAATACCCCATAAAAGCACCCATCATATACAAATCACCATGGGCGAAGTTAATGAGTTTGATAATTCCGTATACCATGGTATAACCAAGGGCCAAGAGGGCATAAACAGAACCAAGAATCAAACCATTGACAAGTTGTTGAAGCATAGGTTCACCAATCTTTCTAAATATTTTTCAAGCTCAATAGCATTGTTACATTATACAAAATTTTCTGAAAATAAGCAAGTTTCATTATTTTTTTAATAATCTATGTAACTTCCTTTGTCGCCTAATTTAAAAAGAGGGAAGACCCTCTTTTTAATTAGTATACTATTCAACAGAAACAGTGTCTGTTGTTGTGTGTTGGCCATTTTCCAAACCAACTACGTAAACAGATTTAACCACATTGTGCTCTGCATCTACTGACATTGTACCAGTAACACCTTCAAAGTTTTTCAAAGCTACAAGGTTGTCTTTGATTTCTGTAGAGTTTGCTGCACCTTTAGCTGCTTCAGCAGCCATGTAGACTGAGTCATAAGCAAGCGCTGAGAACATAGATGGCTCTTCGTTGTACTCTTTCACATAAGCATCGTAGAAGGCTTGCGCTCTGTCACTAGCTGATGTTACAAATGCTGAAAGGTAGTAAACATTTGAAGCTGCAGCTGCTGTTGCCAATTCAGTAAATTGTGGTGAATCAAAACCGTCTGAACCAAGGATTGGCTTGTCAATACCCAGACCACGCGCTTGTTTTACGATTGTACCCGTTTCGTTGTAGTAACCAGGCATGATAATCGCATCAAATTCTTGGTCTTTCAACTTTGTAAGAGCTGCTTGGAAGTCTTTATCGCCTGAAGCAAAGGTGATTTCTGAAACAATTTCACCTGTGTAAGCTTTCTTGAAGGCTTCTGCGATACCTTTACCGTAGTCAGATGAGTTGTCGTAGTAAAGAACAACTTTCTTAGCAGAGAGGTTCTCAGTAGCATACTTAGCCATGATGTCACCTTGGTAGCCATCCGTAAAGGTTGCACGGAAGAAGTAAGGCTGAACCTCACCCTTGTCATTAACAACCAGGTTAGTTTGCGTTCCTGAAGGTGTAATCATCGGTATGCCTGCTGAAGTAAGGGCTGGGATAGAAGCTGCTGAAGCACCTGAAGTTGCAGGGCCAATCACAATGTTTACTCCTTCACTTGCCAAGCTTGTCGCTACAGTAGCTGCCTCAGCTGTTTCAGATTTATTATCCTTTGTGATAACTTCAATTTGTTTGCCATCAACACCGCCTGCAGCATTGATTTCCTTAACGGCAAGGTTCGCACCTTTTTCTTCTGTTTGACCGTAAGATGACACTGCGCCAGACAATTCTAAGTTGTAACCAATTTTGAATGTATCACCAACTGATGAACCAGCTGCAGATGTAGTGGTTGTTGAAACATTACCACATGCAGCAAGCAGGGCCGCAGAGGCAAATGTAGCAAGTGCTACTGCAAATTTTCTTGTTTTCATGAAAACACCTTAAATCTTTCTTAAATTTTACGATGTATCTAATATACTGAATTATCAGAAAATTGTCAACAAAAAAGAGAAATATTTTTTCGATACCTAATGAAAACCAGCAGAGCCCTCTCGTGTCAAGTTATACTCAATGAAAATCAAAATCAGACTAGGCGACGCAGATGCAGATAGAACTGAAGTTCATCAAATCAAGTCAACAACGTCTGATTTTGATTTTCGAAGAGTATTAATGATAGTATTTTCTGCGAAATTAATGGATACATTTGCGTAACCTCTCAAGACTGTTAAAAAATTCAAGGGCGATTTTCATTTGTACCACTATAACCGTCATCTACATTCTTGTTCTTGTTTTCAATTTTGTTCAGGGATTTTACGATGAAGTTCTTAAAGACCTTATCTTCCTTGGCTCTTTCCTTGGAAATAGCCAAACACATGGATTAAGTCGCCTTTCTTAAACTCCCTTGCCATCTCACTTTTTTCGCCATACACCGAGCATTTGGTGTATTCCTTACCACCTCCGTACTTCTTCGCCAAAGTGAAATTTGCCACCTTTACCTCTTCACCATCTTTTTCAAACGAGCTAAACACAGGCTCTTCCAAAAGACTGGCATTGATGTTAATCATTTTTTCTTTGTCCATTTTCTTATCCTTTCATAATTTTTAGTAAAAAAATAGACGATAGGATTGCTCTCTATCGCCTTGCTACTTGCCTATACTAACTATTTCAATCGATATAGTGGGGGATCTGTTCCTTATTTTCATCTCTTCCTCCTTAATTTTAAGCATCAAAAAAGGAAGTATCCGCTATTTGCTTTTACTTCCTCTTAGTGGTTTTATTTAATTGTTATATTTCGACAAACTGGAATTTATACTATACTCCAACAACTCTATTTGTATTCCTATTATAGTTGTTATGGCTGTCCGGGTACCATTAATTCCCATCCTATACCGTAGGCATCAACAACACGCCCATAGTACGGGCTGAAGAAATTAGAGGCGAAAGGAAGAATTACTTTTCCTCCCTGAGCAAGTTTTGCCATGACTTTATCCGCCTCGGTCTTATCAGCTAAATAGACAGAAATAAACTGGCGGGGAATCTGATTCGGATTTGCCGGTTCTGTGCCGTATTGTGCAAAATAACCTCTATCTTCTCCCCAAAGCTGAATGCTTCCCAGTTGAAGACACATCCATGCAACTTTTTGTCCTTCCTCACTTGAAAAATCAGTACCATTAGGCAAATCTTTGACCCTAATGATTTTCTCTATCGGAGTATTAAACACTTGACTATAGAGTTGAAAAGCTTCTTCTGCTTGATCTTTAAATCCCAAAAATACATTAACTTTATACATTGATAACACCTCTCTCTTGAACTTTGAAATTTTCTATTTATTAACGGTATCTTGTAGTTTCTTTTTCAGGTCATTAACTCATCATTAAAAGCTATAGGCTCTTTAATCCAGAAGGACAATGCCTTAACCCCTTCCTCATCAAGATCCACATAGCCTTTTTGAGGGATACCTTTCATAACAGTAACACTTGCACCCGATGCAGGTAAAAGGGCATCTTGCCTCTCCTTTCCAATACGCACCATGACCATAACGCCATCTCTACCGCTGGCAGTCGCTAGCATCTTACCATGCACCATAAAAGCTAATCCACCAAACATTTTCTTTGTAACTAAGTGTTCTTCAAACACTTCTGATGATAGCTGTTTTCCCAACTCTAATTTTATAGCCTCAGCAATTTTCTTATCAAATTTCATTACTACACCTCTACCAAACTAACTCGATTCCCAACGGGCTATTTTAAGTCTAAGTCCATTATAACTAATACTGTACTCTCTATACGAAATATCGCCATAATCAGCCTACTTGTCTGCTTGGGTTATAGTATATCAAATATTTTTCAAAAAAAACTATCCTATTTTGACCTTTTTAGAAGACTGTCCATAACTAATTTTGGAAGGTTAACCGTAATCAACGGATGATATGGCTGAGGTTCTTCCATAAACAGATAGACAGTATAAGTGGATTGACACTCAAAAATTAAAGGACTATCATGAATGCCACGATAATTATCCAGCATAATAAATGTTGAAAAAAAACTAGCGCTTGTTGATGTATCGCAAGCCAACAAGTAATAGGTTCCCTTTGGAATTTTATCCAATAAAATTGACTCTGTATTGGTTGTAGCCAATCCCACAATAGGCACCTGATTAGGGAGTGGCTCCGAAAAAAGACCGACAAAAACTAATTCAGGCTTATAGCCTTCCGGATACAATAGAGAAACTTCGAGTCTATTTTGTGTATCTACATCTTTCAGATGCCGATACCACAAACTCCCTTTTCTATCCATAAAATCCCTTAAAAGCCGATAAGCTACATACGCAGTTTTTTTATATCCCTTGGCTTTGCCACCTGTATGTTTACGAAAAATTTTTGAAAAATTACTACTGTATTCATATCCTACCTGTCCTGAAACATCCGTTACATTACCCTCTTCCATCAAAAATTTTCGCATACTTACTTGTATACGCATGGACTCTAAATACTTGCGATAGGTTACACCTGTTATTTTTTTAAATTGACGAGAAAAATAGGAAGAGGAATAATGAAAGTGCCTGGCAACTGCCTCTAAAGAAACATCCTCATTTAATTGATCATACATATAACTTGTTATCTCTTCAATATTCATCCGCTTCATTCCTCTTTTCTGAATGGATTCTGATTTATAAATTTATTATCCATCCTATTTTATCACTTTTCCCATATATTATCATTTAATCAAGTGGATTATTCATTCTTGTAACCACTATATTCTTTCTTAATTTTGCTTTTTCTCTTGTGGCAAGATACTTCTGAATATCAAAGAAATTCCTCTTATCGTAGTCCTCTAAGAGCTTATAATTTTTATGCTTTGTAATGTCGAATTTATCCGACAAAAAAGGTCTGACACCACGAAGCTGAAAGATACATTTGCCGCCATCCATAACCGTAATCTCGTCTTGGCTCATCAGCTCTTTCCCGGTCTTTTGGTAATTCAGTCCAAAACTCTTTTGATTGCTCCTTGTTTCCGAGGTGTTATAAAGGTCAATGGTTTCTTTTCCAAGTGTTTCCGAAAGCTCTTTTAGTGTTGTTTTCTCTTTTCCTCCTAAAAACAAGGTACTATCACAGTTACCAACAATGGTATCTGCATGATCCTTGTAAATTGCCTTTAATTGAGATTGTGCCTGTAATATAATGCTCGCCGAAATCTCTCGGCTTCGGATTGTAGCAATCAACTTCTCAAACTTTGGAATCAATCCGAATAGCGATAGGTAAATCTCTGGTGTTGCCACCTCGGATTTTTCCCCCACTCCACACCGTACATGAAACTTTCGCCTCACACGGCGTTCCACCGACTAAATTTTACTTTTTAGTGCCTATATAGTCCTCGAATTGTATAATTTCAAGCTCCCTGTGTTCACGAAGCTTATTGATTTTCTCTTTCATTTCATTGGTCAATGGTAGGTTTTTAAGTATCTTACTTACTTTATTGCTATTTTCTGCTCCTACCAAATCCGATACTTCTTTTGAAAGGATGATAATTGTTCGCTCGTAAGTTCGGAAAGAAGATCAGTCTTAATCGCGTCCGTATGAATTCGATAATTGATTTTTGAAATCTCTCTGTGTAAATTCCAAGGAAGAGATAATTTTGAGTTTTCATCACTTTTCAGTCTTTTGTAATCCTTGATTACATACATTTTGAACTCTGCTGAAAGCCAAGATGCAAATTCAAAAGCTATATCACTATGGGCATACGCTCCACCATATCTCCCACCTTTTGCTATAATTCCTATCGCTCCTGTTGTTTCTGTCCATCTCTTAGGAGATAGTGTAAATGAGTTATATCCCGCTTCGGATTTAATTCGGTCGAATTCGACCGAATTAAAATTCTCATTATACATACTTCCCCATAAGCCCAAAAATTCAATCGTATCTTTTCTTCTAAGCCAATTTTTAATAACATCACTCGGTTCAAGAGTATTTTTATATCTTGTACTCAATGAAAATCAAAATCAGACTAGCTCCAAAGGTTTGGGGAACCTTTGGAG
>CAMBAD010000039.1 GCA_945864085.1 uncultured Streptococcus sp.
GAGTCAAGCAGACTTTGGAACGTTTTTTAATATACCTTGTTATAGGGCGGTTACGTTAGATTTGCTATAATACTTCTACTTTATTATGTTGATAATGGGAAGGTGGGCTTCTGAAAATTGATACAGTTATTTCCTGTATTTCAGGTGTTGATTAATTTGGGCAAGGATATATTTGTTTCTTGTGATTGATGGAAAATAATGCTTTCAGTTTTTCCTTTGGGCTGATGACAAGCTTTCATGGGGCTGTTTGAGGATTTCTCTAAGCGGTGAAAATTTTGTCAAGGGGTTGTTCCTCTTATCTGATTGACTTGTAAAAATATGTAAAAATTTTAGGTATTTTTTTGACAAAATAAATGAAAATATTGCACAAAATACTTGACAAATCGCTTGTTATACTACATATAACAAGGCTTGACTTTACAGCCAAGCCTTTCCTAATTGCTAAAAAAGGAGATTCAATTGATGGGCAAGAAACTGATAAAGAGCACAGCTATTGGAGTAGCGACTCTTAGCTCATTTGTAATTGCAAATGGTGTGCATGCTGAAGAAGCTGTAAATACCCCTACAAGCCCTGTAGAGAGCCCTGAGGTGTCTCTGACAGCTAGTGTAGGTATTGAGACAGTAAAAGGTGTTATCGTGACCAATGGTACTGCTATTGTGACAGAAACGCCGACTGAAGCGGTGGTTGACCAGGCAACAGCTATTAAGACTGCGGCTGACCAGGCTGTCACTGACCAAACTGCTGTGGTGGCTGATACGCAAACAGCGATTTCAGAAGCTGAAAGCAAGGCTAGTCAAGCTGCTCAAAACACTGCTGACGCACAAGCAAAAGCAGATGCCACACAAGCTACAGTAAACAGCGACCAAGCTGCTATTGACGCTCAACAAACTGTTGTAGACAATGCTCAAACAGCTGTAGATAATGCACAAGCAAATCTTGACGGTACAGGAGCAGCTGCAATCATTGCAGAACGTGATGATGCACAGGCTGACCTTACACAAGCACAAGCAGACGCCACTAAAGCCGCAACTGACCTTACGGCTGCACAAGCTGCTGATGCCAAAAAGGCTAGCGACTTGGCAACTGCTAAAGCGACCGAAGCTACTCAAGCAGATACTGCTAACCAAACTGCAAGCGACCTTGCACAAGCACAAGCAGACGCTACAAAAGCAGCTGCTGACTTAGTAAATGCCAATACGGCGGTTGATAAGGCCCAGAAGGTACTAGACGGTACTGGCGCTGCTGCAATCATCGCAGAACGTGATGATGCACAAAGCGACCTTACAAAAGCACAAGCTAATGAAACCAAGGCACAAAACGACCTTACAAAAGCTCAAGCGGCCGATGCTAAAAAGGCCAGCGACATCGCAAGCCTAACACAAACGCAAACGCAACAACAAGCTACTGCTGACCAAACAGCTGCAGCCCTTGCAACAGCAAAAGCGGATGCAAAAACCAAAGCAGACGCTAAAACGGCTGCGGATGCTAAAGTAGCCGATATTACGGCTAAAATCGCAACAATTGATAACATGACAGTTCCAACATTGTCACAAGATGTTATTGATGCGTATAAGAATTATATTGACAATGATTCACAAACCAATAAAGATGTATTAGCAACTGCATTATTAAACTGGTATAATAGTCAATCTAAAGCAACAACGCCTATTGATACAACCACTGTTGACCCGCAAAACTTAACAGCAAGTCAAGCAACAGCATTAACGCAATATTATGTGTACTTAGCAAACAGTCTTCAAGATCAAGTTTGGGGTAAACACGAATATGTTGTTACTGAAGAAGCTATTGCAGCTATTCAAAACATTGCTAATGCATACGCATCAGAAAACCAACCTTGGTCATCTGGTCACAGCCACACGGCGTTAAATTCTGACGGAAATCCAACAATGAATTGGTCATCTGAAAATATGGGTACTGGTGCTAAAAATACTACTACCATGACAGATATGTATGCTCGACTATATAACGTTGTAGTTCGTGGATTCATGGTTGCCGATGAAAACAGTGATTTTGGTCATATGATTAATATGATTGGATCAACAATGCCAGGAACACTATCTGTTGCAGTTGGTGTAGATAATAGTGTAACAGCGTCTGGTACAGCACGCTTGCATTTCGTAACATTCTATAGTACAACAAAAACAGTTATCGCATCACCATACGATACAACTGCTCTGAAAGCACAATTGGCAACTGCGAAGACCACGCAAACGCAAGCAACAGCTGCTAATACGCAAGCTCAATCTACACTTGCTAGTGCAACGACTGCAAACACTGCTGCCCAAAATACACTGAAAGCTACAACTAACCAGTTGAATACCTTGAAAGCTACTGCTGACCAAACACCTGCAGCGCAAACTAAATTGGCCGTAGCAACTGCTACTCGTCAAGCTGCTGAAACTCGTTTGGCTAATGCGCAACAAGCTGTTGATAACCTCAACGCTGACGTGGCAACTAAGACGAAAGCTCTTGAAGATGCAAAAGCTGTTCAAACACAAGCGATTGCAACCGATGCAAGTGCGAAACAAGCTCTTGCTCAAGCAACCACAGCAAACAATCAAGCACAAACTGCACTTAATGCAACACGTAAAACGATTGCAACGTTGGAAGCTACTCCAAATCAAACCCCTGCAGCACAAGCTACCTTAACTGCAGCAACAGCTGCACGTCAAGCTGCTGAAACTCGTCTGGCTAACGCTCAACAAGCGGTTGACAATCTTAATGCAGATATTGCAACTAAGACAAAAGCCCTTGAAGATGCGAAAGCTAAATTGAATGCAGAAGAGACAACCTTGGTTCAACTGAAAGCAACTAAAGCGACAGATGAACAAGCTCTTGCAGACGCTCAAGCAAAAGTAGATACATTGAAAGCTGAAGAAGCTAAAATTGCAGATGAAATCACTGCATTAAATGCACAACTTGCTGAACAAGAAGCTAAACTTGATAAGCTCCAAAACGCTGACCAAATCTTAGCAGATGCACAAGCAGAACTTGCAAAAGCTATCGAGGCTCACAGTGCTGCCAAAGCAACCCTCGATGCTGAAATCGATAAGTTGGACCAATTCTTGAAGAACCAACGTGATGCTAAAGCTCAATATGAGGCTGTGAAGGGTGCTTGGGAGGAAGCACAGATTGAAGCACAGCGTAGAGCTATCCTTGATGCAGGTGGTCAACCAATCGCTATCACAGATGATGCAGGTAACATCATAGGATATGTTGACGGCAATCAGGGTGCTGGCACTAAACTACAGCCTGTCACTTATAGTAGAGTAGAAAAGTATAAACAGTTGCCACAAACGGGCTCACAAGAAAGCCTTTTGGTATTGCTAGGCTACACCGCCCTTGCCAGTCTTGGACTAGGCTATACCAAAAAACGGAGAAGAGGATAGGAAAGAATGGCAGAACAACAAAATATAAACCAATTTGGTCGCGAGGAACTCATTGATATTTTGCAGTATTTGTATGTGCAGATTGATAAATTCTTTACTATTAAGAATAAAATGTCTTCTATTGTTGAACAGACTATTAGTACACGTGTTAAACAGGCTACAACAGCTAAGTATAATCGGAATGGAAATATTGGTGGTATCATTTTTGCCCTGATGGGAGTGGTTGAACTCGGCAATAATTTTTTCAACGCTCTTTTCCTGATGGGGGTGATGTATCTATTTGGGCAGGCTACAGTCCGTCTCTTTATGTGGCTTATGGCTAGACCGACTAATAAAAAACATTCGGCTTTCGGTCTCAATTATACTGTAAATGTACTTAGTAAGAAACAACTTGAGAAGGTCACTCAAGAAGCAACTGTTGAAGCGGAACATTCTCAAGAATATCAATCGCTCCTTGCAGATAAGTTAGCATTGGAAAGCAACCAGACACTTCTTTATTTCTTATCTCTGATTCCTGATAATTTTGCAAATTTGACAGATTTTGCGGGCATGTTGGTCTTGTTGCAGGATTTCCGTGCAACGAATTTCCAAGAAGCTGCCAACCTTTGGCGGACAGAACAGCATCAGCAATCTGTGATGAATCAACAGAAAAAAATGGCGGAACAATTGGCGCGGAGTAATGCTCAAATTTCACAACTGCGTGATCAGGCAGAGCGACTTCGTAAAGGGCAGGCTCATTTGGAAGATGCCGCGGCAAGGGCAGCTATCCAGAATGCGCGAGCTAATGAAAAATTAGTTAACATGGAGCGTTACGGTGTCCATGCAACTATTCGCTGATTCAAATGAACTGGAGAAGTCCTGGTTTGTAGGAGAAAGATGAAAAAGAAATTATTAA
Organism: uncultured Streptococcus sp.; assembly: GCA_945864085.1. Taxonomy (GTDB): domain Bacteria; phylum Bacillota; class Bacilli; order Lactobacillales; family Streptococcaceae; genus Streptococcus. The sequence continues at coordinate 4,307 of CAMBAD010000039.1, forward strand.
GATTAGGCTTTGTAGCTTTGGCAGTTTTGGTGTTAACGGCTTGTCAGATGGGAACGAAAGAATATCTATCTGTTTCTTTTAAGGGGTACGATGGTTATGGAACTGCAACCGTATCTCTTGATAGGGAGGAGCTGATTGTCAAACTTTATGGGAAGGATGCAACAGATGAGGAACAAGATGCTGTCGATGATGGGGTGTCTGTTTCAGTAGATGGATCTGAGGCATTGAGCAATGGAGATAAGGTGAAAGTGACAGTTGATGTGGATAAGGAGTCGGCTGTGGCTAGTAAGATAAAATCTGAAACCTATACCTACGATGTATCGGGTCTTACAGAAACAACAGAAATTAGTTCTCAGGATCTGGTAAAAAAGCTGGCAGTTACTTATACTGGCATTAGTGGTCAGGCAGATTATCCAGAAATCAGTATTGACAGTACTATTCTCTATCCTATTGGGGAGAATGGTGATGATATATTGAAACCTTCCGCAAGCAATAGTATACCAATTTCGAATGGAGATAAGATTGCTTTTTCGGTAGAGAAAGCAGAATTAGCCATGAATACAGGCTATGTACTGACAGATGATAAGGAAATTAGTCTTGAGGTTTCTGGTTTGGATAAAATTCCTGATACTGTTAGCGAAATTAAAAATCTAGCTGGCTTGCTTGCCATTGCTCAAGAGCAGGCTGAAAAAGATTTTGCAGAGAAAAACCTTACCAGTCAGTATAGTTTGAAGCGTCATCATATTTTTTATCGTCATGACTATCAAGAGACTAAAGGGTGGAAGAATAGTTATTATGGGGATTTAGCTATTGTTTATGAGTATGTTAATGCAAAAGAAGATTCTTTTGTCAAAACTTCAACAGATTTCTATGTTTATAATTTCTCTAAATTGATTATTGACAAGGATGGTATTGTTACACTAGAAGCACCGAGTGAACTAGATAAAGATAAAATGGTTAAGCTATCTGCTCAGTCGGATCATTTTTATCGTGATAGTATCGATGATGTCTATGCAAGCTTGACTAATCTCGAGTATAGGGATGTTACAACAGAGGCGGAATCTGCTGTTAACAGATAGTAAGAATAGTTTGAAATGAAGGAACACTGAGAAATTGGTGTTTCTTTTTTATTAAGAAGGCTTATGAGTTGCTATGGATAGATAGGTAGATATACTCTTTTTCAGTAAATTTTCCTTGTTTTTTTGTTTTTTATGTGGTATACTTAACAAGTTAATTAACAAGTTGAGGATTTAGTGATGAATAATTTGCCTGTACTTATTGATAACTGTCTGCATGAGATTGTGCTAAGTTCAGAAAATCAGTTGGAGATTTTGGTTGGGACCTGTCAGAGTCAGGTTAAGTTGACCAATACTCAGGAGCATATTCTAATGCTGATTGAGAACAACTCATACACCAATACAGAAATAGCGAAAGAGCTAAATGTTAGTCAAGCAGCAATTACGAAGGCAACCAAGTCTCTGCTTGCACAGGGATTACTGGTAGCTGTTCGGGATAGGAAAGATGCCCGTGTTATACGCTTTAGTTTGACAGAGGAGGCCAAGCCGATTGCAGCTGAGCATGCTCATCATCATGCACACACCCTGAAAACCTATGAAGCTTTGTTGGAAAATTATAGTGTTGACGAGCGTGAAGTGATTGGGCGATTCTTAAGTGAGTTAGTGGAGAAGATTAGAAAATAAATGAGATATATTACAGTGGAAGACTTGTCCTTCTATTATGACAAGGAGCCTGTTTTGGAGCATATCCATTATCACCTGGATAGTGGGGAATTTGTGACCTTGACAGGAGAGAATGGGGCAGCGAAGTCAACCTTGATTAAGGCGACCTTGGGGATTTTAAAGCCAAAGTTTGGGCAGGTGACGATTGCAGAGAAGAGTGTAAAAGGGAAGAAGTTGCGGATGGCTTATTTGCCTCAGCAGATTGCAAGTTTTAATGCTGGTTTTCCTAGTACAGTTTATGAGTTTGTTGCTTCTGGTCGTTACCCACGTAAGGGCTGGTTCCGTCGTTTGACAGGACATGATGAGGAACATATTCGTATCAGCCTGGAGTCGGTTGGTATGTGGGAACATCGTGATAAGAAGCTGGGTTCTTTGAGTGGGGGGCAAAAGCAACGGGCGGTCATTGCTCGCATGTTTGCTTCTGATCCAGATATTTTTATCTTGGATGAACCGACGACGGGAATGGATAGCGGAACCAAGGACGCTTTTTATAGTCTTATGCACCATTCTGCTAAGAAACATGAGAAGTCTGTTTTAATGATTACTCATGATCCTGATGAATTGAACAAGTATGCGGACCGTAACATTCATCTGGTGCGGGATCAGCAGTCACCGTGGCGTTGTTTCAATGTGCATGAATCAGATGAGGAGGTGAATCATGTTTGATTGGTCCATCTTGTATTATGATTTTATGCAGCGAGCCTTTCTGGCTACGATTGCCATGAGTCTTTTTTCACCGATTTTAGGTGTCTTTCTGATTTTAAGGCGGCAGAGTTTGATGTCTGATACACTCAGTCATGTGTCTCTTGCTGGTGTAGCCTTTGGTCTGGTATTGGGAATTTCTCCAACCGTTTCCACCGTTTTGATTGTTATCGTGGCGGCCGTGTTTTTAGAATATTTGCGGACCATCTACAAGAATTTTATGGAGATTGGAACGGCTATCCTGATGTCGACTGGTTTGGCGATTTCACTGATTGTGATGAATAAGTCGGGAGGAAAGTCGGGACTTAGTTTGGAACAGTACCTTTTTGGTTCGATTGTGACCATTAGTCAGGAACAGGTGATTGCCTTGTTTGCCATTGCCTTGATTGTGATTGTACTGACTCTGCTTTTCCTGCGGCCCATGTATATTCTTACCTTTGATGAAGATACGGCTTTTGTCGATGGCTTGCCTGTGAGGGCGATGTCTATTGCTTTCAATATTGTGACAGGTGTTGCCATCGCACTGATGATTCCTGCTGCGGGAGCATTGTTGGTTTCAACGATAATGGTTTTGCCGGCTTCTATTGCCTTGCGTTTAGGAAAGAGCTTTAAGGCGGTTATCTTTATTGGAATGGCGGTTGGCTTCCTTGGGATGGTAGCTGGATTGTTTACCTCCTACTATGCGGAAACGCCTGCCAGTGCCAGTATCACCTTGATTTTTATCGGCATCTTTTTGCTGGTGAATGTGATTCAAAAAATTAAAAAATAAGGAGTTAATATGAAAAAACTTAGTGCTGTAGTCTTGTTTCTGTCAGCTTTGCTGCTGGGGGCTTGTGGAAATAGCGGAGCTTCTGAGGATGGGAAGTTGAACATTGTGACGACCTTTTATCCTGTTTATGAGTTTACCAAGCAAGTGGCAGGTGATGAGGCCAATGTTGATTTATTGATTAAGGCTGGGACAGAAGTGCACGGATATGAGCCTTCTGCCAAAGATATTGCGACCATTCAAGAGGCAGATGCCTTTGTCTACGAAAATGAGAATATGGAAACCTGGGTCCATGATATTGAGGATTCGATCGATACAGATAAGGTTACTGTTATCAATGCTACAGAAGGTATGCTTTTGCTACCAGGTAGCGAAGAAGAAGGGCATGACCATGCTGAAGGGGAGGAACACAATCATGCCTACGACCCTCATGTTTGGTTGTCGCCAGAGCGCGCGATAACTCTTGTAGAGAATATTCGCGATAGCTTAGTGGCTAGCTATCCAGACAAGAAAGCTGTTTTTGAGAAAAATGCAGCAGCCTATATAGAGAAGTTAGAAGCTCTGCATGCTCAATACACAGAAACCTTGTCTGCTGCCAAGCAAAAATACTTTGTAACCCAGCACACCGCTTTTGCCTACTTGGCTTTGGACTACGGTTTGAAGCATGTTTCTATTACAGGTGTTGCAGCGGATGAGGATCCCACCCCGACTCGTCTGGCAGAATTGACAGAGTACATCAACAAGTACGGTATCAAGTATATTTACTTTGAAGAAAATGCGTCTAAATCCGTGGCAGAAACTCTCGCCAAGGAAACAGGTGTTCAGTTGGATGTGCTTAATCCTTTGGAAAGCTTGACGCAGGAAGCCCTGGATAGCGGTGAGGATTACATTTCTGTTATGGAAGATAATTTGACTGCTTTGGAGAAAACGACTTCTCAGGCAGGTTCAGAAATTTTGCCAGAAGAGGGTGCAGAAACAGCTCAGACTGTTTACAATGGTTACTTTGAAGATTCTGCTGTCAAAGACCGTACTTTGTCAGATTACGCAGGTGAGTGGCAATCCGTTTATCCTTACTTGCTGGACGGTACGCTTGATCAGGTTTGGGACTACAAGGCTAAACTCAAAGGTGGCATGACAGCAGAAGAATACAAAACTTACTACGATACAGGCTACAAGACAGATGTGGATCAAATCAACATCACAGATGATACGATGGAGTTTGTAGTAGGTGACAAGTCTTACAAATATACTTATAAGTACGTTGGGTACGAGATTTTGACCTATAAAAAAGGTAACCGTGGCGTGCGTTTCTTGTTTGAAGCAACAGATGCGGATGCTGGGGATTACAAGTATGTTCAATTTAGTGACCACAATATTGCACCAGTTAAAACTGGTCACTTCCATATCTATTTTGGTGGAGAGAGCCAAGAAAAATTATTGAAAGAGTTGGAAAATTGGCCAACCTACTATCCAGTTGGTTTGACTGGTTTGGAAATTGGTCAGGAAATGTTGGCTCACTAAGAGAATAAGACTGGACAGAGCGTTCGGTCTTTCTTCTTGACATTTTTTGACTACAAGTGTAAATTAAATTTAGAAATCTGATTGGTTGGAGGTGAGAGTGTGGAGCAGACGATTTCAGCTGCGGAGTGGCAGGTTATGCGGGTTCTTTGGGCGCACCCTGGGGCGACTTCTCAGGAAATTATTCAGGCCTTGCAGGAGGGGGTTGATTGGCAGGCGACAACCGTTAAGACGCTGCTGGGGCGGTTGCGGAAGAAAAATTATCTGAGAATGGCTAAGGAAACCAGCAAGTACCACTATTATCCGCTGATCAGTGAAGAGGAACATTTGCAGGGGCAGGTGGAGCTCTTACTGGCTACCATCTGTTCCACGAAACAGGGGCAGTTGGTCGAAAACCTGCTAGACACAGGGATTTTTTCCAAAAAGACTTTAGAAAATTTGGCGATAAAAATTTGTCAGTTGCAAGAATCAGCACCTGAGCATGTGGTCTGTCAGTGCTTGGCAGGTCAATGTACCTGCGGACATCATAAAAAAGGAGAACTACGATGAAACAAATCTTGAAGTTGAAAAACCTGTCTTGTCAAAACTGCGTCAAACATGTGACCAACCATCTCTTGGAGTTGGCTGGAGTGGAAGAGGTGAACATCCAGCTGGAAGAACTGTTGGCTGAGGTGGAAACTTCAGTGGCCTACGATTTGGAGGCCTACCAAGAGGTGTTGGAAGATACGGTCTATGAAGTAGAAGAGTTGGTATAAGCGTAAAAGCAGCCGTCGGGCTGCTTTTTATAATGCTTGAAGAAAGTGGGCGAGTTCCAGTTTGGCTTGGGGGAGTGTGATCTTATCCCAGAAACCATCTGATTGAAAACGTGGGATTAGGTGAACATGGAAGTGGGTTCCTGCATCAAACAAGCGGTCGTTGCAGGCTATGGTCACACCGTCAATCGCCAATGTTTGACAGAGTTTTTCGGTTAAGAAGACTTCTAAGTCCGATAATTCATAACGAACAGCAGGAGGAACTTGACTGAGCGTGTCATAGTGTTCCTTGCTGATAATCAGCAGATGCCCTGTTTGGACAGGGTCAATATCCCAGACAACCTTGAAATGTTCCGTCTGGTAGAGAATGTCATTTTCATTGAGTTGGTGGCAAAAAATACAGGTCATGTCATTTCTCCTAGGTTAGCAGAAAAGGAAATCACTTTGGATTTCCTTTAGAGATTTTAATAGGTCAATACAAAATACTTCTTCTTCCCACGACGGATAACGGTCAACTCGCCGTCAATCTTGTCGCTGTCAGAAAGAGTGTAGTCCAAGTCCTGCACACGATCACCGTTGACATAGATAGCACCATTTGCGACATCTTCACGAGCTTGGCGTTTTGAGGTGACAATACCAGAGGTAACCAAGAGTTCAACGATGTTAAGGTTGTCTTCAGCCTGTACAGCGTAGTTTGGAACGTTGCTGAGGCCCTGCTTGAGCTCTTTTGCGGATAGGTTTTTGATGTTGCCTGCGAACAATTGCTCGGTGATGTTAAGGGCTTGGTTATAGGCTTCTTCACCGTGGACCAATGTCACGACTTCCTTAGCCAAAATCTTCTGAGCCAGGCGTTCATGACGGGCGGCGTCAAATTGTTCTTCAATCTCAGCAATCTCATCCAGTGACAAGAAGGTAAAGATTTTCAAGAAACGAACGGCATCGTCGTCCATGACATTGAGCCAGAATTGGTACATTTCATACGGAGAAGTCTTGTCGGCATCCAGCCAAACAGCGTTGCCTTCCGACTTACCAAACTTCTTACCTGTTGAGTCGGTAATGAGAGGAACAGTCATGACGTGGCCAGACTTGTCAGCCTTGCGGCGAAGCAATTCAGTACCTGCTGTCATGTTGCCCCACTGGTCAGAACCACCGATTTGTAGGGTCACATTGTGCTTGTCATTGAGCTCGTAGAAGTCATAGCCCTGCATGATTTGGTAGGCAAACTCGGTGTAGGAAATCCCTGTTTCAATCCGTTTTTTCACAGAGTCCTTGCTCATCATGTAGTTGACCGTGTAGTATTTACCAACATCACGGAGGAAGTCGATAAAGCTGATGTCTGAGAACCAGTCGTAGTTGTTGACCATTTCAGCCTTGTTGTCACCATTTTCAAAATCCAAGAAGCGAGAAAGTTGACTTTGGATTTTATCAACCCAACCGTCCACGGTGTCTTTGGTCTGCAAGCTCCGCTCCGCATCCTTGAAGGAAGGGTCGCCAATCAGACCAGTCGCACCGCCAACGAGTGCGTAAGGCTTGTGGCCAGCCAACTGCAAGCGGCGGCTGGTTAAAATCGCAACCAAGTGGCCCAAGTGCAAGCTATCTGCTGTAGGGTCATAACCAGTATAATAGGATACTTGCCCTTCTGTTAAGGCTTTGACCAAGGCTTCTTCATCAGTCGTTTGAAAGACCAAGCCACGTGCTTTTAGTTCTTCAAAAATGTTCATGGGTTATCTCCTCTAAAATAAGGTGCGAGCTTATCCTGTTCTAACAAGATAACATCACATCTAATCATTAAAAAATTCTTACCTATTATACCACGAAATTGCGGAAAATAAAGACTTTTTGGTATAATAGGAGGATAAGGAGTTACTATGGCGACAAAAATTGATAAGAAACAACTGAAAGTGAAACTAAATTCTCAATCGCTTGGAGATGTTGCTGGTGTTTTTTTGCGCACCTTAAAGCTCTTGTTTAATTCTGCAGCGGTTCTTTTCCTGTTGTTTACCTTATTTGGAGTAGGCGTTGGACTGGGTTTTGTGGTCAGCTTGTTTGATAAGGTTGAGGTTCCACAGACTGAGGAATTATTGCAAAAGGTTTCAGAGGTAACCAGAATTTCTACGGTTGTCTATTCGGATGGGAGTCTGGTTTCAGAGGTCAATTCTGACTTGCTTCGGACACCGATTTCTGCTGGTGAAGTATCTGAATACGTGAAACAGGCGGTTATTGCCACAGAAGATGAGACCTTTGAGACCCACAATGGTGTCGTGCCAAAGGCTGTTCTGCGGGCAGCCTTAGGTTCGGTTGGTCTGGGCTCATCCAGTGGTGGTTCGACCTTGACCCAGCAGCTCATTAAACAGCAGCTGGTTGGTGATGCCCCTACCTTTACACGGAAGGCAAGTGAGATTGTTTCTGCCTTGGCCTTAGAGCGGAACATGAGCAAGGAGGAGATTCTCACTATCTACCTCAATGTGTCACCTTTTGGTCGCAATAATCAGGGGCTGAATATCGCGGGCGTAGAGGAAGCTGCTAAGGGGATTTTTGGGAAATCTGCTAAAGACCTCACGGTTCCTCAGGCTGCCTTTATAGCAGGTCTGCCTCAGAGCCCGATTGTATATTCTCCCTATGCCTCAGACGGTACTCGCAAGCCAGATGAGGACATGGTCTACGGTATTGAACGTTACCAGGATGTCCTGTTCAATATGTATCGTGCTTCGTTCCTGACCAAGGAGGAATACGAGACCTATAAAAATTACGACATTAAACAAGATTTTATTGCCCCAGCACCGCTTGTAGCAGATACAAAGGACTATCTCTATTATGAGGTGATGGAAGAAGCGCAGCAGATCATGTTTGACTACCTTGTACAGCGTGATCAGGTAGCTGAAAATGATCTGAAAAATGATGAAACGCGCACAGCTTATGAAGAATTGGCCAAGCAAGAACTCAGTCAAGGCGGCTATACCATTAAGAGTACTGTTGATAGGACCATCTATGAAACCATGCAGTCTGTCGTGGCTAACCATGGTGCGGTCTTAGATAATGGCAACGATTATGTGGAAACCGGTAGTGTTTTGATTGACAATACCACAGGTGCTATTCTAGGTTTCGTTGGTGGGCGGGATTATGCAACCAACCAAAATAACCATGCCTTTGATACCCTGCGTTCACCTGCCTCAACCATCAAGCCCTTATTGGCTTATGGTATTGCGCTTGATCAGGGCCTGCTTGGTTCAGCAAGTATTTTGTCGGACTATCCGACAAATTTCTCTAGCGGGCAGCCGATTATGTACGGAACAAGCCGTGGTTCTGGCATGATGAATTTGCAGACAGCTATTGACAGGTCAGTCAATATTCCTGCTTTTTGGACTTATAAGATGATTCAAAATGCAGGGGTTGATGCCAAAGCCTATATGGACAAGATGAACTACCACATTCCTATGTATGACATTGAGAGTGTGCCGCTTGGCGGAGGTGTTGAGATTTCGGTATTGACCAATACGAACGCTTATCAGACTTTGGCCAATGGCGGTGTCTACAACAAGCATTACATTGTTGAAACTATTACTGCCCCAGATGGAACGGTCATCTACCAGCATCAGGCGGCTCCAGTTCAAGTTTATTCGAAGGCAACAGCCAGCATTATGAACCAGCTTTTGAGACAGGTGGTGAACTCTGGTTATACAACAACCTTTAAAAATCGTCTTAGTGGCTTGAATCCACAGGCCGCGGCGTCGGATTTTGTCGGAAAAACTGGTACAAGTAATGAGGTAAATGATGTTTGGCTAATGCTGTCAACACCACGAGTGACTTTGGGAACTTGGGCAGGAAACGATGACAACTCAGAAATGTATGTCTGGACAGGCTATCACAATAATTCACAGTATGTAGCGCACATGGTCGATGCTCTCTACACTGTCAATGCAGATCTGTTTGCTGGTCGTTTTGAGTTGGACAGCAGTGTGATTGCCTTAAGCGTGGTTGCCTCAACAGGTCAGCGTCCAGGGACTGTTCAGGTCAATGGTCGTCAAGTAGCAGTTGGTGGTGCCATGACGACCAGCTACTGGGCCAAAACTGGTGCCCCTGTCACCAGTTACAATTTCATGGTCGGTGGCACAGATAGCGACCGTGCCCAAGCTTGGAATAGTATCGTTGGAACGACTGAACAAAATTCAAGTTCGTCCACTCAAGGTTCGGGTTCAAGCTCTTCTACCAACAGTTCGAATTCAACGACCCCAGGTTCAAGTAGGGGCCAGGGGACAGATACACAAGCGTCAACAGATAATCAAGATAACGAGGATTCTCCTTGATTTCTGACGGTCTGTGTGTTATAATGGTATAACTAATTTGTCGTGTGTCTTGTTTGAAATATTGTCCAAACAAGGCTTGCAGCAGTTAAATCACACTTTTTAAAGGAAGATTTAGCTGCTCTTTTTGTGTCTATTTGACGAAAGATTAAGAAATGTCATCTATTCTTAAAATTCCTAAATATTCAGAAAAAGGATGAAGTGTGTTGGTCAGCTGGTTGGCTGGTAATTGAACTCGACCTAAAACCTGTGTGAAAAAGATAGAGTTCCTTGTGTCTGTTGACACGGCGTCACTCTCCTATTTTCACTTTGGTTTTCACGGTCTCGTATCTTTTAATTGAACTCGGACTAAATTCGTCGGAAAAAAGATAAATCTCCTAGTGTCTGTTGACATTTCCTCGATTTCCTATTTTTCTCTCAAATTTTACGTCCTCGTATCTTTTAATTGAACTCGACCTAAAACCTGTGTGAAAAAGATAGATCTCCTTGTGTCTGTTGACACGGTGTCACTCTCCTATTTTCACTTTGGTTTTCACGGTCTCGTATCTTTATAATTGAACTCGCCTACAACTCTGTGAAAAAAGATAAACACTTCCTCGGAGGCTTGCCTCCGTCGTCGCGTTTCCTATTTTTCTTTGAGTTGCTTACGGCTTAGTATCTTAATACAAAGGAGAAAACTTTTGGCAGGACATGAAGTTCAGTACGGTAAGCACCGTACCCGTCGTAGTTTTTCAAGAATCAAGGAAGTTCTTGATTTACCAAATTTGATTGAAATCCAAACGGATTCTTTCAAGGATTTTCTTGACCATGGTTTGAAGGAAGTCTTTGAAGATGTGCTTCCGGTTTCTAACTTTACAGAAACCATGGAGTTGGAATTTGTTGGTTACGAATTGAAGGAACCAAAATATACCTTGGAAGAGGCGCGTGCGCACGATGCCAACTATTCGGCACCAATCTTTGTGACTTTCCGTTTGATTAACAAGGAAACAGGTGAAATTAAAACCCAAGAAGTCTTCTTCGGTGAATTTCCAATTATGACGGAAATGGGTACCTTTATCATCAACGGTGCAGAACGTATCATCGTTTCTCAGTTGGTGCGTTCACCAGGTGTCTACTTCAATGACAAGATAGATAAGAATGGTAAGGTTGGTTACGGTTCAACCGTTATCCCAAACCGTGGTGCTTGGTTGGAGTTGGAAACAGACTCAAAAGATATCGCCTATACCCGTATCGACCGTACGCGTAAGATTCCATTTACGACCTTGGTGCGTGCCCTTGGTTTCTCAGGGGATGATGAAATTTTTGATATTTTTGGTGACAGCGAATTGGTTCGCAACACCGTCGAAAAAGACATCCACAAGAATCCAGCAGATTCTCGTACAGACGAAGCCCTCAAAGAAATCTATGAGCGCCTGCGTCCAGGTGAACCAAAGACTGCAGAAAGCTCTCGCAGCCTTCTGACAGCTCGTTTCTTTGACCCACGTCGTTACGATTTGGCACCTGTTGGTCGCTATAAGATTAACAAAAAACTCAGCTTGCGGACTCGCCTTCTCAACCAAACCTTGGCAGAGCATGTCATCAATGGTGAAACCGGTGAAATCGTCTTGGAAGCAGGAACACTCTTGAACCGAGATGTGTTGGAAAAAATCGACGAGCAATTTGATCAGCTCAACTTAGTAGAATACATTCCAAATGATGCGGCTGTTTTGGTGGAGCCAGTCTTGTTGCAAAAATTCAAGATTGTGGCACCGAAAGATCCAGACCGAGTTGTGACCGTGATTGGTAATGCCAACCCAGCTGAAAATGTGCGTACAGTCACACCGGCAGATATTTTGGCGGAGATGAGTTATTTCCTTAACCTAGCTGAAGGTCTTGGTCGTGTAGATGATATTGACCACTTGGGGAACCGTCGTATCCGTGCGGTTGGTGAACTTTTGGCCAACCAAGTCCGTATCGGTTTGACCCGTATGGAGCGGAACCTGCGCGAGCGTATGTCTGTTCAAGACAACGAGGTCTTGACGCCGCAGCAAATCATCAATATCCGTCCAGTCACAGCGGCTATCAAAGAATTCTTTGGTTCATCCCAGTTGTCCCAGTTCATGGACCAACACAACCCGCTTTCTGAGTTATCTCACAAGCGCCGTTTGTCAGCCTTGGGGCCTGGTGGTTTGACTCGTGACCGTGCTGGTTACGAGGTGCGTGACGTACACTACACCCACTATGGCCGTATGTGTCCAATTGAAACGCCTGAAGGACCAAACATCGGTTTGATCAACAACTTGTCTTCTTACGGACATCTCAACAAATATGGCTTCATCCAAACACCTTACCGCAAGATTGACCGTGCAACTGGTACAGTTACGAATGAAATCGTTTGGTTGACAGCCGATGAAGAAGATGCTTACATTGTAGCTCAATCGACATCACCACTTGATGACAACAACCGTTTCGTTGATAAGATTGTCATGGGTCGTCATCAGGGTAACAACCAAGAATTCCCAGCGGAATCAGCGGATTTCATGGATGTTTCACCTAAGCAGGTAGTTGCGGTTGCGACAGCATGTATTCCATTTTTGGAAAACGATGACTCCAACCGTGCCCTCATGGGAGCTAACATGCAGCGTCAGGCTGTTCCATTGATTGATCCAAAGGCTCCGCTAGTTGGTACTGGTATGGAATACCAGGCTGCCCACGACTCAGGTGCAGCGATTATTGCCCAACATGATGGAAAAGTAACCTATGCGGATGCAGACAAGGTTGAAGTTCGCCGTGAAGATGGTTCCTTGGATATTTACAAGATTTCTAAATTCCGTCGTTCCAACTCAGGAACTGCATACAACCAACGGACCCTCGTAAAAGTTGGGGATCTGGTTGAAAAAGGCGACTTTATCGCTGATGGACCTTCCATGGAAAAAGGGGAAATGGCCCTTGGTCAAAACCCTATCGTTGCCTACATGACTTGGGAAGGTTACAACTTCGAGGACGCGGTTATCATGAGTGAACGTCTGGTGAAAGATGATGTCTACACCTCTGTTCACTTGGAAGAATACGAATCAGAAACCCGCGATACTAAGTTGGGCCCTGAAGAAATCACCCGCGAAATTCCAAACGTTGGGGAGGATGCCCTTCGCCAGTTGGATGAAATGGGGATTATCCGCATCGGTGCCGAAGTAAAAGAAGGCGATATCCTGGTTGGTAAGGTGACACCGAAGGGTGAAAAAGACCTGTCTGCAGAAGAGCGCCTCTTGCACGCCATCTTTGGTGACAAGTCACGTGAAGTGCGTGATACCTCTCTTCGTGTACCACACGGTGCCGATGGTGTTGTTCGTGATGTGAAGATCTTTACCCGTGCCAACGGTGATGAATTGCAGTCTGGCGTTAACATGCTTGTTCGTGTTTATATCGCTCAAAAACGCAAGATCAAGGTCGGTGATAAGATGGCCGGTCGTCACGGAAACAAGGGTGTCGTTTCCCGTATCGTTCCTGTGGAAGACATGCCATACCTACCTGACGGAACTCCTGTTGACATCATGCTCAACCCACTGGGGGTACCGTCTCGTATGAACATCGGTCAGGTTATGGAGCTTCACTTGGGTATGGCGGCTCGTAACTTGGGTATTCATATTGCGACGCCAGTTTTCGATGGTGCAAGTTCAGAAGACCTTTGGTCAACTGTTAAAGAAGCAGGTATGGACTCAGATGCCAAGACCATTCTTTACGACGGTCGTACAGGTGAGCCGTTTGACAACCGTGTATCTGTTGGTGTCATGTACATGATCAAGCTTCACCACATGGTTGACGACAAGCTTCACGCCCGTTCAGTCGGACCATACTCACTCGTTACCCAACAGCCACTCGGAGGTAAGGCTCAGTTTGGTGGTCAGCGTTTCGGTGAGATGGAGGTTTGGGCCCTTGAAGCCTACGGTGCTTCAAACGTCCTTCAAGAAATCTTGACCTACAAGTCAGATGATGTGACAGGCCGTCTTAAAGCCTATGAAGCCATCACCAAAGGTAAACCAATTCCAAAACCAGGTGTTCCAGAATCATTCCGCGTTCTTGTCAAAGAATTGCAATCACTTGGTTTGGATATGCGTGTCCTTGATGAAGATAATAATGAAGTAGAATTGCGTGACCTTGATGAAGGTGAAGATGATGACATCATCCACGTAGATGATCTTGAAAAAGCACGTGCAAAAGCAGCAGCTGACGCTGCCGCAGCCTTTGCAGCTGAAGAAGCTGAGGGCAAAGAGTAATCTGATTTGAAGTCGACGAGGTTTTCAGATGGTGGCTGGGAGAAAGGATCTAATGGCCTGAGCTTAAAAAGAAAAGCGAGGGGCCTCTCCCTGAAACCAGAGGACATCAGATGTGCTGTGTTAATCAAGAATTTGAGGTGTGGATTTTCCAACCTCTCACAAAGAAAGAAAGGGATAATTAGTGGTTGACGTAAATCGATTTAAAAGTATGCAAATCACGTTAGCTTCACCA
>CAMBAD010000040.1 GCA_945864085.1 uncultured Streptococcus sp.
TGATCATTTTTTGGTAAACTGGAACCATTTCAAATGGTACTTCGATACCCATGTCTCCACGTGCAATCATGATACCGTCTGAAGCTTCAATAATTTCATCAATATTATCGATACCTTGTTGGTTTTCAATTTTTGAGAAGAGTTGAACGTGTTCGTTACCAGTTTCTTTCAAGATGTTACGCACTTCTTCAACGTCTTTGGCAGAACGTACGAATGAAATCGCGATGAAGTTGAGACCTTGCTCCAAACCGAAGCGGATGTCTGCATTATCACGGTCAGCAAGCGCTGGGAAAGGAATTTTAGTGTAAGGAATGTTGACACCTTTTTGTTTTGCGATAACGCCATCGTTCTCAACAACAACCACAAACTCGCGTTTGTCCGTATCTTTTTCGATAACTCTAAGGCCAAGCTTGCCATCGTCAACAAGGATTTGTTTACCAACTTCAACATCGTCAAAGACATCAAGGGCACCTGCAACGTTCAAAGCAATCACTTCTTTTGTTGACTTAATGCCTTGCTTGGTTGCAACGCGGATAATTTCGCCAGTTGTGTAGGCATACTCTTTTGCATCACCTTCAAACAATTCCGTACGAATCTCAGGTCCTTTTGTGTCTAGCAGGAAACCAACTTTTTTACCAGCAATTTCTTCTGCACGACGCACGGTTGCCATGCGCTCACCTTGTTCTTGGTGGTCACCGTGTGAGAAGTTGAAACGGAATACGTTTGCTCCCTCAGTAATCAGTTGGGCAATTTTCTGAGCAGATGCTTCAACGTCCAACTTTTCTCCCCAGTAACCATCATCACCGAATTTTTTACCGCCACGGATTTCTACCGCTGGACCAAGGGTTGCAACGATTTTGACACGTTTGTTCATGATTATAAAACTCCTTTAAATTAACTGGTCTTATGACCCTAGTTTATCAATAATAAATGCTTAGAATGAAATATCGCGGTTCAATTCTGCCAAGCCAAGATCTGCCTTGTGCGGATTGTTTACGATAATCTTACCGTCTGCAGACAGACTAAACAAGGCACCTTCTTCAGCAGAACCGAGAATTGGATTCTCAACCATGTTTTCATTGCGAATACCTACAGCAAGTCCGCCACGTCCTTCTTTGAGCAGCTTAACTGCATGGGCACCCATACGTGAAGCAAGGACACGGTCACGCGCTGTTGGAGAACCACCACGCTGAATGTGGCCAAGTTCTGTTACACGCAGGTCACTCACATCACCAGCAGCCTTCAGTTCTTCAGCAAATTTCGCTACAGGCATAACGCCTTCTGCTAGAACAATGATACTATGCTTCTTACCAGTGTCATAGCCTTTTTTCACCCGAGCAACAATATCTTTGATGTCAAAAGATTCTTCTGGAATGACGATAACATCTGCACCAGCAGCAATTCCTGACCAAAGCGCAATATCACCTGCGTGACGCCCCATTACCTCAACGACAAATGTCCGACGGTGGCTTGATGAAGTGTCACGGATTTTATCAATGGCATCCATGGCAGTTGTAACAGCTGTATCAAAACCGATGGTGAAATCTGTACCAACAATATCATTGTCGATGGTACCAGGGACACCAATAGCAGGGAAACCATGCTCAGTCAAACGCATCGCTCCGTGGTAAGAGCCATCGCCACCGATAACAACGACACCCTCAATGCCATGTTTTTTCAACTGTTCAATCCCCTTCAGCTGACCTTCCAATTTCGCAAACTCTGGGTAACGAGCTGAACCAAGGAAAGTACCACCACGTGAGACAATATCTCCTACAGAACGGATAGTTAGGGGCTGAATATCGCCTGCTACCATACCAGCATAGCCGTTGTTGATACCATAGACTTCCATTCCTTCTGAAATTGCTTGGCGAACAACCGCACGAATGGCAGCATTCATACCAGGGGCATCACCACCACTGGTCAAAACACCAATACGCTTCATTTCATTTGCTCCTTTAAATTTTCAATTTAACTGCCTTATTATAACACACTTGCAAGGAAGTTGCTTGACTTTTTGCTATTTTTCATCGAAAAACCGTTTTCATAACAAATTCTGACAATTCTTCCTCCAACTGAGCTGATTTCATGACCGACAAACTAGGCACCTGTATGGTTTTATTACTGTCTTGATAATGCAAAATCACTGGAATTGGCCCCTTGTACTTCTCTAAAATACGGGCAACAGCATAATCATGTTGACGGTTTTCCAATAAAATCCAACACTTCTCCTCACTAGCTGGCTCTAAGCTTTCTAAAACCAACTGTAACTGCCCGTCACGCTCTTGAACCCTACCCAGCAGATAGACAATCGTTCCTTCCTCCAGAAGATGCCGATAGCGGCTATAGGTTTCTGGAAATAGCGTCACATCCAGTTTTCGTTTGGTATCTGTAACCTGGAGAAAGGCCATCTGCTCCCCAGTTTTCTTGGTCCGAATCACACGCAGGGATTGGATTTGCACCAAAATGGTCACGTGGCTGCCAGCCACCAAGTCGCCGAGACTGGTAAAGGAACGCTGAGACTCGCGACTAATTCTTATCAAGGGGTGGGGGCTGATTCCCACGCCAATGATATCCTGCTCTAAGGCAAATTTCTCACTGTCGCTGTAATCTTCTGCCTCTATCCAACTATAGGTCTCCTCTGCGAAAAAGGTACCAAAAACCTCCGCAAAGACAAACAGGTTGTCCAAATTTTCAATAATTTTCCTGCGATTCGGCTCAAATTCATCAAACAGTCCAAGTTGAATCAAGGGTACCAACATGTCCCTTTTCTTAAAATGTGCAGGCAGCTGAAGAATAAAATCCTCTACAGACTTGTATGGTCGATGCTCAATCATCCAGAGAGCCAACTCCTTGGGCAGGCCCTTGATGGTTTTCAAACCCATATAAATCTTATCTTTATCAAACTTATCATGATAAGGAATATTATTGATAGTCAGCTTAGCCACCTGAAAATCAAATTGCAGGGCATCACTAATATAGCCACTACTAGAATAGTTCAGCATGACATCAAAAAAGATGTCTGGGTAATGTACCTTAAAGTAGGCCATTTGGAAGGCCAAAGCTGAATAAGCGTAGGCATGACTGCGGTTAAAACCATAACCAGCAAACTTCGCCATCATAGCAAAAATTTCCCTAGCTTTCTCCTCTTCATGCCCCCTTGCCAAGGCCCCTGTTAGAAACTCCGCTTCCATGGCCTGCATTTCTTTGGCATTTTTTTTGGACATGGCTCGGCGTAGCAAGTCCGCTTTTCCCAAGGTAAAGCCAGCATAAACCTGAGCAATCTGCATCACCTGTTCCTGATAAAGCATAATACCATAGGTAGGCCGCAGGATGGCTTCAATCGATTCATCCAATAAATCGATGGCTTCCTGACCATGCTTACGTTTTACAAAATTATCAGAATAATCACTGGCACCAGGACGATTGAGACTGGTTGTTGCCACAACATCCTCAAATCGAGTTGGCTGAACTCTTTTTAACAAATTGATGGCACCAGGCTGTTCAAACTGGAAAATCCCCTTGGTGTGCCCCGCCGCAAATAATTCCAAGGTCCTCTTATCCTCTAAATCAATAGCAGAAATGATGATTTTTTTCCCATACTTATCCTCAGTAGCCTGAGCCATTTTTTGGACAAAGGTCAGATTGCGAAGGCCGAGAAAATCCATTTTCAACAGCCCATTCGCCTCAACAGCATGCGCATCGTACTGGGTCACCAGCATATCTTCCCCTATTTTCAGAGGAATCGTATCCGTCAAGTCCATATCACTCATAACCACCCCTGCCGCATGGATAGAAGTCTGCCGAGGCTGACCCTCGATTTGTTGCGCAATCGCAAAAGCCTTCTGGTATTCAATCTTACTATTGATAATCTGACGGAAGGCGGCATTCCGCTGATAGGCCGAGGTCAAACTATCCCTGAAAGAGATTTTTTTCGTAATATTGGTCAATTCGTACTCAGGCGTACCGAAGCGCTTAAAGACATCACGGATAGCCTGCTTGGCACCAAAGGTCGAATAGGTCACAATCTGAGCAGCGTGCGTAGAACCGTAGCGATCGCGAACATAGCGGATAAAATCTGAACGATGAATGTCTGGAATATCAATATCAATATCCGGCATAGAATACCGCTCTTCATTAAGAAAACGCTCAAAGAGCAAGCTGTGCTTGACAGGGTCGATACCGGTAATATTTAAAACATAGGCCACCAAGCTCCCCACCGCAGAACCGCGGCCCATTCCCATATAGTAACCCTGACTGCGACCAAACCGCAACAAGTCCCAGACAATGAGAAAATAATCATCAAAGCCCATTTTATGGATGACAGCCAATTCCCTGTCCAACCGCTCCTGATACTCTACACCTGTCAATCCCTTATCTACTAAACCAGTCTGAGCCTTCTCACGCAGTTCCTCTGTTGCAGGCCGCTCACGATTGAAACGCGGCAGCTTCAAACTCTTATCCAGCTGATAGGAAATACCTGCAACCATTTCTTCAAGGTTCTTGACGGCTTCGGGAAACCGATGGCTAAACAGGGATGTCAAACTATCCGGTGACAGCAAGAGTTGCTGCCGTTCTATATCCTGAACCTGATTGAGCGGTACATTGTCACGAATAGCATGCAAGACTTGCAGACTCTCTAATTGCCCCTCTTCAAAATACCTCACTGTGTGTATCGGAAAAATTGGTCGCTTAAAATCACTCTGGTTTGTAGAAGGAGTTACACCGATATAATAATCTGCCCCCAAATCAAGCTGCTCAATGCTGGGATTGTAGGGAACAATAACCGCCACATCAACCAAATACTGCCGAATGGCTTCAAAATCATCCTGCCCCATCATTCTACTCGTCGAAATCTTGATGAGATTACGGTAACCTTTTGTCGTCAAAGCAATCAGCTGGGTTGTTAGCTCCTGCCCTTCTAGTGTCCAATCCAATTCACAGCCAATAATCGGTTGAATGCCTGCTTTCTGACAGGCCTCCATAAAACCATAGGCTGCATAGAGATTGTTCAGATCCATGATTCCTAAGGCCTGGTACCCCAGCTCTTTTCCTCGACTGACATACTGATCAATCGTCACCATGCTATCCATAAAGGTATAGACGGTCTTTGTATCTAATTGTACTAGCATGGCACTCTCCTCTTCCATTTTTTTCTATTATAACAAAAAATAGATGAAAAATATTTTTTCAACTTTTCTAACATTTTGCTTGCATCTTTTAATAAATTATTGTACTATGTATTTAAGACAAAGATACAGGAACCATCGCTCCGGAAAGGAAAATAATATGGCATGGAAATTTGATAGCAATGTCCCAATATATATCCAAATTAGTAATACCATCAAATTGCAAATCGTCACCAACCAATTAAAGTCAGGGGACAAGTTGCCCACTGTCCGAGACCTAGCCGAGATTGCAGGTGTCAATCCCAACACTGTGCAGCGCGCCTTGTCCGACTTAGAAACTGAAGGATTTGTATACTCCGTCCGCACAACAGGACGTTTTGTAACAGATAATCAGGAATTAATCTCGCAAACCCGTCTACATCTGGCTCAGAAGGAACTTGAAAACTTCGTGACCAACATGTTAGACCTTGGTTTCACACAGGACGAGCTAAGCCAGCAACTGGATAACTACTTGAGAGGAGTAACTTATGAATAACGCATACACCTTGGTCGAATTGCAACAGGTATCAAAATCGTACGGCGGTGCTGTCGCACTTAACAATGTGAACTTGAAATTGACAGCTGGAAAAATCATCGGTCTCCTGGGACCAAACGGTTCAGGTAAAACCACTATGATTAAGCTCATTAATGGACTCCTCCAGCCAGACTATGGACAAGTTCTCATCAATGGCAGAACACCTTCTCCTGAGACCAAATCCTTTGTTTCTTACCTGCCTGATACAACCTACCTCGATGAACACATGAAGGTGATTGAGGCGGTTAACTTCTTCAGCGATTTTTATTCAGACTTTGACAAAGAGCGTGCCTTCCACCTCTTACAAGATTTAAATATTGATTTGAATAGCCGCATGAAACACCTTTCAAAGGGAAATAAGGAAAAGGTACAGCTGATTTTGGTCATGAGCCGTCAGGCACAACTGTACGTACTTGACGAGCCAATCGGTGGTGTCGACCCTGCCGCTCGCGACTATATTCTGAAAACCATTGTCAACAACTATTCCCCAACCGCTTCTGTCATCATTTCAACACACTTGATTTCTGATGTTGAACAAATCTTGGATGAGGTTATCTTCCTCCATTATGGAAGTGTTATCCGCCACGATAATGTCGATGACTTGCGAATTGAAAGCGGAGAATCCATCGATGAACTCTTCCGCCAAGATTTCAAAGCTTAAACTAAAAGGAGATTACTATGTTTAAGAAACTAATGAAATATGAATTTAAATCCGTTGGGAAATGGTATCTGGGTCTTTACATCGGCGTCATTATCCTATCTGCTGTTCTAGGCTTCTGGCTACAAGCACTGACCATTCGTGCTCAGTCAGGTGTTGACCCAGCCAATGCTGAATTTGTCCTATTCGGTACTTCTACTCTGACATTTGGGATTCTGATTGCTACGCTATTTTTGTCCACCTTCTTATTGGTGATCAATCGGTTTAGGAATAACATTTACGGACGCCAGGGATATTTAACAATGACCCTGCCTGTCAGCAGTCATCATATTATTCTGAGCAAGTTGTTGGCTTCCACTATTTGGTCATTCTTAGCTGGCATTACTGCTCTCCTATCAGTCGGTGTCATCGCCTCTGTGGTACTGATGGTCAGCCCTGAACCTGTGATTCCGGAAATCCGTGTTTTGTTAGAGCATGCTGATTGGGGTGTCATCATCACACACATCATCAACTCTGTAATCGAAAGTGTAGCAGGTATTCTCTTAATCTACTTCTCTATCTCAGTGGGGCAGCTGTTTAAAGACCACCGTCTACTGTTTGCCATTTTGACCTATATCGGAATTTCAATTGTTATTGGTGTATTTGTAACTATCATATCTACCACCAACCTAGAAAACCTTTATAATGCCGGGCTACCATTATACCCAAGTCCTATCTTGGCCTTGATCAATATCATTCTAGCCTTTGCGTATTATTTTGGAACTCACTATATCATGACCCAAAAATTGAATTTGCAATAAGAAAAAGCTCTCTACCAGTCGCAATGAATTGGTACAGAGCTTTCTTTTTAAGAGGGCTACATCGTATTTCCCTAGAACAAACTGACTGCTGGTCTGGGAAGTAGAGTGTGAAGGCTGATTCAGCAACTGTTTATTAGCTAGAAAATTCACTTCACAGCTGAGTCCATCAGCCATAGGAAACGCGTAATTGTTCCAGCAGGGCTTCTTTTTCCTTCGGACTGGCGAAGCTGGCCTGTATCGCATTGCAATTAAAACGATAAAAATCTGCCTTACTGGTTTGGAAATGCTCAACAAAAAGTTGGTATTCCTTTATCAAATCCGTCTGCGAAACGGTACGGTTATCCGTGTTAATGGTCATTTTTGCACCAGCCTCTAGCAGCTGATAATACGGAAACTCTTCCAATGTCTGTGCAGCCCCTGTTTGTAGATTGGAGGTAAGGCACATTTCAATGGTTACTCCACTCTGAACGACCCTGTTGATGGCTTCTGGCTGCTGGGAAAGAGCCGTTCCGTGCCCAATCCTCTTAATACCAAGTTCAAGTGCTTGGACCACATTGGCCACGCAGCCACATTCGCCAGCATGGAAGGTCATAGGATAGCCAAGCGATTGGGTGAATTGGATTAGTTCTTGGAGAGATTCGGTTGGATAATCTACTTCGTTTCCTGCAAAATCAAATCCTACCAAGCCTTTGGGGGCCAAATCAGCAATGGCTGAGAAAATAGCCTTGGTTTGTGCAGGGTCGGTTTGTTTCAAGCCACAGACCAATAGCTTTGCAAGCACACCAAAGTCCTTCTGAGCCCGCTCTAGTCCTGACAAAACTGCTTCTACACTGCCTAATATTGTCAATCCTTTATCAGTTGACAGCTCTGGAGCGAAGCGAATTTCAATATAAATGGCTCCATCATGAGCAGCTTGTTGAACAACATCATAAGCAGCCATTTCTAACGCTTCTCTGGTCTGTAAGAGCGGACGGATAAAGTCAAACAGCTTTAGATAGGTCATTAGGCTGTCAACCTTTCCCTGAACACTGACTAACTGACGCAGGGCTGCATCCTCTTTGGGAATAGCAATCTCGGCCATCTGAGCCAACTGTCGGATGGCTGCTAAGGACAGGGAACCATCTAAATGGCAATGCAATTCTGCCTTGGCTAATTCACTTACATTTAGCACTTTCAAAGTGACCTCCTTTGGGTATATTGTTAACTATCATATCATAATCTAGGAGAAAAACAAGATTTTTCTGTAAAAAAGGAACATTCTATTTTTTACCTATTCGGATAGAAGGTCTCCCGACACAATCGATTTCTCCTCGTTACCTAGTCGTGAGCGTCAAAAAAAGGACGAGTTGAACCGTCCTTCTATAGTTTACATACGGAAGACATGGGATTCGAACCCACGCACGCTGTTACACGCCTACCGCGTTTCCAACACGGCCTCTTAAGCCTCTTGAGTAATCTTCCATATATGGAGCTGGTGGGAGTCGAACCCACGTCCAAACACCTGCTAACTTATTCGTCTACAACCATAGGTGATGTCTTGCTTTAACTTGAACTTGATACATCACTCAAATCCAGACCAAGCGAGTTAGTAAATCTCTTTTGGAACAGCCTAACTCAATCCCAACGTAGCTTGTTAATTTAAGACCAACTGACAAACACAAGCAATTTGCAGTTAGTCACGCAGGCAGGTTATTAAGCTGCTAATGCGTAAGTGTTTGTATTTTTTGCAGTTATATTTAACTGGCATTTTTACATCTGCCGATGAGTTGCAGAACAAGCCTCATAATGCCTGTCGAATCCGTAACAACCCCGTAGGTTTGATACGAGAATTATTATAGCAGATTCTAGTTAGAATTGCAAAACTTTTTTCCCTTTCCTTCATTTTAAAAAATATAGAAATATGGTAAAATAGTGATATGTATAAATTTTGGCAAAAAACCATTCAAATTTTAAGCATTCTGACCCTTGTTGGAACTGCATTCTTCCTATTTTGGCTTTATAAAATAGGTATCCTTAATGATCAAAATCTTCTGACTAATTTAATCAAGAGCCACGGTGCCTTTGGTAGTCTTTCTTTCTTAGCAATTCAAATTGTTCAGGTTGTATTTCCTATTATTCCTGGGGGAGTGACCACTGTCGTTGGCTTTCTGGTATTCAAATTCTGGTGGGGCTTTTTCCTTAACTATATCGGGATTTCAATCGGGAGTATCATCCTTTTTTGGCTAGCTAGACGCTATGGTAAGAAGTTCTGCCTCCTTTTTATGACAGAGGAGACTTTTTACAAGTACGAAAGCAAGATTGACAACAAGCGTGCATACGAAATTTTCTTTATCATTTGCATGCTATCCCCAATTTCACCAGCAGACATTGTCGTGATGATTACCGGCTTGACCAGCATGAGTTATCGCAAGTTCATCACCATCACCCTACTTTGCCGCCCTTTCTCCATCGTTGCTTATAGCTTCTTCTGGATCTATGGTAGCCAGTTGCTACAGCAATTTTTACAAAAATAAGAAACGAAAAACCGCTAGGTTCTCATGCAGGAGCCTGGCGGTTTCTTTGGTTTAAGACTGATGCTTGTAATAATAAACTGCTAACTGAGTCCGATCCCTCAGCCCTAATTTGTCCATGAGGGCAGAGACATAGTTGCGCACGGTGCCTTCGCTCAGAAAGAGGATATCGGCAATTTCCTTGTTGTTGAGACCATCCGCAACTAAGTGCAGGACTTGGTTTTCACGCTCCGTCAAATGCTCGATGACCTGCGCTTCTTTCTTGGGGTGGATGGACTGGATAATTTGAGAGTCAAAAACCAGATGGCCATTGTCAACGGCTTCGATGGCTGGAAGGATACCCTTGATATTTTGTTTTAAAATGTAGCCACGGCAGCCCAAAGCCATGGCCTTTGTGATATAGTCATCATCCTGAAAGGTGGTGATAAAGAGAATCTTGGCCTCCTTGTGCTCCTCCAGTATGCCGGCTGCTGCCTCAATACCTGACATGGGCTCCATGCGGATGTCCATCAAAAGGAGGTCGGGCTGGTGATGCTGATAGAGGTCAATGGCTTCTTGGCCACTGTGGCCAGTTGCCACGACAGTTAGATTTTCCTTGGAATTAACAATGGTTTCCAAGGCCTGAACCACCAAATAATCATCATCGATAATCACGAGTTCTTTCATAGCTCAATGGCCTCCTTTCTAAAAATCAAGTGCAGGTGATAACCATCAGTTTGGTCAATAGTCATGCTTCCCTTGTATTTTTGGACGATTTCCTCTATGGAATAAAGCCCGATTCCTTTCTGACTCTGGGAAAGCAGACTGCCATTGTCCTTGTAGGTCAGACTGAAAAAGCTGGGCTGCTCCACCAAGACTAACCTTACCTGACTGCTGTTGGAATGCTTGCAGCAGTTGGTCACCAATTCCTTGACAATGGTCACGAGGTCAAGCTTGACAGAAAGGGGCAAGGGGGACTCCACACTATAATGAAAGGTCAATTCACGATTGCCAAGCGGTTCCAAACTTTCCTCTAGGCGCTGGTGGAGGTCAAAGGATTCATTGTAGAGCTGATGGAGGGTCTGGCGGATGTCCGTCATGCCTGTCTGCAAATGCTCTGACAGAACCTCCAGATGTTGACGGGTGGCCTCTTCCTGACTGGTTATCTGGAGGGCTTCCAGCTGCAAGATACTACTGCTGATGAGGTGACCAATAGAGTCGTGCAAACTATGGGCAATCCGATTACGCTCAGACAGGGTGGCAATTTCCAAATTCTTGACCTGATCCTGCTCCAGCTGCTGCTGCTTGCGGCGCAGGGCCATCTTGTCCTGGGCCAGCCGATTTTGGATTTGTAGATTTTGCTTCCTAAAAGAATGATCTGCCAGCCTTTGGTAGGCCAAGTAGGCCGCTAAGAGGCTAAAGAGTATGGTCAGCGGAGTCGGTAAGAAAAAGAGGACGAAGAGGCAAAGCCAACTCCAATTAGGAATAATCTGTACGACCGAGTAAACAAAGAGGGGAAAGAAAAAGAGGGCTTCTGGCTTTAGCAGAAACAGCAGGCCATGGGTCAGTAATAACCCCACTTGAAGCCTTTTTTGCTGGAACAGCTCCAGCAAGAAAGATAAGATAAGGGATAGGAGCAAGAAAGCCACACTATTTTGTCCCCTATCCAGCAGAAGCAAGGTTGCATAGGAGAGCATGCTCAACAGAATTTTTTCAATGATGGTAGGCATCCTGTCTCCTTTCACCAAGAATATCCAATCTAGTTTTAGTATACGGTATTTCAGCCAGAAATGCTAGTCTTCCAGGAGAAAATATGACTATTTTCATATCAAGATATGACTGGGGACACTGCTGATTTCTGGTCTAAAGAGCTATAATAGACTTGAAGGAAAACAATGTTTATCTGCTAAAAAAGGAGTTTATTATGAAAACAATCGAAATCAACCAGTTGGTCAAACGCTACAAGGAACTCCTTGCTCTGGACCATTTTAATTTGGAAGTTAGAGAGGGTGAAATCCTTGGCTTTTTGGGGCCAAATGGTTGCGGTAAAACCACTGCCATCAACTGTATGTTGGGTCTCTTGACCTATGACAAGGGCGATATTCGGATTTTTGGGGAGGCTATGACCCCAAACGCCTACCATATCAAGGAAAATATTGGACTGGTACCTCAGGAGCTGGCCTACTTTGAACAGCTAACCGTCTATGAAAACATCGACTTCTTCTGCGGCCTCTATATCAAAGACAAGCAGAGACGGAAAAGTTTGGTGGA
The DNA here is from genome assembly GCA_945864085.1 of uncultured Streptococcus sp. GTDB lineage: Bacteria > Bacillota > Bacilli > Lactobacillales > Streptococcaceae > Streptococcus. The sequence continues at coordinate 11,922 of CAMBAD010000040.1, forward strand.
GGAAGCCATTTCCTTTGTTGGCTTGGAAGATTATCGGAAATTCTTCCCCAATAAACTGAGTGGAGGACTCAAGCGCCGCCTCAACATCGCCTGTGGCATCGCCCACAAACCCAAATTGATTTTCCTGGATGAGCCAACTGTCGCTGTGGATGCCCAGAGTCGGAATTTCATCTTGGAAGGTATCAAACGGCTCAACAAAGAAGGATCAACCATTGTCTATACCACCCATTATCTGGACGAGGCGGATCAGCTTTGCGACCGCATTGTCATCATGGATAAAGGCCACAATGTGGTGGACGGTACTCCGGAAGAACTCAAATCCATGATTGCCACCAAGGAAATCATCCACCTGGAATTGGTGGAGGAGGCTTCTGCTGACATCGTGCGAGAAATGGAAAGTTTGCCTCATCTGCAGCTGCTGGATAAAAACAAGGCAACCTACATTCTCCAGTTTACCCAAAAAGGAAGCAACATTGTTGCCTTGGCCCAACTTTTAAACCAACACGGGCTTGCCTACTTAAAACTGTATAGCGAGCAGCCGAGCCTCAGCGATGTCTTTCTCTCATTTACTGGAAAGGAGTTGCGTGATTAAGATGACTGATTTTCTAAGATCTACCCTTTATCTGGCCAAGGCGACCCTGCGGGAGAAGAGTTTTACCTTCTGGGTCCTGCTCTTTCCTCTTCTGCTAGCTACCTTCTACCATGTAGCTCTCTCCAATGTCTTTACCTTTCAGGTGGAAAGCATTCCTGTCGCTGTACAAGAAGAATCTTTTGCAGCCTATGTCTTTCCAGAAACTGGACTCTTTGACATCACCCTTGTTGAAAATGACGAGGAAGGGATAGACTTGCTGGAAGCCAAAAAAGTCGAGGCCTATGTCGACAAGGATTCGGAAATGGTGGTGAATAGCTTGACGGGTGTCAAGCCCTCCATCATCCGATCCATCCTCAGCCAGATGGAACAAATCATGTTATTGGGAGAAACTGCAAACTATCTTGATTTTTCAAACTCCCCTGTCCGACAGGAGGAGCAAAAAACGAATCCCATGGCGGTCTACTTTTACTCCCTCTTTGCCATGGCCTGTTTCTATTCCATGTTTGGGGCCATTTCCAGCTGCATCATTATCCAGCCCAATTTGTCTACACTGGGTGCCCGCCTGAATTCCTCCCCCTTTAAAAAGTCAACCTTCATCCTATCTTCCTTTTTCGTCACCATGGGCTTGACCATGATGGCCAATCTGCTCTTGTATGCCTATGTGGTCTACATTTTAAAGGTTCAAGTCTTCTTGCAGCCGCTAGAAAGCCTACTCTTAGTTTTCATGGGCAATCTCTGCGGTACAGCTCTGGGATATGCTTTGGGGGCTATTGAGAAACTCAAGGAAGCGACCAAAACCATGATTGCTGTCCTCTTGACCAATTTCCTAGCCTTCGCAGCAGGGATGATGTCCTTGAATATTCGCTTCCTCGTTTACAAAGTTGCTCCACTCTTTGCCAAATACAATCCCATGTCCATTCTAACGGATACCCTCTATCAGGTAAACAATCTGGCGAATCGAGACAACCTGCTCTTTGCAATCAGCGTTCTGGGAGTCTATGCCCTCTTGGCCCTTGCTTTGGCCACCCTATTGTTAAGGAGGAATCGCTATGACAGTCTTTAAATACTTGATGACCAGCATCTGGCGGATGAAGTGGCACATTTTCACCTATGCCCTTATCTTCTTTATCCTTTCGGCAGTTAACCAGGGCCTGGACCCTCAAGAAAGAGGAGATTTTTCAAACACCCGTCTGGATCTGATTCTGGTTCGGCAGGAAGACAGCAAACTTGGTGATGCCTTCCAAGACTACTTGGAAGAAAACCACGATGTCGAACTGTCTAGCAAGTCTGTTGAAGAATTGCGGGAACGCATTTTTATCGGGGAAATGGATGGTATCATTGTCCTGCCTGAAGATTTGGAAGAAGCTGTTTTGAAGAAGACCTCACCTGTCCAAATCATCACCATCAATAGCAATAGTTCCAGCCTGGTTTATTCCATGACCAATGGCTACTTCACCTTTGCCAAGGCGGTGCTAACCGCTGGCCAGACCGACTTTGAAGCCCTCAATCAAACTTTTTCCAAGGAAGCCAAAGTAACCCTCTTGCAAGGTCAGGAATCAAACAAACAAAACGAAGCCAGCAGCTGGGCCAGTTTCTACTTTAACTTTATGACCTATGCCCTGATTGCCATCTTTATCGGTCTCTTCGGCCTGCTCTTGTCCAACTTCCAGGAGACAAAGATCCTGCAACGGCAGTTGATTTCATCCACCAGTCTCGTATCCATCAACAAGTCCAAGCTAATGGCCTGTGGCTTTGTGGCCTTCTTCATCACGGCCCTCTTTATCCTCGGTGCCCTAGCCTTCAGGCCTAGCCTTGTCACCCAGCCTATTTTCCTCAAATATGTGCTGGTATCTCTAGCCTTTGCGACTGCTGCCCTGTCCATGGCCTTTCTGGCGTCTGTCATCATTGGCAATAACCGCTTCCTCTACTCAGGTTTGTCCACTGTCCTCGGACTTGGCCTCTCCTTCACATCGGGGGTCTTTGTTCCCTTAGAAGTTCTATCAGACCCCGTTCTCAATTTTGCCAAACTTTTCCCCGTCTACTATGTGGTCAAAAGCAACCAGACCATGGATAGCAGCCTTGCCAGTTACCTGCCGACTATTGGCATCCTCCTTCTCTTTGCCCTCTTCTACTTTGTCATTGCCATGGCCATCAGCCGCGTCAAGAGTGGCAATAAATTGATTGCATTTTAGGAAATAGTAAAAGCCCTTTCACGAGGGCTTTTACTTTTTTACGAGTCAGTCCGCCTGACTTACTTTTTCCTGTCTGAAAATAGTTGGGCTACCCTATCCGATAGGACAACAACTTTGGCTATGATGGCTGATTCAGGAAACTGAGTTAGACGACTAGCATCTTATTCTGCTGCTTTTTGCGCCAATCGTAAGTAATCCGTCAAATGCTTATTTTCTAAGTCTTCAAGCGTATGTAATTTAACATGACGGCGGCCTTTGCCTTTGCCTTCTAATAAACCGTGCGGGTCTACAATCTTGGCACCATGACTAAATTCAACAGAAACATGTTGCTTATAGACAAAAATGCCGCAAAAGGGTACAGGTGCAGCAAACAGAATACCGCCATATTTCACTTCTTCGTCTACTGTATCGGCTATTTGCAATATTTTCGTGCGCACACTACTCGCGATTTCATACAAGGCGGGATTGTCAATTTCCCAGTCATCCAGCAGATTTTTTACTTTTTGGTCCATAGTCGCCTCCTCATTTGGATTCTGTATCAGTTAGCTGTTCATAAATTCAACTAATAAACTATATTCATTAGATTAGTTTTAAGCTGGTTGGGCAAATCCCAAGATGTATCCGTTTAAATCTTTTAGGTAAAATTCGAGAACGCCGTACCAAGTTGTTTTCAGTTCGGTCATTTCCAAATTTTCAGACTTTAACCGATTGTATAAATCTTCAATATTATCAACATCCATGTAAAAAGAGACCGAAGCACCAATAGGCTGATTTCTAGCAAAATGAATGTCGTTTTGAAAAGTATCTAATCGCTGAAATGCGATCTCTATTTCCCCCGATTTCAGCATCGCATAACGATATTCTTTGCCATTTTCAAAGATTGCCTCCATCGCATCGTGATTGGGAACGGCAAAAGCCAACTGGAAACCTAAATGTTTGCTATAAAATTCAGCAGTTTTCTGTACATTTTCAACCGCAAAAACAGGTGCTAATTTGCTTATGTTCAGCAGATTTTTTACTTCTTGGCTCATGGTCGCCTCCTTATTTGGTTTATGTATAAGTTAATTATCCATAGTTTATCAAAAAAAAAAAAAAAAAAAGCAACTTACATGTTTATATTTGCTTTTGAGACCTAAATAAAAACCAGACAGGAAAGTCTGTCTGGTAATATACACCCTTTTGGTAGATTATGAGATACTACACTTCATAAGGGCTTTTCTTCTTATTCCACAATCTTTTGATACATGTGTGGTCGGCGGTCTCTAAAAAGTCCCCAGTCCAGGCGCTCACGCGCTCCCTTGTCCAAATCATAAGTGGCCAGCAAGACCGCTTCTTCATCTCGGCCAGCCTTGGTCAAGAGCTCACCAGTTTCATCGGTCAAAAAGGAGGAACCGTAAAAACGCAGACTAGATGACTGGCCGCCATTTTCCGCAGAAGGATGAACTTCTTCCAAGCCGATACGGTTGGCCGCAATGACCGGCGTGATATTGGCCGCCGCATGTCCCTGCATGGTCCGCTGCCAATGCCCTTGACTATCCGTATCCAAAATCGGCTCCGAACCAATGGCTGTTGGATAAAAGAGCAATTCTGCCCCATTCAGCGCCAAACAGCGAGCCGTTTCTGGGAACCATTGGTCCCAGCAGATGCCAATCCCGATTTTGGCATATCGGGTCTCCCAAACCTTGAAACCAGTATTGCCAGGTGTGAAGTAGAATTTCTCCTGATAATAATGGTCATCAGGGATATGGGTCTTGCGGTAAACTCCTAAAACTATCCCATCCGCATCAATGACCGCGATGGAATTGTAGAGGCTATTGCCATCTTTTTCATAGAAGGAAATGGGCAAAACTACCTGCAACTCTTTGGCAATGGGAATAAAGTGCTGAATGGCGTCATTCTCATCAACAGACTTGGCATAGTTGTAATAGTCATACTGGCGTTCCTGACAAAAATAAGGACGCTCAAAGAGCTCTGGCAGGAGGACAATCTGCGCTCCCTGACCAGCGGCTTGCCTGACCAAACGCTCTGCGGTCGCCAGATTTTCCCTTACATCCTGACTGCACTGCATCTGGACAGCCGCAACAGTAACATTTCTCATATTTTCAATCCTTTTCGTAAGTTCTTTATAGGCGATACAATGGCTCTGAGACAAGGAAGGCCGGAGCCGGCTATACTGGAGTATGCTAATCCGGCTTGACGCTGTATCAGAGTCATTTAGCCCCATAAAGGGGAATCTGCTGGGTGATGCAGTGGATATTCCCACCCCCAAGCAGGATGTCACGGGCTGGAATGCCGATGACTTTTCTGCTGGGAAAAAGCTGCGCTAGTAGCTCAAGTGCCACCGCATCATGCTCGTCATCAAACTGGGGCACCAAGACCGCACCGTTGCTGATGTAAAAATTAACATAGGAAGCCGCTAGGCGTTCACCTGCCGTTCTTTCTTCCTCTCCCGCTTCATAAACATAGCCTGGTAAATCTGCTTCCGTCACCAGAATGGGATGTTTCGGAATGGGCAGTTTATGAACGGTCAGCCTTCTGCCCTTGGCATCCACTTGTTTTTCCAAGTAGTCCCAATCTGCCTTGGACATGGCATATTGGGGATCTGACTCATCATCTGTCCAGGCCAAGACCAGCTCAGCAGGGCCGACGAAGGCCGCAACATTGTCCACGTGCTCATTGGTTTCATCATTATAGATACCATAAGGCAGCCAGAGAACTTTTTCAGCACCTAGGCAGTCTAGGAGGACCTGTTCAATTTGGTCCTTGGTCAGATGGGGATTGCGGCCTGGACTCAGCAAACAGGATTCGGTCACCAAAATGGTTCCCTCACCGTCGCTATGAATGGCTCCGCCTTCTAGGACAAAGGGATGGGCATCATGGACTGGCAGACCAATGGCCTGACTAAAGCGACTAGCCACCTGATCATCTGCCTCATAGTCCTGATAAAGACCATCATAGCTTCCGCCCCAAGCGTTAAAGGCCCAATCGACAGACAAAGCTCTGCCATTTTCATGGACCAAAACCGTCGGACCTG
>CAMBAD010000041.1 GCA_945864085.1 uncultured Streptococcus sp.
ATAATTATTTATTATCAATAGTAAATGGGGGCTTTTTTAGTTATAATAGCGTATTATATCTAAGGAGATTCCAATGAACTATAGTGACATCAGAGATTATTTAGACTATTGTTATGCCTATAAGCGCTTGAGCCAGCATACGATTCGTGCCTATCAGAATGATTTGTACCAATATTATCGTCACCATACAGACGATTTGAAAGACTATATTGACTACCTGCGTGAAAATGTGGAGAAAACCAATACCCTGAAGCGCAAGATTGCTAGCCTGAAGGCATTTTATACCTATTTGGAAGAAGAAGGACGAATCACTCAAAACCCTTTTCATCGGCTGAGATTTAAGTTTAGAACCGAAAAAAATCTACCCAAAATTATTCCCCTTAATGAGTTGGAGCTGCTCTATGCCCATCTTCGCCAAAAAGTGACGGAGGCAAAGACAGCCTACGCCACAGAGAAAGCTCAGCGAAATTACCTCATCGTCTCCCTCCTCCTGTCCACAGGACTTCGTATCTCAGAACTGTGCCATATTCGATTGGGAGAGATTGATCTGCCCAATCGCTCGGTCACTATTATGGGAAAAGGCCGCAAGGAACGAACCATCTATCTAGGGGATGATCGGACCTTCCACCTCTTGGAGGAATTTATCACCTGTTACTCACCGAATAAAAACACCTACCTATTTTTAGGAAAGGACAAAATAAGCCCCCTGTCTGAGCAAAGTGTTCGCCTGATGTTGAAAAATGCCCAGCAGCAAACCAGCCTTAGTAAGACCATCACACCCCACATGTTTCGCCATAGTTTTGCCACCATGCTGCTGGATAATAATGTGGACATCCGCTATATCCAGCAGATACTGGGCCACAGTTCCATCGCAGTCACCCAAATCTATACCCACGTATCACAAAATAAGCAACAGGAAATTTTGACAAACCACAATCCAATCAAGCTACTGTTACTAGACTAATTTGGGAAGAGCCTCTGTCCACAATCCACCTCGGACTAGCCTAGTTTAGGATTCCCAGAGCACTGAATTTTCTTCTACAATAAAACCAGCCTGCTACAGTGGACAAGCAAGGAGGAACCTATGAAGAAAATTATCAAAGCCCATCAGACACAAGGGAAAATAAGCATTGGCTATGCCCGTGTCAGTTCAACGGATGACCGCCAGGAACTGGGACTGGCTGTTCAGAAAGAAGCGCTAAATTTTTGCGACAAGGTCTACATCGAAAAAGAATCAGGCAGTAACCAGGCCAGACCGCAGCTACAAAGAGCCCTAAACCTAGCCAAAACTTGCGCAAACCAAGGCCTTGAAACCAGCCTAGTCGTCTACAAACTAGACCGCCTCAGCAGGCGGATGTTTCAGTTGGTAGAACTGATGCAAGAACTCAATCAAGCCAATATTCAACTCAAAAGCCTATCAGAACAGCTAGAAACGGATTCCCTGACAGGGAAATTACTCTGTATGCTCCTGGGCTATGTCGCAGAAATGGAACTGGAAAATATCCGCACCCGCACCAAAGATGGCCTACGCAAGGCCAAGGAGCGCGGTGTCAAGCTGGGCAACCAGGGCCTTTCACAGGCAAAGGAGAAGCAGATTGTCCGTCTCTACCAGCGCACCCAAGACACCCAAATCACCGCCCAGAAGGCAGGCGTCTCTAGGGCTACAGTCTACCGCGTCCTCAAACGCCAGCAAATCGCCCTGAAAAGCAGAAAAATACTTGACGATACCACCCATCTGAGGTAAAATGAAAAAGTAGTGATTCGCTCAAACGGTCGTTTGGGAGAATTGAAATGTTGAAAAAGTTAACAGTGAAAAATGTTGATTTGATGGGGTTTTAGGCCTCTCTCAAATCAGCATTTTTTTATTTTTTAGCCTTCTCTTTAACGACCGTCCGAGAGAAACCTAATAAGATCCATTGTAGCAGGGGTTTTAAGGGGGTAAAAGAAGAAAATAAGGATAGATAAGCGCAAAAATAGGAGCGGTCATCTTCAAGGGATGACTTGCTAACCCAGTCCCTATCATAGGCAGGTCGAAGGAGATGAAGCAGGCTTGGGTCCTCTCCAGCTGCTCGCTTGATAGGTACTTCTTGAAAACGAAACAGAAAGGTGCGCCCTCGGGCGCTATGGAGAAAGGTATGAAAATGAAAAAGGCCCTCGCGGGCTCCTTGATTGTGACAAGTCTAGCTGGGGGGATTGTAGCCCCAGCCTTCCCGTCTCTTTTGGGCGGGGAAGTTCCTGTTGTTCATGCAGAAGATGTAACTTACTATCTAAGCACATATTACATTTTTTTAGATGGGGTTCTGCAAGATGTTCAATACGATGGAGGAGCTAATACCAAACCTCCAGTAGCGAGCGAACTTCTTGCAGGGGAGTCAGGTCCGGTTGATGCTGTTGTGACTCGAGAAGGTGGTGAGCCTGGCTTCGAGTATTATAGAGTTGAGCTTTATTACAAGTCGTCGGAAGATCCAAGTACCCCACCGACTACTGACCCAGTAACTCCGCCAAGTACCGATCCAAGTACTCCGCCAGCAACAGAAGTCCCTCCAACTACTCAGCCTGAAACTGAAACGCCAGTGGCAGAAGTTCCAGCGCCTGAAACCCCAACAACTCCGCCAGTGACAGAAATACCGACTACCGAAGTACCTGGCGCAGAAGCCCCTGCCTCTGAGGCTGGTGCAGAAGCGGCTCTTATTTCCTACGACCTGGCAGGAGGCAGCCTCAAGGGTCAGACTGGAACGGTAAGATTGGAGGCCAAGATTGGTGACACCATTACCCTACCTGAGGCCCCAGTCAGAGAAGGCTACCGTTTCCTCCACTGGAAAGGCTCTGTCTACCAGCCAGGAGCTAGCTATACCGTAACAGGTCCGAAGACCTTTACAGCAGTCTGGGAGCCGGTCGCTGCACCAGCAAGCACAAGCACCTCCACCCCAGCACCTACCACAAGTGAGGCAGAGAAAAAAATCTTGCCAGTGACAGGAGAAGTTTCCTCACTACTGGGACTATTTGGCCTAGGATTGCTAGGCTTGGCCGGTGCAGTCAAGTACCGCAAATCAAGAAACTAGACCCAACCAGAGAGTAGGCCGACAACCCAGACGGACACTCCATAAAACAACACACTCCCACAGCAACCTGCCCCTATGAGAGCGAACAACTACTACAGCTGGAGTGTACACCTACTCTCAAGTCAGAGATTGGGCGCCTGCCCAATCTCTTTTTTCTGAGCCAAAAGTCCCATCTTCAAGGGCGGTAAAGCTATCCATTTAACCGCTTTCGTGCTATAATAGTTCCATGACTAAAAACAGATTATTATTGATTGATGGCTCGTCTGTAGCCTTCCGTGCCTTTTTTGCACTCTATAACCAGATTGACCGCTTCAAAAGCCCGACAGGTCTCCACACCAATGCCATCTATGGCTTCCACCTCATGTTGGACCACATGCTGAAAAGGGTGGAGCCGACCCATATTTTGGTAGCCTTTGACGCTGGCAAGACCACCTTCCGTACCCAGATGTATGCCGACTACAAGGCAGGGCGCGCCCAGACCCCAGACGAATTTCGCGAGCAGTTTCCCTTCATCCGCCAGATGCTCGATGCCATGGGGGTCAAGCACTATGAACTGGACCAGTACGAGGCAGATGATATTATCGGTACCTTGGACAAAATGGCAGAGCGGATAGAGACACCCTTCGATGTGACCATTGTCAGCGGAGACAAAGACTTGATCCAGCTGACAGACGAAAACACCGTTGTCGAGATTTCCAAAAAAGGCGTAGCCGAATTCGAAGAATTTACCCCAGCCTACCTCATGGAAAAAATGGGCATTACTCCCGCCCAGTTTATCGACCTCAAGGCCCTCATGGGGGACAAGTCCGACAATATCCCTGGCGTAACAAAAATCGGTGAAAAGACAGGTCTCAAGCTCCTGATTGAACACGGTTCGCTGGACGGAATCTACGAAAACATTGATAGCATGAAGGCCTCCAAGATGAAGGATAACCTGATTGCTGACAAGGACCAGGCCTTCCTATCACGTACCCTGGCCACCATTGATACCCAGGCACCGATAAGCATTGGTCTGGATGATTTGGTCTACAAGGGGCCGAATGTCGAAGAACTCGGTCAATTTTATGATGATATGGGCTTCAAACAGCTGCGTGCCCAGCTAGGCACGACAGGCTCGCAAGAAGAGCAGTCGCTGGATTTCCAGACCGTAACAGAAGTCAGCTCTGCCATGCTCAAAAAAGACCAATTCTTCTACTTTGAAATCCTAGGAGAAAACTACCACCGTGAGGCCTTGGTCGGTCTAGCTTGGGGGGATAAGGACGGAATCTATGTCGGCGGTCCGGAGTTACTGACCAGCCCTATCCTGCGTGAGTTTTTAGAAAGTCAGACCATCAAGACCTACGACTTCAAGCGGGGCAAGGTGCTGCTGGCTCGTGAGGGTCTGAACCTCCCGCCGACAAGATTTGACAGCCGTCTGGCCAAGTACCTCCTTTCGACGGTGGAGGACAACGCTCTCACAACCATTGCCAACCTATATGGTCAGACCAGCCTGCTTCCAGACGAGGCTGTTTATGGAAAGGGTGCCAAGCTGGCCCTGCCAGAGCGTGAAGCCTTCTTCCCCCACCTAGCCCGCAAGGTGCAAGTCCTGATTGAGACAGAAGAGCCCATGTTGGCCAAGCTGGAAGAAAACCACCAGCTGGACCTGCTCTTTGACATCGAACTTCCCCTGGCCAATGTCCTTGCAAAGATGGAAATCGCAGGGATCAAGGTCCAGGCGGAAACCCTCCAAAGTATGCAGGCTGAAAACGACATCCTGATTGAGGACCTGACTCAAAAAATCTATGAATTAGCTGGGGAAGAGTTCAATATCAATTCACCCAAGCAGCTGGGTGTCCTCCTCTTTGAAAAGATGGGACTGCCCCTAGAATTGACCAAAAAGACCAAGACAGGCTACTCCACAGCAGTGGATGTCCTCGAGCGCCTGGCCCCAATCGCCCCAGTCGTATCGAAAATCTTGGAATACCGTCAGATTACCAAACTCCAGTCCACCTATGTTATCGGTCTTCAAGACGCTATTATGGAAGATGGCAAGATTCATACCCGCTATGTCCAAGATCTGACCCAAACAGGCCGTCTTTCTTCGACAGACCCGAATCTGCAAAACATCCCTGTTCGTTTGGAACAAGGTCGCCTGATCCGCAAGGCCTTTGTGCCATCCTTAGAGGACAGCGTCCTTTTGGCCTCGGACTATTCTCAGATTGAACTGCGGGTTCTGGCCCACATTTCCCAAGATCAGCATTTGATTGAAGCCTTCCAGCGTGGCGAGGATATTCATACCGCGACAGCTATACGGGTCTTTGACATCAAGGACGCAAAGGATGTGACCTCAAATGACCGCCGCAATGCCAAGGCAGTTAACTTTGGCGTGGTTTACGGTATTTCGGACTTTGGTCTGGCCAATAATTTAGGCATTACCCGCAAGGCCGCCAAGTTCTACATTGACACCTATTTTGAGCGTTTCCCAGGTATCAAGTCCTACATGGAAACCATCGTCCGTGAGGCGCGTGATAAGGGCTATGTAGAGACCATCTATCATCGCCGAAGGGAATTGCCAGACATAAATTCACGCAATTTCAATGTCCGCAATTTTGCGGAACGTACCGCCATCAACTCCCCAATCCAAGGGTCGGCCGCAGACATTCTCAAGGTTGCCATGATTAACCTAGATAAGGCCTTGACGGACGGGCAATTTCAGGCGCGCATGTTGCTGCAAGTACATGATGAAATTGTCCTCGAAGTTCCAAGGTCAGAGTTACCAGCTGTCCAACAGTTGGTCAAGGACACCATGGAATCAGCCATCACCCTGTCTGTCCCTCTCATTGTTGATGAAAATGCAGGACAAACCTGGTACGAAGCCAAGTAGAAAGGAATGACATGAAGAAAATAGTACTCTTACTCAGTTTATCCAGCCTCCTATTAGCAGCCTGTGGCGAAGCAAAAGATGACACCCAACAAACCACCAGCCCATCTGGTGAAGAGTTTTCAGTGACCTTGCCCATTCTGAAAGAAAAGCCAGACACGACCAATGAAACCCTGACTGTGCTGGCTAATGCTGAAACCATCGTAGTTAATCCCAATCCTCCCGCAGATGAAAGCCAAAAAGCCCACAAACTTCATGCGGCCAATAACGGTGTAGCTGAAAAAGATGAAAATGGCAATATCAAGGAATATTTCCGCTACTACGATGTACCTTCAAACTGGGCTATCAATACGGACAATACGGAGGATGAGACCCTTGCAGCCGTCTACGACGTAACCCAAGGGGCCACCAATCTGATGGTCCAGCTCTACAATATCAATGCCTTTAATAAATCACCGCTGGAAGAAGGCACCAACATGACTCCAGAGGAATTAGAGGCACGGATGGTAGAAACTAACCATGTATTCGTTGAAAAAACGACGACCACGATTGTAGATCAGGAATGGCAGGTTGGCCGTCAAATCCTTTCCGATCAAAAGATGATTCGTTTGACCTTCTATCGGATGGAGTCCACTGGTGCCTATGATGATTCTGTAGTCGTTGGTTCACTCTACTACCCAATGGAAGCAGGCTTAGACAAGGATCGGGCCATCCTCAAGCAGACCATCGGGCAATTAAAAGATGTGCTTTATCAAATCTCTAAGAAGTAAGGGATAGAAGGGGTGGCTGACACTGCCCACCTATGGGAAACTAAGAATCTGTATTCACAGTCCAGCACTTTCTTCTAAGGCTCGATTTTCAGCTATTCATCATTCGTTTTTTGCAAAATACAGTCCGTATTCTCTTGAAAAACTGCCCGATGAGCGAAAAAGGATCTCTTACATCCAGCACTTTACTTGTGTATATAGTTTCTTATAGGTTGAGCTGGCTTGTGCCATGTTTAGCCTGGTTCCAGCTATTTATTTCAAGCTGGACGATCTGACTGGGCATTCCAGGCCTGTTCATGCAAGTCTTAGACACTGCCACCCTACTCTGATTTTCCTATTTTTTCTTGTAAAATTTGACTATCGTAAGGAGATTTTTTATGACCTATTCCTTTAAAAATCCCAGCCAAGATGTGATATTTGACTACCTCAAACAGGCTAAAACAATCGCAGTGGTGGGCCTGTCCAATCGCGAAGAAACAGCGGCCTACCGTGTTTCCCAGTTCATGCAGGCGGCAGGCTACCGTATTTTACCAGTCAATCCCAGAGCTCTTGGGGAGACTATACTGGGAGAGCCTGTTTATGCCAGCCTGGCAGATGTAAATCAGGCAGTCGACATCGTCAATGTTTTCCGCCGCAGTGAATTTTTGCCCCAAGTGGCGCAGGAATTTCTTGAAATAGATGCCAAGGTTTTCTGGGCCCAGCTTGGTTTGGAAAGTCAGGAGGCAGAAGAACTTCTGCGTCAGGCAGGCCGCACAGATATTGTGATGAACAAATGTATCAAGATTGAATATGCAGCGATGGTAGACTAGGGCTGCAGGAGAAGATACATAAAAGGAACACAGATTGATTCCTATTTCTGGTAATCCAATCTATGTTCCTTTTTGTTGTCCGATGGCTTTTGGCCTGTCGGGACTTGAACCTGTTTTCACCGTGCAGCATATCCATCTAAGGCTCGATTTTCAGCTCCTCGTCGTTCGTTTTGTTTAAAATACAGTCCGTATCCTCTCGAACAACTGTCTTGATGAGCGAAGAACGATTTCTTGTATAAAAGCACTTTACTTGTTGCACAGAGGTTCTTATTTAGTGATGGCAGCAAGGAGACTTACTGCTTGTTTTTCTAATTGAGCTTGATCAAGTGGTGCACCGATTGTCGCCAGGGTCAACTCATCAACAAATTGTGTCCGAATAAATGGCAAGAGGGCACGGTATTGGTCGGCTGCTTCTGCTTGATGGGCGAAGGAAGTAATCGAAACAGTGGTTACTTTTTCATGAAGGGCACTTGCTCCACGTACATCGGACAGGTCGAGGGAACGACTGAGCCAGTCAAGCAGGTTTTTTACTGGGCCAGGGATGGCTGCGTTGTAAACTGGTGAGAAAATCCAGATTGCGTCTGTAGCCAAGACTGCTTCGCGTGCAGCTCTCACAGAATCAGGGGTGTCTGTTTCCAAATCTTGTGAGAATACTGGAATATCCTTCCATTCTAGGTAGGAAACCGTTGCCTTGCCCTCAAGGACCTTTTCAGCCTGCTGGGCCAACTGAGCACTAAATGAACCCTCACGAAGTGAACCGACTAAAAACAATACATTTGCCATAAATAACTCCTTTATAGAAATAATGTAACAAGTAATTAGTATAGAGGAATTATCGTCAATGGGCAAGAAGGGACTAAGAATTTTTGAATTTTTTTAGTAATTCCGCCAGTTGGTCCTGCTCGTCAGGGGTCAAGACAGAGAAGACCTGACCGATATGGGCGTAGTGCTCGGGTAAAATCTTTTCTATCGTTTGGTGACCTAGCGGGGTCAAGCCAATCAGAGAAGCTCTGCGGTCCTTGTCATCGACCGATTTGACGATATAGCCATCGCGAATCATGTTTTTTATGACCACTGTCATATTGCCAGAGGTGCTGAGGAGCTTGTCAATGAGGTCTTGAATCCGAAGGTTGCCCTTGTTATAAAGAGCTTCTAAGACCCCAAATTGGCAGGCGGTAAGGCCATGTTTTTTTATGGTCTCCATTTCAAGTTTGGTGATGGTGTTGGCAGCTCTGTGAAATACGACTAAACTGTGGAGAGCGTGTTGGTGTTCCTGTATTGCGTGTTCGACTTTATTCATAAGCATATTTTAGCAACAATTCCCAGAACTAGCAAGAGATTTGCTAAAAAATAAGCCCTGGCTGGCCGTTTGCTTGCTCAGTCTAAGAATTGGCCTAAGAATTTATTGGGGATTTGCTAGAAAGAATGGCAATGTAAGGCGAAATGTAGTATAATGGGACTGCTATGAAAAAAAATCGAAACCAGCTTTTATCGCCTATTAGTGGTCATCTTGGCCAGTATCTTATTGGTTTTTTTATTCTTTTGACCAGTATTGCATTCTCCATTTTTTATGTTTGGGAAGCGGCGTCTAGCCCCTTTACAGAGGCTAGGCAGCATGCGCAGACAGCGGCTCTTCAGTATGCCCAGCTGAGTCAAGTAACGGATATTGCCATCTACAATGGGCAAGAAACCTACTATAGTGTCCAAGGAAAGGACAAGGCGGGTGTTGCGAAGCTAGTTTTGATTCCTGAGGTCTCGGGGACCATTCGTATCTTTGACTTGGAGTCAGGCATTTCAGAAGAAGAGGCCAATGCTGTTGCTAAGGAAAATGGGGCTGGCGCTGTTGATCGAGCCATCATTGGCTATTTGGATGATAAGCCAATCTGGGAAGTGAAGTCTGGCACTGCCTACTATCTAATCGAATTTGAAACTGGTAACTTTATCAAGAAGGAGGGCTTATGAGCAAGCTATCAAAACGTGTCCTTGAAATGGAAGAGAGTGTGACCTTAGCCGCTGGAGCGCGTGCCAAGGCACTGAAAGCGGAAGGACGAGATATTTTAGAGTTGACCCTGGGTGAGCCAGACTTTGTCACACCAAAAAATATCCAAGAGGCTGCCATCAAGTCCATCGAAAATGGTAAGGCCAGCTTTTACACAGTGGCTTCAGGTCTTCCAGAGTTGAAGGACGCGGTCAATACCTATTTTGAGAATTTCTACGGTTACTCCATTGAGCGCAATCAGGTTGTGCTTGGAACAGGGGCCAAATTTATTCTCTATGCCTTCTTTGCGGCGGTTATCAATCCTGGTGACGAGGTCATCATTCCAACTCCTTACTGGGTATCTTATGCAGACCAGATTAAGATGAACGAAGGCGTGCCTGTCTTTGTCACCGCGACAGAAGAACACAATTTCAAAGTGACCGTTGACCAGCTGGAAGCGGCTCGGACAGACAAGACCAAGGTTCTCTTGCTCAATACTCCGTCCAATCCGACCGGTATGATTTACAGTCGTGAGGAATTGGAAGCTATCGGAAATTGGGCTGTGGAGCATGATATTCTCATCTTGGCAGACGATATCTACGGTCGTTTGGTTTACAACGGCAATACATTCACACCGATTTCAAGCATTTCAGAAAGCATTCGCCAGCAGACTATTGTCATCAACGGTGTGGCAAAAGCCTATGCCATGACAGGTTGGCGGGTCGGTTTTGCGGTTGGCAATCCTGAGATTATTGCGGCCATGAGCAAGATTGTCGGCCAGACGACATCAAATCTGACAGCAGTTGCCCAGTATGCGGCCATTGAAGCCTTTACTGGTCCGCAAGATACAGTGGAAACCATGCGTCAGGCCTTTGAAGAGCGACTGAACACCATTTATCCCCTACTTGCGGAGGTTCCAGGATTTGAAGTGGTCAAACCTGAAGGTGCCTTTTATCTCTTCCCCAATGTCAAAAAGGCTATGGAAATGAAGGGCTACACAGATGTGACCGAATTTACCACCGCTATTCTGGAAGAAGTGGGCGTTGCCATGGTGACAGGGGCAGGTTTCGGTGCTCCTGAAAATATCCGTCTCAGCTATGCGACCGATATGGAAACGCTCAAAGAAGCAGTAGCGCGACTACACACATTTATGAACAAGTAAAAGAGGAAATAGAATGTCGAGAAAATTGATTACCATTAACCAAGTAAAAGATTATGTCGGTCAAGAAGTGACCATCGGTGCCTGGGTTGCCAACAAGTCAGGCAAGGGCAAGTTGGCCTTCCTGCAGTTGCGTGACGGAACAGCCTTTTTCCAGGCAGTTGCTTTCAAGCCAAACTTCATTGAAAAATTCGGCGAAGAAGCTGGTGCGGAGAAGTTCGATGTAGCCAAACGTCTCAGTCAAGAAACCTCTGTTTACGTGACAGGGATTGTCAAGGAAGACGAGCGTTCTAAGTTTGGATATGAGTTGGATGTGACCGACCTTGAAGTCATTGGTGAGTCACAAGACTACCCAATCACACCAAAAGAACACGGTACGGACTTCCTCATGGACAACCGTCACCTCTGGTTGCGTTCTCGTAAACAGGTTGCTATCCAGCAAATCCGTAACGCCATCATCTATGCGACTTATGAATTCTTTGAAAAGAATGGCTTTATCAAGTTTGATAGCCCAATCTTGT
Organism: uncultured Streptococcus sp.; assembly: GCA_945864085.1. Classification (GTDB taxonomy): domain Bacteria; phylum Bacillota; class Bacilli; order Lactobacillales; family Streptococcaceae; genus Streptococcus. The sequence goes on from CAMBAD010000041.1 coordinate 11,157, forward strand.
CTGGAAATGCGGCAGAAGATTCGACAGAGTTGTTTGAAACCGACTACTTTGGTCAACCAGCCTATCTCAGCCAATCTGGTCAGCTTTACCTTGAAGCTGGTGCCATGGCCCTCGGTCGTGTCTTTGACTTCGGTCCTGTTTTCCGTGCAGAAAAATCAAAAACGCGCCGTCACTTGACTGAGTTCTGGATGATGGATGCGGAGTATTCCTTCCTCAGCCACGAAGAGTCTCTTGACTTGCAAGAAGCCTATGTCAAAGCCTTGATTCAAGGGGTTATTGACCGTGCTCCTCAAGCCTTGGAAACTCTGGAGCGCGATGTGGATGCTCTCAAACGCTACATTGCTGAACCTTTCAAACGTGTGGCCTACGATGACGCTATTACCCTTCTGCAAGAGCATGAGGCGGATGAAGATACGGACTACGAACACATCGAGCATGGGGATGATTTTGGCTCACCTCATGAAACCTGGATTTCAAACTACTTTGGTGTGCCGACTTTCGTGGTCAACTATCCAGCGAGCTTCAAGGCCTTCTACATGAAACCAGTTCCTGGCAATCCAGAACGTGTGCTCTGTGCGGACCTCTTGGCACCAGAAGGCTACGGTGAAATCATCGGCGGTTCTATGCGTGAGGACAACTACGAAGCCTTGGTGGCTAAGATGGACGAGCTGGGCATGGACAAGTCAGAATACGAATTTTACCTTGACCTCCGCAAGTACGGCTCCGTGCCACACGGCGGTTTCGGTATTGGTATCGAACGTATGGTAACCTTCGTTGCAGGTACAAAACACATCCGTGAAGCGATTCCGTTCCCGAGAATGTTGCACCGTTTGCATCCGTAATACAGTCATTCAGTTTTTCTTTTATTACGTCGTTAACTCGCTTTGCCGTACTTCAGTACAGCCTACAGCTCGTTGCCTAGTACTAAAAGTAAACTGAAAGACTGCGAACTAAATATTCACTGACAGACTGCAAATGTGGTCTGTTTTCTTGCTTTTTTACTGGATTTTATTTATAATTATTCTAAATAATTCTGTGGAGAGAAAAATGAAGCAAGAAAGTTTAGGAAAAAGCATTATCAGGCTAGCCCTGCCTGCTACGGTGGAGAATATTTTTCAGACCTTGGTTGGGTTTGTGGATACGCTATTGATTGCCCAGCTGGGTTTGGTGGCAGTGACTGCGGTTGGTTTGGCCAATGCGATTTTAAATGTTTATTTGGCTGTCTTTTTGGCTATCGGTGTAGGTGGTACTGCCCTGATTGCTCGGAGTTTGGGGGCAGGTCAGCTTGAGAAGGCAAGGAGGTACGCAAGTCAGGCACAGGAGGTATCAATAGCGGCGGGTATCTTATTCGGTCTGGTCTCTATCCTCTTTGGTCACTGGCTCTTACGGGCTATGGGGGCTGAGGCAGCTGTGCTGGAAGAGGCTCAGGTATTCTTTTACTGGGTGGGCGGTTTGGCTATCCTACATGCCAGTATGACCAGCTTGGGAACGATTTTACGGGCTGCTGGCGACACAGTGACGCCGATGAAAATCGGGCTGCTGACCAATATTGTCAATCTTGGACTGGATTATCTCTTGATTTTTGGGCTTGGTTCCTGGTCAGGTCTTGGCATTTTGGGAACAGCCTTTGGAACGATTTTGGCGCGTCTGCTGGGAGCCTATCTGCTCTTTCGTGAGGTACAAAAGACAGACATGGCCTTTGGCCCAGGAGCTGGGCTTGTTTGGGCAGACTACAGGGAGCTGCTTACCTTGACCATTCCAGCAGCCTTGGAACGCTTGGTTATGCGACTGGGGCAGGTGGTCTATTTCAGCCTGATTCTAGCCCTGGGAACAGCTGTTTATGCTTCTCACATGATTGCTGGCAATATCGAGAGCTTCACCTACATGCCTGCCTATGGTCTTGCGACAGCTGCTACGATTTTAATTGGGCAGGCCTGGGGCAAGGGCGACATGAGGACAGCCAGACGGGTCGCATTTGTCAGCTCTGCCTATGGGGTGACTATCATGTCCCTGCTGGGAATCGTCTTATTTATCGGGGCTCCCAGCTTTGCTCTGCTATTTACCAAAGACCCCGAAGCCGTCAGACAAGTCGTGATAGCCTTGCGGATCGATGCTTTTAACCAGCCAGGGTTGGCGGTTTCTTTGATCATGGCTGGCGCACTGCAGGGATTGGGAGATACCAAGTCGCCTCTTTACTCCACAGCAGTCGGGATGTGGGGGCTGCGCGTCATAGGCGTTATCGTTTTGGGTCAGGTGCTCGGTTTAGGAATCGCGGGCGTTTGGCTGTCGATTCTGATTGACCTCTTGCTACGAGCGATTTTCCTGTCATGGCGATTTATTAGAAAAACACGAAAACTGGCTGATTAGACCAGTTTTTTGGTATAATATCAGTAGAAAGATAAAAAGGAGATAAACAGATGAAAACGATTCACACAGATAAGGCACCAGCAGCAATCGGGCCCTACGTTCAAGGAAAGGTTGTTGGGAATTTCCTCTTTGCTTCTGGTCAGGTTCCCTTGTCACCTGAAACAGGTGAGGTAGTGGGTGAAACCATTCAAGAACAGACAGAACAGGTCTTGAAAAATATCGCAGCTATTTTAGAAGAAGCTGGAACAGACTTTGACCATGTGGTGAAAACAACCTGCTTCCTCAAGGATATGAATGACTTTGTAGCCTTTAATGAAGTCTATAAAACAGCCTTCTCAGCAGAGTTTCCAGCTCGTTCAGCGGTGGAAGTTGCTCGCTTGCCGCGCGATGTCAAGGTTGAGATTGAAGTGATTGCAGTAGTAGAGTAGAAAGAAAAGGAGGGAATGTCATGTCAGACAAACTCCATTTAGTGATTGTGACAGGGATGTCGGGAGCAGGTAAGACTGTAGCCATCCAGTCTTTTGAGGACTTGGGTTATTTTACCATTGACAATATGCCGCCGACACTCTTGCCTAAGTTTTTAGAATTGATTCGTCACAGCCAAGACAATAATAAGATTGCCTTGGTAGTTGATATGCGGAGCCGGTCTTTCTTTGCGGAAATCCGTGATATTTTAGACGACTTGGAATCTGCAGAGGATTTGGACTTTAAGATTTTATTCCTTGATGCGACAGACAATGAACTGGTGGCACGGTACAAGGAAACCCGTCGTTCGCACCCTCTGGCTGCGGCTGGTCGTGTCTTGGACGGGATTCAGCTGGAGCGGGAACTCCTGGCTCCCTTGAAAAACATGAGCCAGAATGTTATTGATACCAGCGAATTAACACCTCGCAATCTCCGCAAGGAAATTTCGGAGCAGTTTGCCAGTCAGGACAATCAACCGGCCTTCCGAGTGGAAGTCATTTCCTTTGGTTTCAAGTATGGTCTGCCTCTGGATGCGGACTTGGTCTTTGATGTGCGCTTCTTGCCCAACCCTTACTACAAGCCTGAACTGCGCAATTTGACAGGTCTGGATCAGCCAGTCTTTGACTATGTGATGGACCATGCAGAATCGGAAGAATTTTACAGCCATCTTCTAGGCTTGATTGAACCAATTCTGCCAGGTTATCAGAAGGAAGGGAAGTCTGTCCTGACCATAGCTGTTGGTTGCACGGGCGGTCAGCATAGAAGCGTAGCTTTTGCCAAACGCTTGGCCGACGATTTGGAGAAAAACTGGATTGTCAATCGCAGTCATCGGGACAAGGACAGACGGAAGGAGACGGTTAACCGTTCATGAGAAAGCCTAAAATTACAGTTATCGGTGGCGGAACGGGGATTCCAGTCATTTTAAAGAGCCTGCGGGACAAGGATGTGGACATTACCGCCATCGTGACGGTGGCTGATGATGGCGGCTCTTCTGGGGAAATTCGTCAGGCTTTGCAGGTAACGCCGCCAGGGGATCTGCGCAATGTCCTCTTAGCCATGTCAGATATGCCTAAATTGTATGAGCAGATTTTCCAATACCGTTTTGCGGAGTCAGATGGTCCCTTGGCAGGCCATCCCTTGGGCAATTTGATTATTGCAGGCATTGCAGAAATGCAGGGGTCGACCTATAATGCCATGCGGCTCCTAACCCGCTTTTTCCATACAACAGGCAAAATCTATCCTTCCAGTGAGCATCCCCTGACCCTGCATGCTGTCTTTACAGATGGTACAGAGGTGGTAGGCGAGAGCAAGATTTCCAAGCATAAGGGAATGATTGGCCATGTCTTTGTGACCAATACCTACAATAATGAGGAACCAAAAGCTAGTCGTCAGGTCGTCGAGTCCATCATGGAGAGCGATATGGTGGTTTTGGGGCCAGGTTCCCTCTTTACCTCTATCTTGCCCAATCTCATGATTTCAGACATCGGGCAGGCGCTCAAGGAAACCAAGGCTGAGGTGACCTATGTCTGCAACATCATGACCCAGCGTGGCGAGACAGAATTTTTCTCAGATGCCAACCATGTCGCAGTCCTCAATGCCCATCTGGCGGACAAATTTATCGATACGGTCTTGGTTAACATTGAGCCTGTACCGCAAGAATACATGAATACCCACAAGTTTGACGAATATCTGGTTCAGGTCAAGCATGATTTTGCTGGCCTCAAGGAACAGACAGAGCGGGTCATTTCCTCTAATTTCCTTCGGCTGGAAAATGGCGGAGCCTTTCACGATGGCGACCTTGTAGTAGAAGAATTGCTCAAGATTTTGCAGGTGCGGCCATGAGCTTCACGGTCCAAGTTAAGGAGGAATTGCTGCTTCAATTCAGCCAAAATAAGAGTGAATTATCAGCCATTATCAAGTTGTCAGGCAGTCTAGGCCTGGCTTCATCTGGATTGACCCTATCCATCTCCACAGAAAATGCCAAGATTGCCCGTCACATCTATGAAATGCTGCTGCATTTCTACCAGATTAAGGCAGAAATTCGTCATCATCAAAAGCCCAATCTGAAGAAGAACCGTGTCTACGCAGTCTTTATCGAAGACGGAGTCAATGAGATTTTAAACGATCTGTATCTGGCAGACAGTTTCTTCGGCTTGGAGCCAGGCATTTCTCCTCTGGTCTTGGAAAATGATTCCTGGAGCCAGGCCTATCTGCGGGGAGCATTTTTGGCAAGCGGTTCTGTCAAGGATCCTGAAAAAGGCAAGTACCAGCTGGAAATTGCCTCTGTCTATAGCGACCATGCCCATGACTTGGCCAACCTGATGCAGAAATTTCTTCTGGACGCCAAGGTCATTGAGCGGAGCAAAGGGACCATCACCTACCTGCAACGGGCTGAGGATATTATGGATTTCCTCTTGGTCATCGGAGCAGAGGAGGCCAAGACCGAGTTTGAAAATGTCAAGTTGCTTCGTGAGGCCCGAAATGATTTAAACCGAGCGACCAACGCGGAGGCCGCAAACATTGCCAAGACGGTCACAGCCAGCATGAAGACCATCAATAACATTATCAAAATCATGGACACCATCGGTCTCGATCAGCTGTCAGGGGATTTGCAAGAAATCGCCCAGCTACGAATTCAGCATCCTGATTATTCAATCCAGCAGTTAGCAGACAGTCTGACTGTTCCCATTACCAAAAGTGGTGTCAACCATCGCTTGCGGAAAATCAATAAGATTGCGGATGAGTTGACCTAAATGCAGAGAGGAGAAAAAGATGGCAAGACCTACTACAAAGCAGGCTTTACTCTACGCTGCTACAGAGAACTATCATCAGCTACAAGAGTTTATCTCAATCATGACCGAAAAGGAATTGGAAACGCCGTTTGACTTTTCTAAGGACAGTAAGAAGAAGGAAGCGCATTGGCAGCGAGATAAGAATCTCCGTGATGTTTTGATTCACCTATATGAATGGCAGCAATTACTGCTGAAGTGGATTGAGGCTAACCTACAAGGAGAAGACCGTCCCTTTTTACCTGCTCCCTATAATTGGAAAAGCTATGGGGAAATGAACAAGGCATTTTGGCAGGCACACCAAGCCACCTCTTTAGCGACTGCCCGTGCTCTGCTAGAGGAATCTCATACCTCGGTTTTGAAGCTACTTGATGGCTTGACCGATGAGCAACTGTTTACAAAGGGTATCCATCGCTGGACAGGGACTACCACACTGGGTTCTTATTGTGTTAGTGCGACTTCCAGTCACTATGATTGGGCCTTGAAAAAATTGAAAGCCCATCGGAAAAATTGTAAATAGGACAAACCAGTTCGCGAGAACTGGTTTTTTTGTAAACTTATTTTTAAAGAAACAATTTTATAGTCTTTTAGTTTACTTTTAGTACTAGGCAACGAGCTGCAGGCAGTACT
>CAMBAD010000042.1 GCA_945864085.1 uncultured Streptococcus sp.
TCAGTGTCGCCACCTTGTCCAAGAAATAGCGGTCATGGCTGACGATAATCAAGGCCCCCTTGTAATGCACGAGGTAGTTTTCCAGCCAGGCAATGGTTTCAATATCTAGGTGGTTGGTCGGCTCATCTAGGACCAATAACTCTGGGCTTTCAAGCAGCATTTTTGCCAGAGCAAGTCGAGTATTCTGACCACCTGAGAGTTCGGAGATTTTCATATCCCACATGGTCTGGTCAAACTTAAAGCCGTTCAAAATGGCACGAATGTCCGCCTCGTAGCTAAAACCACCTGCCAAACGAAATTCCTCTGACAGACTATCGTAAGTCTTCATGAGCTGGTCGAGTTCATTACCAGAAAGACTGCCCATTTGCTCTTCCATAGACCGCAGGCGTTTCTCCGTCGTTCGCAGGTCGTCAAAGACATGGAGCATTTCATCGTAAATGGTATTTTCCGACTGGAATCGACTGTCCTGTGCCAGATAAGAAAGCGATAGATCTCTCTTGGTAGAAATCTCACCGCTGGTCGCTGCTTCTTCTCCGACAAGGATTTTGAGCAAGGTGGATTTGCCCGCCCCATTTTTTCCGACAAGGGCAATCCGGTCCCGCTCATCTACTTGAATGTTGATATTGTTAAATAAAACTTCGCCCGCAAATGAGCGTTCAATCTTGTTTCCGCTTAGAATAATCATGAAAATATTATACCAAAAAAATCAGCACAAAGCTGATTTGATTCCACTATTGTAGCAAGGATTGCATAAGTTCCCTATTCTGCCAGAGCAAATACAAGCCTCCAAGGATAATGACAAGCATGATGACAAATTTAATAAGCCCTTTGACAAAGCGAATAGCAATCATCAAAATCATAGAAACAATCAGCCAGCCCCAAGCAGATGACTGCAAGATACCTTGCAAGCCAGCCACGCTGGCCCCTGTAATTTCCCGAATGGGCTCAGGAATTTTCTCAAGCCAGTCACTGGATAGACCAACCTGATCCATAATGGCCTGACCTGATGTCTGCAACCAGGCAAAGACACCGGCATTGTAGAGAAAGAGCACTGCCTGCTCTGGGTAACGTTTGATGATGGTTAGTAATGTGTTAAACATCCGTACTCCTTATCCGATTCCGTATAATTGAAGAACTGCCTCAATATCAGATTGCTGAATTCCGTTGTAAGAGCCAGCCGACTCCATGACAGAAGGTTGAGAATCCTCATGCCCTAGGCCAATGGCATGTCCCAATTCATGCTCGGCTGTGTGGATAATCCGCTGCATATCGTACCCGTATTGCGGATCCAAGAGATAAAAGGCATTTAATTTTAAAACAACGGAAGTATAATAATTGGTCAAGACATTGGTTTTTGAATCAGCAACCCCTGCTGCCTGAGTCTGACCATCATTCATATCACTAGCAATAATATCTGCCTGGCTCGAATCCTCAACGATGATAAATTCAAAAGCACCTGTCCTATTCCAGTTCATGATGGCAGTCTCGTAGGCCGCTCGGAGGGTTGGTTCCTGCGTTTCAATAAAAATACGGGCCTGATTACTTTGCCAACGACCATGATCGGCTGTATTGACAGTGTCCGTTGCCAAATGCTTTATGGTATCAATGCCATCCTCAAGACTGACAGAAGACTCCCCATTTACGATGGAACTGACCTCTTGGGAGAAGACCTGAACAAGTTGTGGAGCTTGGCTATTTTGCCCATAAATCCACAAGCCACACCCGCAAACAATCAGCACCATCACAGTGATGACAAGAAAACATACAGTCTTCCAAATCAGTTTTAAACAATAGCTAACTGCCTTCATCTCGCCTACCTCAACTATGAAAATAAAACATAGTCTAGCAGGTTTTTCTTAAACTTTTCTTAGAACCTGTATACATAAGTAAAGGGTTTCATCGTTTTTCACTCATCAAGGCAGTTTTTTGAGGGAATAGTGACTATATTTTGAAAAAAGGAACGTTGAGGATTTGAAAAACTAGCCTTAATTCCTAAGACAGGCGCTCCTCTAATTTAAACTCAAGCGGAAGCCAGAGCAGGACCTTTTCAATCTGCTGGTTCCAATAATACCATTCATGCTTACCAGGACCTGTGCTGCTTTCCAAGTCCAGCCCTTCTTCTGCCAAGGCAACCACTGCCTTCTGATGTCCTTCAAAAAGAAAATCTTCCTCCCCACACCAAGCGTAAAACTTGGTCTTCTTATCCGATTTCTCGGCAATTTTCAGCAAACTATTTGGATTATTTCTATCCGAAATATCACCAAATACCCCCTGCCAGTAAGCAGGATTGCCTAATTCTTCTGCTGCTGGATTGTCAAAATTGAAATACAAGGCTCCAGACAAAGAAGCGGCGTAAGAAAAACGGTTAGTGGATAGGGCGATTTTGAAAGCCCCGTAACCTCCCATTGATAAACCTGCAATAAAATTCTTCTCCCGCTTGTCGGACATATTTGGAAAGAAGCGTTTGAGGATTTGAGGCAGTTCTACTGCAATGGCGTCATAATAATTCATGCCGTAGCTGGTATTGGTGTACCACCCCTTATCTGTACTGACCATGACAATAATGAGATTGGTATAGCGAACCAAGCGCTCAATAGTCGAACGATTGAGCCAGGAATCCTGATTGCCACCCATGCCATGCAAGAGATAGAGGACTGGAATGTCCCGATCATCTGGATTTGGCACACGATTACGGTCTGGGTAGAGGACATTGACTTGTCTGGACATGTCTAATACTTCTGAGTGGTATTTAATTTTCATAATTGCCATGAGCATTCTCCTATATGGAAAGAGCCTGAGACAATCTCGGCTCTATCGGTTTTCTATCATTAGCCTATTTCACTTCCATGATGACTGGTAAAATGGCAGGGCGACGTTTGGTTTGGTCAAAGAGATACTTGGCCAAGTCATCGCGGACAGCACTCTTCAGCTCCGCCCAATCAAATCCATCTTTTGTGAAGTAATTTTCCACTGTCGCATTGACCAAGTCAGAAGCTTCACGCAAGATATCCTTGCTCTTTTTGACATAAACAAATCCACGTGTGTTGACCTTGGCTTTTGAAATGATTTTCTTCTCTCGGCGATTGACGGTGAGGGCGACGATAAAGATACCGTCTTCAGAGAGGATTTTACGGTCACGAAGGACAATGTTGCCTACATCTCCCATGGCATTCCCGTCAATCATGACATCACCAGCAGGAACCGCTCCGCTATGGACAAAATCACCGTTTTCGTAGGCCATGACATCGCCACGTTTGACGATGATGATGTTTTCTGGGAAAATGCCAATTTCAAGCGCAGCCTTGGCGTGGGCATCCAACTGGCGGTACTCCCCTTGGACTGGGAAGAGGAATTTAGGTCGCATGATATTGAGCATGAGCTGCAAATCACGCGCATTTCCATGTCCTGATACGCGCAGGTTTTTGGTAATCGACTGGACCGCTCCGCCAGCCTTGTAAATCAAGTTTTCTACCCGAGCAACAACTGCTTCCTTAGAAATACTTGGTGTTGTGACAATATAGACCAAGTCTCCCTCTTTGATTTCTATGTAGCGGTGGCGACCGATGGCCATCTTACGCAAACCGTTTAGGGGCTCACCCATACGACCAGTCTCCAAAATAATCAGTTCGTGGTCTTCGTATTTGTGAATATCCTTAGGCTTGACCAACAGGCGTTCGCTAATCAGGCGCAATTTTTTCAGCTGAATAGCTGTGCGAACGATGTTTTCCACATCATGACCAGTCAATACTACTCGGCGACCAGTCGCCTCGGCAGCATCGAAGATTTGCTGAATACGGACAATGTTGCTGGCCACAGCCGCCACGATAACACGGCCTTCCCAATCCGCTATGGTATGGAGAATTTCCTCGCCTGCCTCATGCATGCTGGCCACTTGCACATTGCTGTCCGCATTAGCCGAATCCGACAGGAGGGCCAGAACTCCCTCGTTACCGATTTCAGCCAAGCGACCAAAATCGGTCCGATAAAACTTGTCTGCCGCCTGGTCAAATTTGAAATCGCCTGTATAAACGATATTTCCCTCATCAGTCTTGACAACAATGCCCAAACTTTCTGGGATAGAGTGGGTCGTCTGGAAGAACGAAACGACTGCGTCACCAAAGTCAATCTCTGATTTTTCATTGATGATATGGAAATCATTAAATTTCTTGGTTCCGTTATTGTTCTTCACGATTAGCTTGGCCAATTCAATCGTCAAATGGGAGCCAAATACAGGAACTTTTACTTTCTCCAGTAGATAAGGCAGGGCTCCAATCGCGTCTGCATGACCATGGGATAAAAAGACACCTGCTACTCGATGTTTGTTTTCCTCTAAATAATCAAAGTTGGGTACGACGACATCCACACCCAGCTGTTCGTTTTCTGGGTATTTAGCACCAGCATCCAAGATAAAAATATGTTCATTGACCTCAGCGATGTAGAGGTTTTTTCCATTTTCCCGTACACCACCGAGAGCCATAATTTTAACGGTAGACATGTTTTCTCCTTTTTAGGTATCTTGCCGATACCTAGTTATTTTTTCTTACCAACGGTCCTTGGGGCACCCAAGTCGAATTACAGTCTGCTACTAGATGTAGCTATCTCAACCATTATACTATTTTTCAAGAAAATTTTCAAAAAGAGAGCAAGGCCAAACCAAAGAATCTCCTCTCGGTTTCTGGCCTCACTCTCTGGGGGTGACGGGTGTCTGAATTATCTTAACCCTCACTCAGTGTCCAAGCAGGGACAGACATTAGTCAATCGACTTGAGGGCTTCTAGCATATCTACCTTGCGCAGCAGGTGGTTCACATACCAGCCTAAACAGCCCAAAATACCTACGATGGCAAGGATTGGTATCAGATATACTTCGGGACCAACTTGGGGATTAAAGCGAATACTGTCGGAGCCAATCATGGCCAGTAACAGCTTGTGCAGGTAGTAACCTCCGACCAGGCCCACCACTATCCCGATCAAGGACAGGGCAATCGTTTCACGATAGATATAAAGGGTCACTTCCTTGTTATGGAAACCGAGGACGCGAATGGTTGATAACTCTCGGATACGCTCAGACATGTTGATAATGGTCAAATTGTAGAGGATGACCAACCCTAGCAGGATTGATAGTCCGACCAAGATAAGCATGATGGTCTGCAAGGAGGCTGCAATGGTTGTTAACATGGTCATCAAGGAGGTATTTTGCACCAAACTTTTAACCGCTGGCATGTCCAAAAGTTGGCTGGATACTTGCTGAACCTGCTCTGCCTGTCCTTGGTTGAGCTCTACCAGATAGGCATTTGCCAGTTTGTGTATGCCTGTTACCTCTTCGTAGTAGTTGGCTGTCATGTAGATGAAATGTCCAGCATACATGTCTATCACCCCGACCACGCGGACAGTCACTTTTTGCTCCTCAATCGTCAATTCCAGCCGATCTCCTGCAGATACCCCGTAAATTTGAGCCAGTTTTTCGGTTAGGATAATACCCCTGTCACTCAGTTTGAGCGGTTGACCAGTTTGACTTTCAAGACTGATCAAATGCCCCAAATCTGTCTGGTCGGAGATAAATAAGCTGATGGATAGCTGTTTTTGCTGACCGTCATGCTCCACCTTTTCTCGTAGTTGCTCAAATGCAACAGGCAAAGACTGCCGAATCTGACTAGATTGAAGAAAGGCTGTCAACTTATCCAAGTCCTGGTCAGAAGCTCTGCCATTTTCCACAATCAGCATATCGTAATGAATCAACTCACCGAACTGCCGTTCCACAACTCCTGAGATAGAGGAACGAATGCCGAGACCGCCAAAGAGAAGGGCGATGGTACCTGCTACGCCAAAAATGGTCATGAGCATGCGCAGCTTGTAGCGAAAGATGTTGCGGGCAGTGACCTTGTGGGTGAAACTGAGGCGAGACCAGACAAATCGCCACTTTTCCAGCAATATGGAGGAACCCGCAGCTGGTGGTTTGGGTAGTAACAAACGGGCTGGCTTCTCAAATAATTCTCTGCCTGCCACCAAGTAGGCAGGAAGGACCGTAGACAAGAGAGAAAAGAGGATGGCTAGACCTGTCCAAAGGGGGTAAACATACAGCCTTGTCTGCCCGAGGATGGTCGTCTTAGTGATAATGCTCGAAATTATGGGAGAAAGAACGGTATTGCCTAGCACAATGCCGACTAGGGTGCCTGTTAGACCAGCCGCCAAACCGTACAGGACAAATTTGGTCAGGATGTGGTGGTTGGTGTAGCCTAGCGCCTTAAATAAGCCTATTCGGGTCCGCTCCTCATCCACAAAGCGAGCCATGGTGGTGAAGGTCACAAGGGCGGCCACAAGGTAGAGGACTAGGGGAAAGATGTTGCCAACCGCTGCGATGGATTTGCTGGCATTGTTATAGGTCGCGTAGCCATCGCCACCTGGAAGGGTGGAACGGTTGTAGATTTGATAACTGGACTTTTTAAGACTGTTGAGTTCATCCTTGGCTTCTGCCAATTCCGTTTGAGCCTGGGCAATCTCTTGATTTGCCTGAGCCTGTTTCTCTAACAGTTCGTCCTTAGCTTGCTCTAATTGATAATCTGCTTGGTTCAATCGGAGTTGTTCCTGATTGAGGGTCAGGTTGGTCGAGTCTAGCTGGGCCAGACCTGCTTCGTATTCAGCAACTCCTTTCTCATAACTAATCACCGCTTGTTCATACTGGGCATGACCTGCCTGATACTGGGCTAGGCCTGCTTGATATTGGGTATTCCACTCATGGTACTTGTCAAGGTTTGCTTGGTAGTTGGCCTGCTCAGTCTGATACAGTTCATAGGCTTTTAGGTAGGTTGCTTGATTTTGGTCATAAATCGTTTGTAACTGGTCTAACCTGCCTTTTTCTGCATCCAATTCTTCCTGCCGAGCGAGCAAGGCAGGGTAATCAGATAAGCTTTGTCCTGGCTGCAGCTGAGCCTTTATCTGGCTGTTGAGTTCCTGTTGGCCTTGGTGCCAACGAAACCGCCCATCCGAAATATCAGCAGCCAGTTGACTGAGAGAGGCATTTTGTCGGTCCAACTCCTGTTGAGCCTGTTCTAGCTGCCCTGCGGCCTGGGTCAAATCTGTGTAGGTGGTCTCCAAAAAAGCTGCGGTCTGATCAAGCTGTTGCTTGCGCTTGTCCAGCTCTACCTTGGTACTTTCCAATTTCGCCTTGCTTTCCAGTAACTGGGTAAAGGCTGCATACAACTCCATTTCAGACTGGACAATCTTAGCCCTTCCCCGAGCAAATTCCGTTTGGCCTGTTTCCAGCGCTGCTCTCCCTGATTGAATTGCTTGCTCGGCCTGGCTAATTTGTTCCTGGGCTTTGGAAATCTCTGCTTCCCCCTGGGCAATTTCCGCCTGACCATCCGCCTTGATACTGGCCAAACGATTTTCATCATTGTCAGCCAATAGCTGCTCTAACTCTTGCTGGTGTTGTTCCAACTTGTCCTGATAGTCTTGACTGTAGTAGGGACTGTTCTCCAAGTCTTGGTAGCGGAGACGAGCAATCATATACACCTCAGAATCAAAGGCTGTGTCGTCAACTACTCCATAGCCCGCCAGCTGACCATCACCACTATTGGCAATTCCCATGGTCACATTGTCCCAAATCTCTGCCGAAGCAACAAAACCAACAACTGTAAAGCGATGATTGGTCAAGACGTGACCATTCTTATCAGGTTCCTTTATTTCAATCGAATCGCCAATCTTATAGGAGCTATTCAGGGAAGGAGACAGGGCAATTTCCTGATTGGAACTGGGCAGACTCCCCTCCAGCAGGCTGTAGCTAGAAATCCTGTCTAGTTTGGAGAAAAGGCGGATAGCGTCAGCTGCCTGAGCTACAGTCACATCCTTGAAGAAACCTGCTTCTACACTGGCACCTTCAATAGCCTCTAACTCTGCCAAATCTTCCTGGCTCAGACCCAAATCTGAAATCACAGCCAAATCCATGGTCCTATGGGAGGCAAGGTAGGATTGGGCTGTTCGTTCCATATTGGGTGAAGTCACCTTTAAGCCTGTCAAAGCCAGCGAACCCAGCAACATCAGGCTAAAAATAGAAAGGAAACGCCCCTTGGAAGAGGTCAGGGACAACCCAATATCTTTCCAATAAACTTTCTTTTTCATACAGTCCCCCTAATATTCTACACTGGCAATGTCTTGGGGATGAGGATTGATTTCGATAGACTGGACACGAGCGTCTCTCATACGGATCACTCTGTCTGCAATAGGGGCCAGGGCTGTATTATGGGTCACAATAATCACAGTTGTCCCCTCTTTACGCGACATATCCTGTAGAATGCTTAAAACCTGTTTCCCAGTTTGGTAATCAAGGGCCCCTGTCGGCTCGTCGCAGAGCAAAAGCTTGGGTTTCTTAGCCACCGCTCGCGCAATCGCCACCCGCTGCTGCTCTCCTCCTGATAATTGGGCAGGGAAATTATTGAGCCGGTGGCCCAGACCGACACGCTCCAGAACCTCCTCTGCATCCAAGGCATCCTTGACAATCTCCGCCGCTAATTCCACATTCTCCTTGGCGGTCAAATTGGCCACTAGATTGTAAAATTGGAAGACAAACCCGACATCATCCCTCCGATAATTGGTCAGCTGGTAACTAGACATTCGGGCAATATCTACCCCATCAATGAGGATTTCGCCTTCGTCCGCACTATCCATACCACCTAATATATTCAGTAGAGTGGACTTGCCCGCACCTGAAGAACCCAGGATAATGACCAGTTCTCCTTTTTCAATCTCAAAGGAAACCTCCTTATTAGCAACGATGAGCGCCTCTCCCATTTCATAGTATTTAGAACTATTTTTCACTTCAATATAGGCCATAATTTCACTCCCTTTTCCTATATACAGTATAGCATAAAAAAGACCGCTAGTCGCCTAGCGGTATGGTATTTTGAAAAATAGAGGCCTTTGATTTCAACCTTAAACAAAGAGAGGCTAATCGTCAATGAAAATCAAAGGTTAACGAGAAAAGGCTACTAATGAAGACTTTCACTCGCCAAGGCTAGCTGGCAGCTATCCTTTTGATTGTTGAATAGTCTTAACCCAGCCGCGTATTTCCGTGGACTGTTAATCGGGGTTTGACATAGGCATAATGAAAGCGATCATAGAGACGCCAAGCCTGTTTGGTTTGGTCACTGAGCGTGACATTTCCAAGTCCCACGATAAAACTGGCACTTTGATAAAATTTTTCAAGGGCAAGCAGGGGCTTACCTGATGAATCATCTTGGTTTAGAACAGCTAAAATATCCTTGATATAGCGTTGCAGTCGTTCCTCATCTGGCCTTCCCTGTGTGTCCAGCTGAAAAGAACGCTCAAAATCAAGAATCAAACGACTGGCCCGAGCCTGAAATACTACCTCTGTCATCTCACATCTTTCCTTCTCGCTTTTCTGCTTTGTGAGCATGGTTACACAAACAATTTGCTGAATTGCCTCACGGAACGGGCTTCCCCAGACTTTTTTGGCTGGGCAAGCTGATTTCCAATACTGGCGCTCCCTTATTTGACCACATCTAAGACTGCTTCATAATTGGGATGTTCATTGACATTGTCCACGTATTCAGCATAGCGAATCACATTGTCGCTATCTAGGACAAAGACTGCACGCGCCAAAAGATTCCATTCTCTCATAAGAAGACCGTACGATTTTCCGAAAGCATGGTCATAATAGTCAGACAAGGTTTCTACATTGTCCAATCCAGCTGCACCACACCAGCGTTTCTGTGCAAAGGGCAAATCCACAGAAATCGTAATGACAACTACATCTTCACGGTCTGCTAACTCTTGATTGAAACGACGCGTTTGCTGGTCGCACACACCCGTGTCTAACGACGGTACGACGCTGATAACCTTGGTTTTCTTACCATAATCCTTCAAACTCTTTGACTTGAGTTCATTGTCCATGAGAATGAAGTTTGGAGCCTTGTCTCCTGCATGTAGCCGAGGCCCAACCAAGGTCACTGGTTTGCCAATAAATGTTGCCATATTGATTCTCCCTTACACTTTATAGCCTTATTGTAAGCGTTTTGCCTTTTTTTAGCCACTAATTTGATTGCTATTTATGAGTCGCCACAATCGGCAAGCCTCTAATCGCTTGAAATTCCTGTAGATAAGGAAGCAGCGGTGTAACTAACCAGTCCATTTGGAGGAGAAAATGTGTTTTCTATTGCAAACCAATCACTCACAAATAGGGCTAGCTTTCATTACAATAATTTTTTAGTCCGTAATCGCAGGGCGTTGGCTAAAACAGAAATAGAACTGAGGGCCATGGCTGCGCCTGCCAGCATGGGATTCAATAGTGGACCTCCGAAAAGCTGGAGAATCCCCATGGCGATGGGAATACCGATAACATTGTAGGCAAAGGCCCAGAAAAGGTTTTGTTTAATGGTCTGCATGGTCATGTGGCTCAGTCTGACTGCCTTAGGCACATCCAGCAAATCACTGTGCATAAGGACAAGATCTGCTGACTCGATGGCCACATCGGTACCTGAACCGATAGCAATACCAACTTCAGCCTGGGCTAAGGCAGGGGCGTCGTTGATGCCATCACCTACCATTGCTACTCGCTTGCCTCGCGCTTGAAGCTGCTGGACTTGATAGGCCTTGTCTTCTGGCAATACCTGACTGATGACCGTGTCAATCCCCACCTGACTGGCAATGGCTTGGGCTGTCTGCTCATTATCTCCTGTCAGCATGACTACTTCCAAGCCCATCGCTCGCAAAGCCTGAACAGCTGCTGGGCTGGTTTCTTTAATCTGATCGGCAATGGCAATCACGGCTACCAGCTGATTATTTGCGGCTAAGAAAACAGGCGTCTTTGCTTCTCGGGCGTATTTTTCCGCTACTGCATTGGCTGAATCAAGGTCAATGCCGGCTTCTGTCATCAACTGACCATTGCCCAACAGGATGGTCTGCTCTGCTATGGTGACCGATAAGCCACGCCCTGAAAGGGCCTGAAAATCGTTGCTGGCTAATAAGGAAATACCTGCTTCCTCAGCAGATTTGAGGAGGGCCTGAGCTAAGGGATGCTCAGAATATTGCTCTGCGCTGGCTGCGAGCTGGAGAGCTTCTGCCTGATGATAGGAGCCAAAGGTAGTCATATCCGTCACTTGTGGCTTCCCTTGGGTGATGGTCCCTGTCTTGTCTAAGACAATCGTGTCTATCTTTTGCAGGGTCTCAAGGGCTTGGCCCGATTTGAAGAGCAGGCCATTTTCAGCCCCCTTTCCAGTTCCGACCATAATGGCAGTCGGTGTGGCGAGACCTAGGGCACAAGGGCAGGCGATAACCAGCACTGAAATGGTGATAGAGAGGGAGAAAATCCAGGGTTCCTGCCCCAAGAAAAACCAGGCAAGACCTGACAGGAGGGACAGACCCATAACGATTGGAACAAAGACTGCGGAGACGCGGTCTGCAAGTCGAGCAATCGGGGCTTTAGAGCCTTGGGCTTCTTCAACCAAGCGGATAATCTGGGCCAGAGTTGTGTCCGCCCCAACCTTGCTTGCCTTCATTTTAAATGCTCCCTGCTGATTGAGGCTGGCTCCAACCACCTGATCTCCGACCACCTTCTTGATAGGTAAACTTTCACCTGTCAACATGGATTCATCCACAGCGGAACTGCCTTCTATAACTTCACCATCAACAGGAACCTGCTCACCTGGACGAACTTGGAGAATATCCCCCACTCGAACCTGATCCAAAGGTACTTGAAATTCCTGCTGACCACGAATGACCCTCGCGGTTTTAGGAGCCAGATTCATCAATTTTTTTATGGCCTCAGAAGTCCGCCCCTTAGAAAGGGCTTCGAGGTATTTTCCTAGGGTAATCAAGGTTAGGATGACAGCCGCAGATTCAAAATAGAGTTCTGGGTGACCATGATGAACAACTACTTGCCCACTAGCAATCAAGCCCGTCATAATCAGGCCTTGAAGGAGGGCGGCGCTAGTCCCCACAGCAATCAGACTATCCATATTTGGATGACCTGCCAAGAGGGTTTTGAATCCCTTTTGGTAGAAGGCACGGCCAACATATAAGACAGGGAGGGTCAGGATGAGTTGAACAAGAGCAAAGACCAAGGGGGCATGAAGAAAGGCAGGTAGAGGCAAACCTCCTCCTGGCAACATTGGCCCCATCGCTATATAGAGCAAGGGAAGGGTAAAGACACTGGACCAGACAAATCGCTGCCACAATGCCGCCTTCTGCTGTTCCTTACCATCCTTCCTATTTTCTTCCATGCTAGCCTGGGGCAAGATAGCCTTGTACCCTGCTTTTTCAACAATGTGCTCTAAATCGGCTAGACTAAGCAGACTTGAGTCAAAACGAACACTGGCTCGCTCTGTTGCCAGATTGACACTGGCTTCTTGCACTCCTGCCGCCCTTGACAAAGCCTTCTCAACTGCCAAGGCGCAGGTGGCGCAGGTCATGCCTTCAATTAAGAAACTTTCGGTCTGAAATGGATCAACCAAACCATAGCCAGCCTTCTCGACCACTTCTTGTAATTTTGTAAAGTCCACTTCTTGCTCATCGTAGTCAATCGTCAGGGTTTCTGTTGCTAAATTGACACTGGCTTCTTTTACTCCCTCTATCTTACCGACAACTTTTTCAACCGTCAGCGCACAGGTGGCGCAGGTCATGCCCGTAACGGGATAGATTTCTTTTTTCATTGATTCACTCCTTTTGACTACATCTGTAATCTTATTATACAAGAATTGACTACATTTGTAAACAAAAATGTGTTAAAGAAATAGAGGTTGCCCTCTACTTCTTCCTTGCCAACATGGTGGCAAAACGCATTTTAAGGAAATTGCCGTTTTCATCACGCTTATAGAGTTGGCCAAAGTCTTCATTATACTTGACCAATTCCCAGTCACGATAGTATTCCTTCAACTCACCTGCTCCGAAGGTAAAGGAGAAATTCATAGGACAAGGTGCATCTTCCGTATCCATGGCCGCCACGATCAAGTTATAACCTCTCGGCCGTGTCTGCTCCTGCATATTGCGGATAATGGCTGGCACCCGATCCCGCTCCAAGAACATAAAGACCACGGTCGAGATAATCCAGTCGTAATCCTGCTCCAGACTGGCTGAGTTGATGTCATAGGTCCCAGCTCGCAGGTCCAAATCCTCCGCCTCTTTGACCTGTAAAAGGGTGCGAATACTCGGTATATCCTTGTCAACCGCTGTCACCTCAAAACCCTGCTGGGCCAAATAAAGACTGTTCCTGCCATGACCGCAGCCCAAATCCAAAACCTTACAGGGCTCGATGATTTTCAAAGCCTCCAAGACTTCTGAATGCGTCCGCGTGTAGTCATATTTTTTAGCAAAATAATCCTCTGGCTGACAGAAAAATTCCAAGAAAAACTCCGTATCCTCTGTCAACAAGGTCACCCGATGCCAAGCCTGCGGCTCCACAAAGGGAACATCATCTGTCGGACCATAGACATATTCTCCCAAAATCTCATTCTCATCGGAAATCGGCTCAAACTTGAGCTGACCCTTCAAAACCTTGATTTTGGCCCAAGTACCCACCTTGGTATTGTGCTTGGTCAAAAAATGCTGGGGAACCGTCTCCTGATTCCAAATGGGCATGCGTTTGTAGGGAACTAAAACAGTCATTATGTCTCCTTCTTATTTCTAATACACCTAGTCTATCATAAAGAAATCTTCCCTTCAATCCATTTTTTGCTTGACTTGGAGTGAACTCCAAGGTGTATAATATTTCATATCAATCAGAAAGGATATTTACTGCAAAGTAAATGTGGGATAAATATGAAAGCAGCTATTTATGAAAAAGCCGGTAAGATGACCGTTGCAGAAATCGAAAAACCAAGCCTGCAAGCCAAGGACGATGTGATTATCAAGGTCGTTCGGGCCTGTGTCTGTGGATCGGATCTTTGGGGCTATGGGGAAGATATTCACCATGACCACGGTGACACCAATTCAGGTCATGAAGCCATCGGGATTGTGGAGGCAGTCGGCGAAGATATTACAACCCTTGTTCCTGGTGACTTTGTGATTGTTCCCTTTACCCACGGTTGTGGCCATTGTGATGCCTGTCGTGCTGGATTTGACGGTACTTGTGACAACCACCCTGGCTACACCAACTGGGGCAACAACTACCAGTCTCAATACATCCGTTTCCACTACGGCAACTGGGCCTTGGTCAAAGTTCCTGGTCAGCCAAGTGACTACTCTGAAGGCATGATTAAATCCCTCTTGACCTTGGCCGATGTTATGCCGACAGGCTACCATGCGGCGCGTGTTGCAGATGTCAAGCCAGGTGACAAAGTGGTCGTCATCGGTGACGGAGCAGTGGGCCAATGTGCCGTTATCGCAGCAAAAATGCGCGGAGCTTCTCAGATTATCATGATGAGCCGCCACGCTGACCGCCAACAAATGGCCCTAGAATCAGGTGCAACTGCTGTTGTCGCAGAACGGGGCGAGGAAGGCATTGCCAAAGTCCGTAAAATCCTAGGCGGTGGAGCCGACGCTGCCCTCGAGTGCGTTGGAACAGAAGCCTCCATCAACCAAGCCCTCGGCGTCCTTCACAATGGCGGTCGTATCGGCTTTGTCGGTGTGCCTCATTACAACAACCACGCCCTCGGCTCAACCTTTGCTCAAAATATTATTATCGGTGGCGGCTCTGCCTCTGTTACAACCTATGATAAGGAAATCTTGCTGGATGCAGTGCTCAAAGGGCATATCAATCCAGGTCGTGTCTTTACCCAGACCTACAGCCTGGACAATATTGACCAAGCCTACAAAGACATGGCCAACCGCAAAACGATTAAAGCAATGGTGACGGTGGATTAATACTCTTCGAAAATCAAAATCAGATGTTGTTGACTTGATTTGATGACTGAAAAGCTCCTGTGGAGGTTTTCAGCCTGCTCCCTTGAAATATAAAAGGAACAGAGTTCTATCTGCACAAGTAGAAACGAACTACGTTCGCCTATCTCCAACCTCCAAAGTTCCCCGAACCTTTTTGTAGCGAACTTTGTTCGCCTTATCTCCAACCTCCAAAGGTTCCCCGAACCTTTTTATAGCGAACTTTGTTCGCCTTATCTCCAACCTCCAAAGGTTCCCCGAACCTTTTTATAGCGAACTTTGTTCGCCTTATCTCCAACCTCCAAAGGTTCCCCAAACCTTTGGAGCTAGCCTGATTTTCATTGAGTATAATACAAAAGAGAACCCCAGATAGTCTCGAGACTGCCTGGGTCTTTGTTTTCTTAAAAATAAAAAGACCAGGATTTCTCCCAGTCTTACCGACTATTGATAGCCTTCATGGTCCGCTTAATATCGCGGTCTTGCTCACGGCGTTTGATGGACTCTCGCTTGTCGTAGTCGTGCTTCCCTTTGGCAAGCCCAATCAAGACCTTGGCAAAACCGTCCTTGATATAGACCTTGAGGGGTACCAGGGTCATCCCAGTTCCCTTGACTTCATTTCCCAAATCAGCAATCTGCTTCTTCCGCAAGAGCAGCTTGCGAGTTCGTGTTGGCTCTTGGTTCCAGATATTGCCCTCATCGTAGGGAGCGATATGGACATTAACCAACCAAGCCTCGCCCTGCTTGATCTGGGCAAAGCCGTCCTTAAGGTTGATCCGCCCCGCACGAATAGACTTAATCTCCGTTCCCGTAAGAACCATCCCCGCCTCCACTGTATCGACAATGGTATAGTCGTGGCGGGCTTTTTTATTCTGTGCAATCACATTGCCCTCACCCTTGGCCATGCCTATCTCCTTTTCTTCTTGTTCTTTTTAGCCACTTCTTTGTAAAATGGTTTCTTTTTCTTGTCTTTTTTGCCACTTTTAGACTTGTGGTCTTTCCCAGACTTGTGACGTCCGCTGTCGCGACCAGCAGCTTCTTGTTTGTGGTGCTTGCCCCGTCCTCGCCCTGACCGATCATCACGGTCACGGTTGGAGTGACTAGCAGTTCTCCGCTTGGCTTTCAAAGCTTTTTCGACGATATCCAGCTCGGACGGTACGTGGGCAAAATCGATTTCCCCTGTCATCTTGTCCGCTCGCGTTAGCTTGATACGAATTGGCTGACCGACACGGAAGACCCGACCAGATTTCTCACCCTGCAAGGTCAGAGTTCGCTCGTGGAACTGGTAGTACTCGTTGAGGTTGGTGACATGGATCAGACCTTCAACCGTATTTGGTAACTCGACAAAGAGTCCAAACTTGACCACGCTAGACACGACTCCGTCAAACTCTTGCCCAACAAATTCTTGCATGAACTCTGCCTTCTTCATGGCTTCGACTTCCCGCTCTGCCTCAATGGCACGGCGTTCTAAACTGGACGAAGACTTGGCAAGCTCAGGAATGGCCTGCTCAAAATGCTCTGCTTTTTCCGCAGGATTATGACCATATTCCCGCACCATACGGTGTACCAGCAGGTCGGGATAGCGGCGGATAGGACTGGTGAAGTGGGTGTAGAACTCCGCACCCAGTCCGTAGTGGCCGTGGTTGTGCTCCGAGTAGCGTGCCTGCTGCATGGAACGGAGCAGCATCATGTTGAGGACATCAGCATAAGGCTGGTCCTTGACCCGCTCCATGAGGTCCTGAAGGGCGTCCTGGCTGATAGAGCTGGCCGTACCGTAAACCGTCAAGCCAAAGCTGGTCGCATAGTCGATGAATTTCTGCAACTTGTCCGACTTAGGCTCCTCGTGGATCCGATAGATGAAAGGCAGGTCTAGCTTGGCAAAATGCTCGGCAACGCACTCATTGGCAGCCAGCATGAAGGACTCAATCATCCGCTCGGCAATGCCCCGCTGACGCAGTTGAATATCGACTGGCAGCCCGTCCTTGTTGACGATGATTTTGGCTTCTGTCGTGTCAAAGTTGAGAGCTCCACGCTTGTAGCGCATAGCTTCCAGCGTCTCATGGAGTTTGACCATGAGGTCCACACTTGGCACGATTGCCTTGTATGTAGCCAGTTTTTCCTGATTACCCGCAATCATGTCATTGACATCAGAATAGGTCATGCGGAAGGTGGTTTTGATGACCGTCTGGCCAATCCAGTGCTTGACCACCTTGCCCTTACGGTCAATTTCCATAATAGCCGACTGGGTCAGTCGATCTACGTTTGGATTAAGGGAACAGATGCCGTTTGACAGGCGTTCTGGCAGCATTGGCACCACACGGTCAGTCACATAGACAGAAGTCCCTCGCTTGACAGCTTCCTGGTCCAAGGCAGAGCCTTCGGTCACATAGTAGCTGACATCAGCGATATGGACACCCAGTTCCAGATTGC
>CAMBAD010000043.1 GCA_945864085.1 uncultured Streptococcus sp.
CAGACAAGACTTCTCTAGGTGCTAAGGGATTAGCCTATTGCGACCGCCTGTTTGCTTTGGAGAATGACTGGGCAGATTTGTCTACTGAGGAGCGACTACATAAACGCCAGACAGAGTTAGCCCCTTTGATGGATGAGTTCTTCGACTGGTGTCGTGAGCAGGCCGTCTTGCCAGGTTCCAAATTGGGTACTGCCCTGGAGTATAGCCTCAAATACGAAACCACCTTCCGAACCGTTCTCTCGGACGGTGACTTAGTCCTGTCTAACAATATGGCTGAGAGGGCTATGAAGACCTTGGTGATGGGCCGTAAAAATTGGTTATTCTCTCAAAGCTTTGAGGGAGCCAAGTCGACAGCTGTCATTCTGAGTCTTTTGGAAACTGCTAAGCGACATGGCCTTGATTCAGAGAAATATCTGACCTATCTTCTAGATAATTTACCGAACGAGGACACTCTCGCTAAAAAGGTGGTTCTAGAGGCTTATTTACCATGGGCTGAAAGAATTCAGAATAAGTGTAAATAGAAACAACGTTCCTGAGTCAAGCAGACTTTGGAACGTTTTTCAAGTACCTTGTTATAGGGCGGTTACGTCGAAAGTAACGATGTATCAAAGATAATTCAAATGACTATAAAACACGAGTAACGGATAGTCCAGCTTTTAGTCTGGTTATCAGTTTACTCGTGTTTTTTTGTAGATTTGTGCTGCTATTAGGATTCTGTCAGGGCTTCTTCCTCTTGTTCATAGGCACGGATGATTTCGGCAACAACTGGGTGGCGGACAACATCCTTGGCAGACAGATGGACAAAATCAATCTGCGGAATATGCCCCAATTTCTCTGCAGCGTCAATCAGACCAGACTTGACCTTGCGTGGCAAGTCAATCTGACTGGTATCTCCGTTGACAATCATTTTGGAATTAAAGCCGAGGCGGGTCAAAAACATTTTCATTTGCATGATGGTCGTATTTTGTGCCTCATCCAGAATGACAAAGGCATCTTCCAGCGTTCTTCCCCTCATGTAGGCCAATGGTGCAATCTCAATAATTTCTCGCTCCATCAGGCGGGTCGTCTGCTCCTTGCCCAGTATTTGATAAAGGGCATCGTAGACAGGACGGAGATAGGGATCAACCTTTTCCTTCAAATCGCCTGGTAAGAAACCGAGACTTTCACCAGCTTCCACCGCAGGGCGGGTCAAAATGATCCGCTTGATTTGACCGCGTTTAAGGGCTATGACTGCAAGGGTGACCGCAAGAAAGGTCTTGCCTGTTCCTGCTGGACCAATTCCAAAAACCACATCGTGGCGCTTCACGCTGTCAACGTAAATCTTTTGCCCCAGTGTCTTGACCCGAATTGGCTTACCGGCATTGTCCTTGATAATTTCCTCCTCATAAAGAGCAACGAACTTATCAATTTCATCATTTTTGGCCATGGTAATGGCTGTGACCACATCAGGTGTATTGACAGACAGGCCACGGTTAACCAAGACAAGAAGAGACTGGATGACAAGGCGGGCAAGCTCAACCTGCTCTTCTTGTCCGATAACCTGCACACGCTCGGTTCGGGCATGGATAACCACACCAAGTTCCTGCTCCATCAAGCGCAGATGGCGTTCATTGGACCCAAACAGACTGAACAAATCATCTGGGTGGCTCAGTTGAATATCGATAGAATGTTCTTGCAAAAACCTTCTCCTTTGACTGCTTTTTATCTATTATAGCAAATATTTACAGCGCTGGCACAGAAAAAGGTGGATAGGCAGGAAGTTCGGTCGCCTCCAAACTCGTGCGGCTACTGGTTGTAGATAGAATCTCTGAACTCTCGGGTTTCTCGCAGGTAGGCATTGAGTATCGCTGCCTTGAGGCGGTAAACGCGGGAGCGGGTCTTCTCGTAGCCAGTATGTTGGGCATGGTAGGTTTCTTGATTGGCATCGTACTCAACCGCCTCTCTCATCAGCTGGCGAATATCCGCCACAGAGGCCAGGGTACGACTGTCACCGTAAAAGTAACCTTGCCCTTCATTTGCTCCGAGAATCCTGATAGATTTGAGTTGGTCTAATTTCATTCTCCGCTGGTCAAACATGGCCTTACGGAAGGCAGCTGCGGTGCTGTATCTTCCATCGGTAATTGTGGCAATCAACTGATCATCCGCTATGCGTCCCGCTGGGTCTGTCTGCCCTAAATCAGCCTGGTATTGATTGGACAGATACGGTACAAAGCCTTCTTCGTAGCCTTTTTCAGCCAAAAGTTCGAAGGCAAGTTTTCTAAACTCAAACTCATTGCGGCTATACCCATTATTGTTCAAGCTACCATAGATTGGATTGAGGGAATTAATCATCAGATAGGAATTGCGCAAATGCAAGTCATTCTCCCCATGTCCTGGCGGATCATAGGAACGACGCGAGACCAGTCCATTATCAATCAGCTGGTCAATGCTTGTCAGGTCGCCTGCTCGTCTAAATCGTTCCACCAAGGTTTCGTTGTCGTCCAAAGTGGTCATCTTATCAAACCAATTACGACGGGCTGATTGGAAATTCAGTGTGCCGCCAAGGGCAAATACAGCCTCTGCTTCCAGATAATCCAAGCTGTAAATCACATCAAAGTAGCCGCGCATATAGGTTTCCAAATCCTGAGTGGACTGGAAGCGTTCAGGGCTTAAATTGGTCAACCGTCGGCCATAGGAAGTCGCTTCGTAGTTTGAAAAATCAAAGATACTGTTGACTCCAAGAATATCTTGGTCATGCCAGTTGATGGACTCAAAGAGACCGCGGGCATAGGTTTCAAAGTCCATGCCAGCCCGACGACCATGCCCAAGCAGGAAGGTATCATCGTCAGCAACGTGGGTCAGTTCATGCGTATAAATGGCTGTTCCGTGCTGGCTAATCGCCTCGTGATTGAAATAGAAAATATTTTTCAAATCCGAATTGGCCCCGACTGGACTGTAGTCATATTTGTAGCCCAGCGGCATATAGAAATGCTTGAAGGATGGTTGAGACAGACTGCTCAAAGAATCCACCTCGTACCAACTGCCATTGATTTTTTTGGTATCCCAAGTAATCATCTGCCTGAACATTTTTTCCTTATGTTCTTCAGGCAAGATTCGGTACAGATAGTCCGCATGACGAGCCCAGGCTATAGCTGTTTCATGCAACTTGACATCAATCTCTTCCTTGCTGCCAGTCTGATTGTCATAGGAACCTATCAGGGTATTGGCCATGTCAGTCAGGATAAAGATGTCATTGCTTGGCATGGTCAGAAGAATGAGCGCCATTTCCTTGAATGGCCAATCCTTACTCTTCAGCTTGTCATAGAAATGGTTGGAATAGGTCTTGTCATTCGGGTTTTCTTGTCTATTGCGAACTGCCTCCACAGTCGAATTGGTCTCAATAATAGTGGCCTTGCTTGTCTGATTGAACCAAGAACTATCTGTCTGGTCTGGAGCAAATCGTTTGCGGTAGGCTTCCAAATAAGCAAACAAATCCCCTTGTACAGCTGGTTTGGCAATCAACTGACTGCCCAGAGCGTAGTTGTTGCTCGGTTTCAAGGCACCTGCCCCCAGACTGCCTAAAGTGATAAGTGTATCGAGGGAACTAACAGACTGACCGAAGAAATCAGCTCGCTTGGTCATCAATTCCTTCGCATTCATATCTCCGTAATGAACTGCATACCACCGATCCATATAGGCCAAACCAATCAATAACTGAGTCTTATGCTTCTGGATATAGTCAAAAGTATACTCCTCAATGGTCTGACTGGTCAAGCCAATCAAGCGATCGGTAACCAGCAAATCACGCAGGTGCTGACGGATATTGGCCTTGACCTTAGCAAAAGACTCTCTCAGGAACAAGAGTTCCTTGGTCGCATAATCATTTGGCGAACTGGTCAATCCCAGGGCCTCCAGGAAGGCTGGAGAATTGTAGTTCACCGCCTCAAACTCTGGTAGGAGCCTGTTCATCAGACTATCCAGATGAGGAAGAGCCACCATGTTTTCTGGTGTATAGGTGATGTTCTTATCAAGAATATGATATTCTACCAAGGTTCCGTTGTTCAAGTCTTGCTTCTTCAAGAGCCATTCTTTTCGGATGGTACCATCTTCAAAATGCAGCAGGAGCCTGTTAATCCACTCTCTTCGACCGTAACTGTCAAAGATTGGGCGATCTCCATTATAGCCATCCAGTGGAATAGCATCCACAAGGCGTTTGGTCACTAGGAGGTCCGTCGCTTCCAAGCGGTTAGCTTGCTGGATGATGACATCTCGGGTGAAGTATGGCAGGAGTTTTTCCATATTTTCATAAGCCAACTGCTTAGATGGGTGATAGTGTGGGTGGGCTTGATAAGGGACATCTTGCCGATTCAAGACTTGGAAATCTTCGCCCTGTCTCACATCGGGACCGCTAATCTGGTACCCTGCCAATCTCTCTCGGGCCTGGTCAGCAGTCAGAACAATTTGACCAGCATTATCCTGACCGCTGGCTTCATTTTCCACCACATAGACCTCGCCCAACTGGATTTCAGGCTGGGTAACAAAATGATACACCTTGCGTCCGTTCGGAACGCTGACTGCTGAGATGACATCCTCTATCAGGGAATTATTGGTTCCGATAATGGTACCAACGATTCCGCCCAGGTCACTGTTATCAGTCTTAGGAGCGGAGATACTGCCCGTTGCAAATGCCTGTCTCACATAGGAATCAGGCGAATCCATCTGCCCAACGATACCACCAACCCTCGAACGGTTTGAATTGGTTGATAAGAGGACATCTGTATAGGCTCCCCTGACCCGACCGTTTTGTCCCAGCCAGCCGACTAGGCCACCCAGATAGTTGTCCGATAGACCCGTTGACTGGGTTGATACTCGACCTTGGACTTTGGTATTGAGAATTTCTGTATTATAGGCAATACCTAGCAGACCTCCGACAGAATTAGCACCTGTAATCCTTCCCTCTACACGAACTCGTTCGATACGTCCGCCTCTGGCTTCTTTAGCAAGAGCGCCAACTTCTTCCTGACTGCTTTGGTGAATAGCAACATCAACCAGATGGAGATTATCAATCTCTCCACTGGTTCTATGGAAAAGAGGCAGAGCCAGGTCGTAAATAGTATAGCCTGCTCCATTTAAGCGACCTGTAAAGGTGGCGCTAACGTAGCTTCGCTTACCTGAGGAATCTATCGCTGAAGCTGTCAAATCAGCTCCTAGGGTAAAGGTGTCCCACGGTCTTGCTTCCATATCAGCAATCAGCTGATTAAAGTCCACATAGACAGAGGTGGCTGGTGCGGCTTGCTTAGCAACGTAGAAACTGATGCCTTCGCTATAGCTGCTTTGGCTGTTGCGCATTTCCACTAAATTATCCAGACTGGCTTTGAGTTTGAAGCGCTCTTGTCCCTCCTCTACAACCAAGTCAATCTGCGTAATCGGCAGGAGGATTTCCTTCTGTTGAGCAGATAGGACGCGGGCAAAATATGGGCTGAGATCGGTTGGTCTAGTGGTCAGCTGGCGCTGAATCGAAGCTTTTCCATTCTCAAACTTCCACAGTTCTACCTGATCAATGTTCTTAATCTCCAGCCTTCTTTCCTCAATGTCAAGGGCTGCTTCATCTGCCAGACTATCCACCAGACTTTCATCTCCATTAGCATAGGTCAATTCCGTCCGTACGAGGTAGTCTGTATTGGCTTGCAGATTTGTAAAGGTAGCGATGTAGTCGTTATCCCTACGCGTAACGGGAGCGCTGGCTACGATTTGTTCATTGGCAAAGAGGTGGGCCTGAGCCCCCTCGTAGCGACCCCCTGTGTCTTCTAACAGGTAGTGGACCGTTGCGGTCCGCGCTTCATTATTGATGGCGAGGTTGCGAATGGTCATTGTGGGTTTGGCAGCTTCAACTATTTCCTGGTCTTCGCTTGTTGGTGGAGTTTCTACCTCTGTCGGTGGTTGGTTTGGCTCTGTTTCAGGCTCTGCGACCTGGCCTGTACCAATATAGCGAATGCTTGGAGTAGAGGGAGTTTCCTCACGGCTGACTTCCCTGCGTCCAACGACTTGACCTGCCACAAGGACTTCTTCATAGCGGACTTGCAAGCGACCTGCCTGACCTTCCTCCGTGCGGACTTGTCCTGCAGGCAGTTGGTCTGTTTCCACTTCTTGGACAGGAATAGGCAGACTGGTCTCTTCTACCCGCTCTCGTACTTCAAAGGCCAGCTCAGGGAGAACAGGACCTGTCGGGGCTTGGTCTGGAATATCCGTAACCAATGGCTCTGGAGTTGCTACAGGTTGGGAATTTGATGAATCTGAATCTGGCTCGGTCTCTGTTTCAGGCTCTGCGACCTGGCCTGTACCAATATAGCGAATGCTTGGAGTAGAGGGAGTTTCCTCACGGCTGACTTCCCTGCGTCCAACGACTTGACCTGCCACAAGGACTTCTTCATAGCGGACTTGCAAGCGACCTGCCTGACCTTCCTCCGTGCGGACTTGTCCTGCAGGCAGTTGGTCTGTTTCCACTTCTTGGACAGGAATAGGCAGACTGGTCTCTTCTACCCGCTCTCGTACTTCAAAGGCCAGCTCGGGGAGAACAGGACCTGTCGGGGCTTGGTCAGAAACTGCTGTCGTTGGAGGTTCTGGAATAACCTGATGGTCCTCCACAGGACTTTCCACCTCTGCTAGGGTTGGAGGTGTAATGGATTCTGACTGGGCTGGCTGAGCTGTAGGTGCAGATGGAACAGATTGGGCTGGTTCAACTGGAGGTGCAGCTGGAACGGATTGGTCTGGTTGAACAGCAGGCTCAGATGGAACGGACGGGGCTGGTTCAACTGGAGGTGCCACTGGAACGGATTGGTCTGGTTGAACAGCAGGCTCAGATGGAACGGACGGGGCCTCCTGTGTTGGCTGGTGAATAGGTACCTCATTTGGTGCGCCTTGGTTGGCTTGCCCTTGGTCCATAGGCTGGGAGGCCTCTTGGGCTTGGTCAACAGTCGAATCTTGTGTAGGCTGGGTCTGGTCTTCTGGCTTGGAAGACTGGCTGGCCACCTCTGGCATTTCCTTCACCAAATAACCGACAAAATCATATCCTGCTAGGTTGATTTTTCCACTAGGCAAGGTCTCGCCAGGTTGGATAGTGTAGGTCTGATTATAGGCTGCCAGGGCATGGCTGCGCGCCGCCTCGACCTTGGCTAAAGGGAGAAGAAGACCTGCCGTGGTCACATAGAGCATGGTAAGAACCCTAGTTTTCTTGGACCTGGTGGCCACTATGGCCAAAATGAGAAATCCTGCCCCCAAGCAGGCCATACCTCCGCTAAGCAGCTCACCTGTCTGAGGAAGGCTGGACTTGCTCGGTCTGTAAACCAGAAAATAGGTGGCTTCTGCCTGAATGCTGTCTGGCAAACTGGATTGGAGCAGCTTTCGCTCCTCCGCTGTCAACTCACTTTCCAAAACATACTCAAAACGAAGCTGCCTTGGACCTGTGACGGTTCCCTGCTGGGCCGCAACTATGTCCTGACCTATCAACAAGCTACTGCCTATACAAAGTGATACGATACCAACCGTCAGCTTCCGAATGGAAAAGGCTTTCTTTTGGTCGTAAAAAAATTTGCGCATCTGCGCGCCTCCTTTCTCGAGGCTGGCTGGGCTACCAGCCTCCTACTATAAAATTTATTTTCTGCTTATTTTCTATCAGACAAGGAGGACCAGCTTAGACTGAAAAAGCCTACAAAAACCTGCTTGAAACTTCCTTTTAGATTGTTCTCCTTTGTCTGCAATCACCATTATTTTAACACGAATTTATATATTATTCTATTATTTATACAAAAATATTCCCTGCCAAAATTAAGAACCTGTGAAAATCAACAACTGCGAATTGCAAGACTTGTCGTTGTTACAGCATGCTTATTATATTTTTATTATGTAATTCTTACACTCTATTTCACAATGTGATAACGAACTAAAATCTGACAATAAAAAAAGCTGGACAAAATAGTCCAAGCTCTATTACATAAATTAGTTGTGCTGCTTCAGCAATCAATGCCCCAAATAATCTTCCCAAATAGTGTCAAACTGACTCAGATTGAAGGAAAAACTGGCCCCATCTTCCAAGTAGCGACTGACCTCATCAAAATCATCTGTGTGCTTGGGAAAGGCCGAATCCTCAAAGACCAGATCCGCCAAGATGGCCACTGGTTCATTGGACTTGGGATTGCGCTGGGTCATCAGCCAGCTATAAAACGATTTTCTCATCAGTCATCCTCCATTACCTAGTTTCACCATTGTAGCAAAAAAATCCCAGAAAGTCTGAGATTTTTGTTAAAAAGTTTTAATTTTTTGAGAACATCTTTGACTGGTTTCTGGTCTATCAAACCTTTCAAAAGCTACTTTCCAAGATGATTCTCTTCATAAAGCTCAATATAGCGCTCCATGGTCATCTTCCCGACCAAGTCACCAATCAAGGCATAGGGAATGTGCTTAGGATTTTTCATGCGGATACAGGACTTGCCCATATCCAGCTTGGTAGGCACCTGCTTCTGGTATTCCTTCGCAAACCAAGTCGCTAATTCCTCATCCATATAGAGCCCCATGTGGTAAAGGGCAATATGATTTTTCTGGGAGGCCAAGGCCAGAAAAGGCAGCGGCTCACCAGGAGTACAATGATAGCCAGCAGGATAGGCGGACAAGGGAACATAATAGTTAATCATGCCCCCTAACACCCCCACCTCAAAACCAGGCGGCAACTGACCCAGAATTTCCTGGTGCAGCCACTCCACTGCTTCTTTCCGCTGGTCTGGCAGAGCAGCCATATAGTCTTCAATCGTTTCTACTTCGATTAACATCCTCTTCTCCTATCTCAAGCCCAGCATGGCTTCCTTGGCATGAATCATATCGGTCATCATCTGACAGTAAGGCGTCGCAATGCCGACCCGTTTGCCCTTGAAAACCACCGCACCATTGAGGTAATCAATCTCCGTCTTTCGCACATTTTGAACCAAATCCTGGTGCATGGATGGATAGTGGCTGGCTGCCTTTTTGGAGGTTTCCATGATATACTTCCAAATCCCCTCCTCGTCAATATCTCCCATCTCTGCACGCGCCACCTGGATAAATTCCTTGAAAATACCTTGAACCAGATTGAGACCTGCTTCTGTCCCAAAGAGTTCCCCAATGGTACAATCCATGATCGTGCAGGTCGGATTCATGACCCCGTTGACACAGGCCTTGCGCCAAATAGCCTCAATTACATTGTCATCATAGCTGGCATTAAGCCCTGCTTCATTAAACATATCTACTATAGCTTGAGCTGACTGGCCGTCACCCACCATATTTTGGAGGGAAATGGAGCCAGGTCCTTCCAGATGGACATGCCCAGGTCCTTTTAGACCAGACAGCCAAATGGTCACTCCCACCATGATACTTTCCTCAGGGATATAACGGCGCATAGTCGTTGCATGGCCAAGCCCATTCAAGAGGCTGAGGACCTTGGTCTCGGGGCCGATAATGCCCCGAATATCCCGCAACATCTTGGGCAGTTGGTCCGCCTTGGTCAAAAGGATAATCAGGTCTGCCACCTCCCTTGCCTCCGTCGGCCTCATAATGGGGAGTTGGACCCGGTCCTCAATATCTCCAGTCACCCTGAGTCCCTCTTTTTGGATGGCATCGATATGGGCCTCCCAGTTATCCAGTAGGACCACCTCATGCTTGGTTTTAGAGAGCTGGTACCCAAAGCGGCATCCCATGGCCCCAGCCCCGGCAATATAGACGAGCATACTCTCTCCTTTATACTAATTCTGTCCCAAACTCATCCTGTTTGATTTTCTTGGCCTTCATCAGCCCACCTAGGGCTTTTTTAAATTGCCCTTTGGAAATACCAAAAGTGGCCTTGATATCTTCTGGAGCAGACTTGTCATTGAGGGTCATAAAGCCACCATTGCTCTCCAGATAGGTCAAAATCATCTGGGCGTCGTTTTCCAGCATCTCAAAGGAACGAGGTTTCAAAGAAAGGTTGAGGGTTCGGTCCACCGCTCGGTAGCCAATGACACGGGCCTTAACTTCCTGGCCCAAACGCGGCTCCGCATAGCGCTCACTAGGATGAATGAAGCCCAGCATATTATTGTCTGGCAGATAGACAAAGGTCCCGTTCAATTTCAGACGGTAGACAATGGCCCGCAATTCCTGATTTTGCATATTATCATAGGCAGGTCCGGCCAATTTCTGGAAATCCTCCTGAAAGGCAGGCAAGGCCCAAATTCGGTCCTTCTTATCTACAGTCAACTTGACATAAAGCTGGTCACCCTTTTTCGGCCATAATTCCTTGATTTCAGGCAGAATATCCAAAGATACAACCACCTGTTTATCAGGCAAACCCGTATCCACAAAGACACCCAAATCCTTACGAACCTCTGTAACCGTCCCCCAACCAAAACTGGTACAGGTAGCCCCGACTTCCTTGGTCGTCAAACGGAGTTTCTGTTTCATATCCGAATAGGCGAAGCCTTTGACAGATTGCCCCAACTGATAGTCACCCTCTTCTTTTGCTAGAGCAAAGGTTTGACCATCTTTCTGGATAAAGTAAAAGCGATCATTCTGGTCTGTCACCAAACCAA
The DNA here is from genome assembly GCA_945864085.1 of uncultured Streptococcus sp. Lineage (GTDB taxonomy): Bacteria > Bacillota > Bacilli > Lactobacillales > Streptococcaceae > Streptococcus. Next base: position 10,569 of record CAMBAD010000043.1, read on the forward strand.
CAATCGTTTGTGCTAATAAATCCTTCATAATTTTCTTCTTTCTGACTAAAAAAGGGAGTGGGAAGAACTCGACAGATAAAAGAGTTCCCCCTCACTTCCAAAATAACAGGTTGGAGCTTCTATGGCCACTTTCTAGTTTTAAGGTGACCAGCTGACATACTTCGCTCCTTTATTTCTAGGCTCAGGTGAGGCTGGGTAAAAAGACCAACCTCGCTTCTCAGCGCAGTGGTTGATTGCTCCAACAATCTGGAAGATAGTTGGAGGTTGGAAATAAAGACTTGTTGACGAACTCTTTTTGATTAGATGAGTTCTTTCTCACTCCCATCCCCGAACTGTTTCACTCCACTGGACTATTTAGAACTTGTAGTCACAGCTCAGCACTTCCATCTAAGGCTAATTTTTTAGCTACTTTGTTTTTTTTTCAAAATACAGTCAGTATTCCCTCAAAAACTGCCTTGATGAGCGAAAAACTATCTCTTACTTAAAAGCACTTTACTTGTGGGTACAGGTTCTTGGTTGATACCAAAATAGACGAGGAAAGTTCCCTCTGAAAAATGCCGCTCACCTAGGCAAGCGGGCAACCATCCTTTTACTTTTCTAAGCGGATAAACAGGCCGACTAACATACCGTCCTTAGACTTCCAAGAGTTCTTTTTCCTTCTCAGCAGTCATCTTATCGATGGTCTTGATGGCTTCATCGGTCACTTTTTGAATATCTTTTTCAAGCGTCTTCAAATCATCCTCTGTGATTTCCTTAGCTTTTTCAGCCTTCTTAGCCTCATCCATGGCATCGCGACGGATATTGCGAATGGCAACCTTGGAGTTCTCACCGACCTTCTTCACATCCTTAGCCAAGTTTTTCCGTGTTTCTTCTGTCAATGCAGGGATAACCAAGCGAATAACATTGCCATCTGATTGCGGGGTCAAACCAAGGTCAGAAGCATTGAGGGCACGCTCAATATCCTTCAAAATAGATTTGTCAAACGGTGTGATCAAAAGAACACGCGCCTCTGGAACAGTGATTCCGGCCAACTGATTAAGCGGGGTTGGCGCTCCATAGTAGTCTACGGAAATACGATCCAAGAGACTGGCATTCGCACGACCTGCACGAATGTGGCTGAACTCACGCGCCAAACTCTGATGAGACTGATTCATACGCTCTTTTGCTTTAGCAATAATTTCTTTAGACATAAAACTTCCTTCTTTATCCTTATGATTTATTTTTCTTCTGTAGAGTTGGACACCGTTGTACCAATCGGTTCACCAAAGACAACGCGCTTGATGTTGCCAGGTTCGTTCATATTAAAGACAACCAGGTCAATATCATTGTCCATTGAGAGGGTCGAAGCTGTAGCGTCCATGATTTTCAGACCACGATTGATGACCTCACGGTGGGTCAATTCATTGAATTTCACAGCGTTGGCATCCTTCTTCGGATCTGCGTTATAGACACCGTCAACACCATTTTTAGCCATCAAAATAGCATCAGCCTCAATTTCTGCCGCCCGAAGGGCTGCTGTTGTATCAGTAGAGAAATAAGGTGAACCAATGCCTGCCCCAAAGATGACAATGCGTCCCTTTTCAAGATGGCGAAGGGCACGACCACGAATATAAGGCTCAGCCACCGACTGCATGGCAATAGCTGTCTGCACGCGCGTATCAACCCCCAACTGTTTGAGAGAATCCGCCATAACAAGGGCATTCATTACCGTACCAAGCATTCCTGTATAATCTGCCTGCACACGATCCATACCTGCTGCCGCCGCAGGTTCTCCGCGCCACAGGTTGCCACCACCGATGACCAGAGCAATCTGAATGCCTGATTCTGCCACTTCCTGGATTTCCTTGGCCATGGCCTGAACAGTCTTGATGTCAATACCAACACCACGTTCACCAGCAAGGGCCTCACCAGATAGTTTGATAAGAATACGCTCGTATTTTGGTTTCATGTTCACACTCCTCTATTTTATCCCTACTATTCTACCATAAAAACTGAAAAATAGACAAGATATAGTCAAATGAATTTCCAAAGCACGGAGGCTTCGAACAGACCTTCCATCTTGAAAAAAGCCCCTTCCTATGGTACTATCAGTTGTATGAAAAACTTATTGCAAAAAACACTAAAAAATGAAGTAGTCCTCTATATTATCGCAGGCGGTCTGACCACACTCTTTTATTTTGTCCTGCGCCTCGGTCTCTTTCTGGTCATCGATCATATTTTTCTAGTGACCCTCATTGCCAATACCAGCTCGATTCTCTTTGCCTTTGTCCTCAATGACTGGATTGTCTTTAAACAGCCACGAACAAACCGTATTATCCGTCTGGGCAAATTTTTCCTAGCACGAATCAGCACCTTGGTCCTTGATATTGTACTGGCCTACCTCCTGGTTGATCTCTATCCCGAAATTATCGGACAATTTGTAAACCACCAGATACACACCGTCAATGCCATTGTTACCCTGATTTCTCAGATTTTGATTCTAGTCATCAACTATGTCCTCAGCAAATGGTTTATTTTTAATCAAAAGCAATCCCCTACCAATTAGCGCCGCAAAAAATGAAAGGTCCAGAACCAAGTTTCCGAAACCTTGGCTCTGAGCCTTTTTTACTGTTCTATAAAATATATGGTGACTAAGCAGTGTAGCCATTCCAATCTGTTATAGTCGTTTAGTTTTTCTTTTATTACTTCGTTAACTCGCTTTGCCGTACTCCAGTACTGTCTGCAGCTCGTTGCCTAGTACTAAAAGTAAACTAAAAGACTATAGCTTGTCATCCCTACGATACCTTGAGTTTTCTGCGCAGGAGTTGAGCCCGACTGCCAATAAGACGATCCAACTGACGGGTCTTGAGGGTCAAGTAGACGAAAACCAAAATACCTGCACCTCCAGCCAGGGTCAAATGGATGAAGCTAGACACATAGCCAGAAACTGGCAGAAGAAGGTGCAACAAGGTCGCTGCCAACCAAACCACCACGCCCATGCTGGCTGAAATCCAGCTAATGGTCACCACATCTGCAACAACTGATTGTTTATCGATACCCACAACCTGATCAATCCGTCTATAGAAAAGATAAATCATAAGAGCCAGACTGATGGCTGTCGAAATGAAGGGACCGTAGACATGGAAGACCAGAATCAGCGGAACCTGTAGAACCAGCTTCACCAGCATTCCCAAAACAAAGTAAAGAATGGCCCGCTTATTTTCAAAAATCGCTTGAATGATAACACTTAACACCGAATACAGACCCAGCGGCAGAATCATAAAGAGGTTCCAAATAAAGAGGGTGATTTCGATGTCTTTGGATGGTCCATAAAAAACAGAGTATAGCGGACGAGCCAGCAGAACAGTCCCAACAATGGCCGGAATGGTAAAGATGAAGAGCAGCTGTAAATTATCAGTCACCAAGTCTGCAGTTGCCTTTTTATCATTTTGGACAAATTTTTCAGTAATCAATGGAATCGCCACACTACCCAAACTGAGGGAAATGGCAATAATCATCATGGTAATCTTATTGGGATTGGCTGACATAAATGAATACAGTTCCAGCAATTTCGAGTTTGAAATATGGGTAATCTGCTCCATCACTCTGATAAAGGTTACTTGGTCAATTAGCTGAAGAAGTTGAATAGCCAAACCCAAAATAATAATTGGTACCGCGTCTTTCAGGGTTTCCTTGATTAGTTGACCAGGATTGACCGACACCTTTTGCTTCTTGGCATGGAGCAATTTTCCCAAATACCCCTGTTTCCACAAGGCATAGACCAAAATACCCACACTGGCCAGCATTCCCACAAAAGCAGCAAAGGTTGACTGCACCACCGCATCTATGTAGTTCCCATTGCCCAGCTTCATGATGATAAAGGTCGAAGCCAAAATCCAAACAACCCGAACCAGCTGCTCCGCCAACTGGCTAATCGCATACGGTTTCATGTCATGACGACCCTGGAAAAATCCCCGCAAAATAGACATGGCTGGGAAAATCAGAATCGGCGGAACCAGACTATACATGACTGGAATCAATTTTTCCCTTGAACCAGAGGCGTCGGCTAACCAAGGAGAACTGATATACATAATCCCTGCAAAGATGACCCCAAAAATCAACATGAGTTTAAAAAATACCTTGACCAGATAGAAGGCCGCCTCTTCCTTCCCCAAGACATTATACTTGGCCACCTGCTTAGCAATAGCGGTCGGCAAGCCTGCTGATGAAATCAAAAGGAAGTTAGCATAGATTTGATAGCCCATGCTAAAGAGCGCATTGGCTTCTGCTCGGTACTCCCCCAGCCAAATATACCAAGGGATAATGTAAGCAACCCCTAAAAGGCGGCTAAGGATATTGCCAGCAGTCAACCAAGCCAAACCTCTAGCCATGGTCACCTGTTCCTTAGACTGCTGTAATTCAACTTTTTCAGACATTTCTTCATTCTTTCTATTGGATAATATCCTCCATGACAATCAAACACGACCGCGCGGCTGGACATTCAGCCCAGATAACTAAGGCTTCAGTCAAAACAAGCCGAAAAGATAAACTGGCTCAACAGTCGCACCATGAACCTGCTGGCGGCCATTTGGGCACTACTGACCATCGCCTCATCCAGTCATTTCTTTGATATTCACAAAGGGTAACCTCCTTATTATAAACTTTTATAACCTCAAAGTAAAAGAAAAACCCACTCAACGAGTGGGGCAGACTAATCTATAATAGGTCGGTAACTTGCTGCAAGCCCCCGCTGAACAGCTGGACGCTCTGCTATTTTTTCTACCCAAACCTTCAAATGTGTGTAGCTTGCGACATCTAAAAATTCTGCCGAACCAGGGTACAAGGCCCCTTGAACCAGGCGGCCATACCAGGACCAGATAGCCATATCCGCAATCGTGTACTCATCCCCAGCCACGTAAGACCGCGTAGCAAGCAGCTGATCAAGGACATCCAGCTGACGCTTGGTCTCCATAGCATAGCGGTCAATCGGATACTGCTGCGCACTTGGTGCATAATGGTAAAAATGACCAAAACCACCGCCAACAAAAGGCGCTGCCCCTGTCTGCCAAAAAAGCCAGTTGAGCATCTCCACCCTAGCCGCTGGATTCGTAGGAATAAATTGAGCAAATTTTTCCGCCAAATAGAGCAAAATATTGGAAGATTCAAAGACCCGAATCGGCTCTTCCCCAGAAAAATCGACCAGCGCAGGAATTTTAGAATTGGGATTGATGGCTACAAAGTCCGAGCCAAACTGGTCTCCCTTGCTAATATCAATCAAAAACAAATCATAATCTGCTTCCGAAATTCCCAACTCCCTTAACTCTTCCAAGAGAATGGTCACCTTGACCCCATTGGGTGTGCCTAAAGAGTAGACTTGCAATGGCTTGTCACCCTGCGGTAATATTTGTTCAAAGCGGCTTCCTGCTGTCGGACGATTGCCTGAACGGTTGTCGTTTTCTTCTTCCCACTTCCATACCTGTGGTTTTATGTATTCTGTCATCATTCCTCCTATTTGACCTTTCCTGGAAAGTTAGCGGCATAACGGTAGTAATTTTGGATTTCTTGCAGGTAGCGGACGAGCTGAACCAATTCTTCAGGTGCCTGATAAGTCAGAGCTGTTAGTTCTGCATTGACAAATCGGCTCAAGTGCCCCGCCAATATATAAAGATTTTCTTCCTTGTCAAGCTGACTGGCTATCTCAACTATTTTTTCACGCAAGGCTTCTGAAAAGGCTTCCTGCGGGAGATTGTATGCAGCAGACAGGTAGCTGTAAAACTCCTCTTTTTCTGCTATTTTCATTTGGTAACTCCTTTGAGATAAATTGGATATAGTATAAATCGAAATCAACAGTTTGTCAAGATTGCCATAAGTAAAAAGACTGCCTAGAGACAGTCTTACAAATCATTAAAGTGAGTTAGGATCAACTTTGATACCCACACCTTGTGTAGTAGTGATGGATACAGAAGTCATGTAAGTACCTTTTGCAGTAGCTGGCTTCGCTTTTACCATTACTTCGTGGAAAGCTTTGAAGTTTTCAACGAGTTTGTCAGCGTCAAATGATACTTTACCGATAAGAGCTTGTACGATACCTGCTTTGTCAGCACGGTAAGTGATTTTACCACCTTTAGACTCTTCAACTGCTTTAGCAACATCCATGGTTACTGTACCAGTTTTAGGGTTTGGCATCAAGTTACGCGGACCAAGTACGCGACCAAGACGTCCAACAACTGCCATCATGTCTGGTGTTGCGATAACAACGTCAAAGTCCAACCAACCGCCGTTGATTTTAGCAACGAGATCGTCTTCACCAACGAAATCTGCACCAGCAGCTTTTGCTTCTTCAGCTTTTGCACCACGGGCAAATACCAATACGCGAGCTGTTTTACCAGTACCGTTTGGCAATACCATTGCACCACGGATTTGTTGGTCAGCTTTACGAACGTCAATGTTCAAGTTGTAAGCAACTTCAACTGACGCGTCAAATTT
>CAMBAD010000044.1 GCA_945864085.1 uncultured Streptococcus sp.
CACGCCTGATAAGCGTGAGGTCGGTGGTTCGATTCCACTCGTGCCCATCATATTTTACAATGGAGAATTACTCAAGAGGCTGAAGAGGACGGTTTGCTAAATCGTTAGGTCGGGTAACTGGCGCAAGGGTTCGAATCCCTTATTCTCCGTAGTGAACGAGATTATCGCTTGATATTCTCGTTTTATTGTATCGATTTTCTTGGGAGGGTTGTATGAATAAATTTTCAAAATTGGTTATTACATTATCCGTTTTTATCTTATTGTCAACTGCTTTATTATTCGGTTCTTTATCAAATAATAAAATTTTTTCATCTTTTTCTTCAGCCCTTGGTAATTTCTTATCACCCATTCAATCTGTCCTTTCTATACCAACAACCTTCTTGTCTTCTCAAAAAGATAGTTTATCTGATATGCTAAGTGCCTATGAAGAGAATGCAGAGCTGAAAAGGGCTATCCTAAATCTTGAAAGTATATCAGAGGATAATAGCCAATTACGTAAGGAAAATGAATCTTTGAGAAAGGATTTACAGGTTGTTGCAGCTTTTCCTGAGAAGTCATTTATTTCAAGTTTTGTCCTTGTTCGTACTCCAGTTTCCTGGACGAAGCAGTTAATCGTTGATGCAGGTACAGATGCGGGTGTCGCAGAGCAGATGTTAGTGATGGCAAACGGTGGATTGATTGGTATTGTGACAAAAGCAGAGGCTGGTTCTTCCACTGTTAAATTACTTTCAAATTCGGATGAGTTTACTAAAATTCCAGTGAAACTTACTACGGATACTGGGGATGTTTACGGGATTTTATCTGGTTATGATACAGATTCGAATAGTTTTATTGTCAATCAGTTGAATGCTACAAGTGAAATTGCTGTTGGAAGTAAGGTTGTAACGAGTGATTTAGCCGGAACGACACCTTCAAATATATTGGTAGGGAAGGTTTCTGCAGTGAAGTCTACTAGCAATAATTTAAATAGGGAATTATTTGTTGAGCCAGCTGCTGATTTTTCAACTATTTATACTGTGTTGCTAGTGAGGAACTAGGATGAGATATACTAAATTTGATTTGATAATCTTGCCTGTCTTGTTTTTACTTCTGCTAGTAGATGGACAGTTGTCAACTTTATTGACCAATTTCATTCCGGGAGTATTTTCAGTTTCTACCTACCTATTATTTATAGGAGGACTTTATTTTGCACACCGTGTTTCATTGCCTTACTCTCTACTGACTTTTGTCTTGCTGGGTCTGGTTTATGATTTGTATTATTTAAAGTTGGTTGGTTTGGCCACGACAATTTTTCCTCTCTTGGTGATTATTCTATATTTCTTTTTCCGTGGAGTGGATAATAATAGGTGGACAAATGTGATTGTCTTGCTTGTCCTCATCTTTCATTTGGAACTTGTGAGTTATCTGTTTGCTCGTTTATTTCAGTTGACAAATTTGTCTGTGTTCATTTTTGTCTTTTATAATTTATTACCGACTTTGGTAGTAAACTTTCTTTTATTTGTTGTTCTACAGCCATTATTTGATAGCATTTTTAGAATTACAAATAAGACATAGAAATGTAACAAATGCGTAATATTCTTACGTATTTTTTTTGATAAAATGGTATAGTCAATAAGTATAGAGGAGTCACCCAAGTATGAAGAAAAGAATCTTAGCTACATTGATGTTAAGTACAATGATTTTGACAAATGTTAGCCAAGTTGGTGTTGTTTTTGCAAATGATACAGATAGCCAAATTGCTGCACAGGATGATAAAATCAATCAGATTACAGCACAACAGGCTGCTGCCCAGGCTCAGGTAGACTCTATTCAGGGTCAGGTTGATGCTATTGTTGCTGAGCAGGCTAAGTTGACTGAAGAAAATGCTCGCTTGGAGGCAGAGTCTCAGACGCTTTCTTCCGATATTGAGCGTTTATCAGCAGATATTGTATCGCGCGACGGTGCTCTGAAAGAGCAGGCACGTAGTGCTCAGATTGATGGTTCGGCTACAAGCTATATCAATACTATTTTAGACTCAAAATCAATCGTTGATGCTGTGTCGCGTGTCAATGCGATGCGTGAAATTGTTTCTGCTAATAATCGTATGCTTGAGCAACAGAAGGCAGATAAGGAAGCTATTATTGAGAAGCAAAAGGCGAACCAGGAAGCAATCAATACGCTGGCAGCTAATCGCCAGAAATTGGAAGATGATGCGCAAGTTTTACAGGTTCGTCAAGCAGAATTGCAGGCAGCTCAACTTAACCTAGCTGCTGAAAAAGCAACAGCTGAGGATGAAAAAGCAGCCTTGCTTGAACAAAAAGCAGCAGCAGAGGAAGCAGCTCGTCAAGCAGCAGCTCGTCAGGCTGAGTATCAAGCACAGCAGGAAGCTTTGGCTCAGCAACAAGCCATATCAGTTGCCACACCTGTAGTGACTGAAACAGTTTCTTATACTGCGCCAGCAACTAGCACAGGTACATCAACTCCAGTATCAAGTTCTTCTAGTTCAGGAAGTTCAGCAGCTGCCAACAATGCTCGTTATGATGCTTCTTCTTACCCAGTTGGTGAATGTACTTGGGGAGTGAAATCTCAGGTTTCTTGGGTTGGTCCTTATTGGGGGAATGCCAACCAGTGGGTTGCTTCAGCTCGCGCAGAAGGATTTAGTGTTGGTACGACACCAGCGGTTGGTGCGGTAGCTGTTTGGGTTGGTGGAGCCTATGGTCACGTAGCCTTGGTTACAGCTGTTGAGAGTTCAACCAACATCCAAGTTTCTGAATCGAACTATATGGGTCGCCGTTATATTGGTAACCACCGTGGTTGGTTTAACCCGACGACTACATCTGAGGGCACAGTTTACTACATTTATCCATAATTTTTCTGAATAAGACTACTTCATATAGGGTGGTCTTATTTTTTGTATAGGTAATCATCAGTAGATAGTTTGAGCAGTCTTATTTTTTGTTTGAAAATTGTGTTAAAAAACGTTAAAATAATAAGGTAGAAAAATAGAGGAGGCTGTCATGGCATTTACTGACTTAAAGCTATTTGCTCTTTCGTCTAATAAAAAATTGGCTGAACAGGTATCTCATAAAATTGGGATTCCCCTTGGAAAATCAAGTGTTCGTCAATTTTCAGATGGTGAGATTCAGGTAAATATTGAAGAATCTATTCGTGGAACTCATGTGTATATCCTTCAGTCAACGAGTTCGCCTGTTAACGATAATCTCATGGAAATTTTGATTATGGTAGATGCACTGAAGCGAGCGTCTGCTGAGTCTGTAAATGTGGTAATGCCTTACTATGGCTATGCGCGCCAAGATCGGAAGGCTCGTGCGCGAGAGCCAATCACATCTAAGCTGGTTGCCAATATGTTGGAGACAGCAGGGGTGGATCGATTGCTGACTATTGATTTACATGCTGCACAGATACAGGGTTTCTTTGATATTCCAGTGGACCATTTGATGGGCGCGCCTTTAATAGCTGATTATTTTGAGCGTCGTGGTATGATGGGTGAGGGGTATGTTGTTGTTTCACCAGATCATGGTGGGGTGACGAGGGCTCGTAAATTGGCACAATTCTTGAAAACACCGATTGCGATTATCGACAAGCGTCGTAGTGTTGACAAGATGAACACTTCTGAGGTGATGAACATCATCGGAAATATTGAGGGCAAGACGTGTATTCTCATCGATGATATGATTGATACTGCGGGGACCATTTGTCATGCAGCGGATGCCTTAGCAGCTGAAGGTGCGACGGAAGTGTATGCTTCTTGTACGCATCCGGTATTGTCAGGGCCAGCAATGGACAACATTAGTAAGTCAGCGATTAAAAAACTGGTTGTTTTAGATACGATTGAAATTCCAGAAAATCGCTTGATTGATAAAATCGAGCATATTTCGACAGCGGAATTGTTGGCAGATGCTATTATCCGTATTCATGAAAAACGTCCGCTTTCTCCTTTGTTTGAAACAAAGATTGCTAAATAGTGTGCTAGAAGAGTCGCAAGGCTCTTCTTTTTGGTATAATATTCTTATATAAGTAATGAGAATGTTGAGAAAAGTGTATGATTTTAGGAAATCTGCGCGGAAGTCGGTAGGACTTCAAGGGGATTTATTTAAATCACTAGCTTTTTAGTTCGAATACAATTATGATTTTAGGAGGTGCTGTTATGGATATGAGTCATCGTTTTAATAAGAATTTGAATCGGATTGAGGTTTCTATGATTCGTCAATTTGATCAGTCGATTTCGGATATTCCTGGAATTTTAAAATTAACTTTGGGGGAGCCTGATTTTACAACGCCTGACCATGTAAAAGAGGTTGCTAAGGCAGCCATTGATGCTAATCAGAGTTATTATACTGGTATGGCTGGTCTTTTGGAGTTGCGTCAGGCTGCGGCTGAGTTTGTGGCTGAAAAGTACAATGTGCATTACAATCCAGAAACAGAAATTCTGTCAACAATCGGTGCAACAGAGGCCTTGTCAGCTAGTTTGGTAGCTATTTTGGAGGCTGGAGATACTGTTCTTTTGCCTGCGCCTGCCTATCCTGGTTATGAGCCGATTGTCAATATGGTGGGGGCAGATATTGTTGAGATTGACACGACAGCAAATGATTTTGTTTTAACACCTGAAATGTTGGAAGAGGCGATTGTTGCGCAGGGTGATAAGTTGAAGGCAGTGATTCTTAACTATCCTGCCAATCCAACGGGTGTGACCTATTCACGGGGGCAAATTCAGGCTTTTGCGGATGTACTGCGTAAGTATCCTGTTTTTGTCCTGTCAGACGAGGTCTATGCTGAGTTGACTTATACAGGCCAGCCCCATACTTCTATTGCGGAGTTTTTGCCAGAGCAGACGATTTTGATTCAGGGCTTGTCCAAGTCCCATGCTATGACTGGTTGGCGGATTGGTTTGATCATGAGCCAAGCGGCTATTATCGCTCAAATTATCAAGAGCCACCAGTATCTTGTAACCGCTGCAGCGACAGCTATGCAGTATGGTGCGGTTGAGGCTTTGAAGAATGGTAAGGATGATGCGCTGCCGATGCGGGCGGAGTATATCAAGCGTAGGGATTATATCATCGAGAAGATGACGGACTTGGGCTTTAAGATTATCAAGCCTGACGGTGCTTTTTACATTTTTGCTAAGATTCCTGCGGGTTACAATCAAGATTCCTTTAGCTTTTTACAGGATTTTGCGAGGAAAAAGGCGGTGGCTTTTATTCCAGGTGCGGCCTTTGGCCAGCATGGTGAAGGTTATGTGCGGATTTCCTATGCGGCTAGTATGGAGAAAATTCAAATGGCGATGGCTCGTTTGAAAGAATATCTGGAAGAAAATGGAACGAATTGAAACCAGAGGATTGGTCCTTTATAATCGGAACTTTCGGGAAGATGATAAGTTGGTCAAGATTTTTACGGAGAAGGCTGGCAAGCGGATGTTTTTCGTGAAACATGCTTCTAAGTCTAAGCTGGCAGCCTCTATCCAGCCCTTGACCTATGCGGATTTTATCGTCAAAATCAATGATGATGGTTTGTCCTATATTGAGGATTTTCATCAGGTGCAGCCTTTTAAGGCGATTAATGGTGATATTTTTAAACTCAGCTATGCCACCTACATCTTGGCCTTGGCAGATGCGGCCTTGCAGGATAAAGTTTACGATCCGGCTCTTTTTGCTTTTTTGGTCAAGACCTTGGATTTGATGGAGTCGGGTTTGGATTATGAAGTGCTGACCAATATCTTTGAAATTCAGTTTTTGGGGCGCTTTGGTGTCAGTCTGAATTTTCACGAGTGTGCTTTTTGTCATCGGGTTGGCCTGCCTTTTGACTATTCCTACAAGTACAGCGGTGTTTTGTGTCCGCAGCACTATCAGGAAGATGAGAGACGGGCTTATCTGGATCCCAATGTTCCCTATCTGCTTGATCAATTTCAGGCTATTTCCTTTGATGATTTGGAAACCATTTCGATTAAGCCTGAGATGAAGCGGAAATTGCGGCTTTTTATCGACCAAGTCTATGAGGAATATGTGGGAATCCACTTGAAATCTAAGAAATTTATAGATGATTTGTCTTCTTGGGGGCAGATTATGAAGCCAGAAGAATAAATAGAAACGGGAGTGGGAAAGAACTCTACAAGTGAAAAAATAGTTCGTCAACAAGTCTTCATTTCCAACCTTTTTTACCTTGTTTCCTAGTATCTAGGCTTGGATACACTATGGTCACTTTCTAATTTCAAGGTGACCAGCTGAAAGAGTTCCCCGAACTGTTTCACTCCCCAGACCTTGAACGATGTGAGCTGACTACCGTCAGCTTATATCTCTCACTTCAAAAGGTTTCCCAGACCTTTTGAACTCCCACCCCCGCATAGCTCCAACAGTCAGAGTAGTGACTGTTGAAGGTTGAAGATGAGGCGAACTTTGTTCGCAACAGTTGTAGAGGTCAGATTTGGAGTGTAGAACACGAATTGCTGAGATTTGCGAAGCAAATCTTATCTCCAACCTTTTACCTCGCTTTTTTCATTTCTAAGCTCAGGCTTCTATGGTCACTTTTTCGTTTTAAGGTGACCAGCTGAAACAGTTCCCCGAACTGTTTCACTCCCCCGAACAAGCCTCGCTTTTATATTTTTTAGCTCGGGTTAAAACAGTCACTTCCCTGACTGTTTTAATCCACTCCACTGGACTGTTTTGACACAAACTTCGTTTGTTTCATCTCCAACCTTCAAAGGTTCCCCGAACCTTTGAAGCTAGTACTAAAAGTAAACTAAAAGACTATAATAGGAAAAAAGATGAAATCGTGCTATAATATTTCTAAGACTAAAGTGAAGGAATTGTATAGAATGAAACGTATTGCAGTAGACGCTATGGGTGGGGATCATGCTCCTCAAGCAGTGGTGGAGGGGGTCAATCAAGCCCTGGCTGCTTTTCCAGATATTGAGATTCAGCTATATGGAGATGAGGCCAAAATCAAGCAATATTTGACAGCGACGGAGCGTGTCAGCATTATCCATACAGATGAGAAAATCAACTCGGATGATGAGCCAGTCAAGGCTATTCGGCAGAAAAAACAGGCGTCCATGATGTTGGCTACTAAGGCTGTCAAGGGCGCTCAGGCGGATGCGATCTTATCTGCTGGCAATACGGGTGCTTTGTTGGCAGCGGGTGTTTTAGTGGTTGGTCGGATCAAGCACATCGATCGTCCAGGTCTTATGTCAACCTTACCTACTATGGATGGTAAGGGATTTGACATGATGGACTTGGGGGCGAATGCTGAAAATACAGCCCATCACCTCTATCAGTATGGTATTCTTGGCTCATTTTATGCAGAGCATGTGCGTGGGGTAAGAAATCCTCGTGTAGGGCTTTTGAACAATGGCACAGAAGAGACTAAAGGAACGCCTATCCATCAGGAGGCTTATGCTCTTTTGTCAAAAGATAAGTCTATCAACTTTGTCGGCAATGTGGAGGCGCGTGAGTTGCTCAATGGTGTGGCTGATGTGGTTGTTTCTGATGGTTTCACGGGAAACGCTGTGCTGAAAACCATTGAGGGAACAGCAAAATCCATCGTTGGTCAGTTGACGGGTTCCATTAAAAATGGCGGCTTGCGTGCCAAATTGGGTGGTTTGCTGGTCAAGCCTACCTTAAAAAAGGCATTTGGAGCTATGGATTATAAGAAGGCAGGTGGTGCAGTTTTACTCGGTCTGAAAGCGCCTGTCATTAAGGCACATGGTTCAAGCGATGCGAGGGCTATTTTCTATACCATTAAGCAGACGCGTTCGATTTTGGAGGCCGGTATTGTCGAGAAGTCGGTGATGAAATTTTCACAAATGGAGGAAGGTCATGACTAAGGAGCAGATTTTTCAGAAAATAGTGGAGATGACTCAGGAGGAAAAGGGAAATCATCTTGTTGTCGCGCCTGAGTTTACTCTAGCGGATAATATTGCTGCAGATTCGGTAGAAGTGATGGAATTTGTCCTTGATTTGGAGGATGAGTTTGGAGTGGACATTCCAGATTCTGCTATTGAGAAGTTTATTTACCTGTCAGATGTTGTTGACTTTATTTATTTAGAATTAGAGAAACGTTCGTAGTTTACGGGCGTTTTTGTTTGTTTTTCATCGATATTCTTAAAATATTTTGAATAACCGAATCTTGTGTGTTAGAATAGAAACGGAAACTTATTTTTATTATGAAAGGCGAACATTTCCATGAAGACAGATCTTATCTACTCAGGAAAAGCGAAGGATATTTATGCTACTGAGGATGATCAACTTGTAGTAGCTGTTTATAAGGATCAGGCTACAGCCTTTAATGGGGGGAAAAAGGAGCAAATTGTTGGCAAGGGGCGCCTCAATAATCTGATTTCTTCCTTGATTTTTGAAAAGCTGGAGCTAGCTGGTATTGCAACTCATTTTGTTAGGCGTTTGTCTGATACGGAGCAGCTGAACAAGAGATTGGAGATTATTCCTCTTGAGGTTGTTTTGAGAAATATAGCTGCTGGTTCCTTTGCTAAACGTTTTGGGATAGAGGAGGGGCAGGAGTTACCAGAACCAATTATTGAGTTTTATTATAAGAGAGATGAGCTGGATGATCCTTTTATCAATGATGAACATGTTGCTTTTCTAAATCTGGCCAGTCATGAGGAAATTGCCTACATTAAGGAAGAAACTCGTCGAATCAATGGTTTTTTGAAGGGCTTATTTGCTCAGATGGGGTTGACTTTGGTGGATTTCAAACTAGAATTTGGAGTCGATCAGTCTGGTCAAATCTTATTGGCGGATGAATTTTCACCTGATAACTGTCGGCTCTGGGATGCGGATGGGAATCATCTGGACAAGGATGTTTTTCGTCGGGGTCTCGGGGAATTGACCGAGGTTTACGAGGTCGTATTGGCAAAGTTGGAAGAAGTAAAATAGGACTAGAAAGGACTTGGTATCTTAGATATGGCAAAGCGTATTTTCGTTGAGAAAAAGGCAGATTTTCAGATTAAGGCGGAGGCCTTGCTTAAGGAATTGGTGCACAATTTGCAGCTGACGAGTTTGTCTAGTCTGCGTTTGGTGCAGGTTTATGATGTGTTTGGTTTAGAGGAAGGCTTGATGGAGCAGGCGACCAAACATATTTTTACAGAGGCAGTGACGGACAAGGTCTTGTCGGAAGAGGAGTTGAATTTAGCGGGTACAGTCTATTTTGCTATTGAGGCTCTTCCTGGTCAGTTTGACCAGCGGGCAGCTAGCAGTCAGGAAGCCCTTCTTTTGATAGGTAGCCGCCAAGATGTGCGTGTCAATACAGGTCAGCTTTATATCTTGAACCCAGATGTGCGAGAAGATGAGTTGGTAGCGATTAAGAAATATCTTCTTAATCCTGTGGATTCGCGTTTCAAGGATATGATTTCTCCTTTGGTATCACAGGAATTTTCTGTATCGGACGCTACCATTCCAACTTTGGACTTTTTTGTCGGCTATACAGCAGAAGATTTTGCGGCTTACAAGCGTGAGGTTGGTTTGGCCATGGAAGTGGAAGACCTGCTCTTTATTCAGGACTACTTCAAGTCAATCGGTCGTGTGCCAACGGAGACAGAGCTCAAGGTCTTAGATACTTACTGGAGTGATCACTGCCGTCATACCACCTTTGAAACAGAACTCAAGTCTATTGATTTTTCGGCTTCTAAATTCCAAAAACAACTGCAGGCAACCTATGACAAGTATCTTGCTATGCGAACAGAGCTGGGTCGGACAGACAAGCCGCAGACCTTGATGGATATGGCGACGATTTTTGGTCGCTACGAGCGGGCAAATGGTCGCTTGGACGATATGGAGGTGTCGGATGAAATCAATGCCTGCTCGGTGGAGATTGAAGTGGATGTGGATGGCGTGAAAGAGCCATGGCTCCTCATGTTCAAGAACGAAACCCATAATCACCCGACAGAAATCGAGCCTTTCGGTGGTGCTGCAACCTGTATCGGTGGCGCCATTCGTGATCCTTTGTCAGGCCGTTCTTATGTTTATCAGGCCATGCGGATTTCAGGTGCGGGCGATATTACCCAGCCTTTATCTGCTACTCGATCAGGGAAATTGCCGCAGCAAATTATTTCAAAAACAGCGGCACATGGCTATTCTTCTTACGGTAACCAAATTGGTCTTGCGACCACCTATGTCCGTGAATATTTCCATCCAGGATTTGTAGCCAAGCGTATGGAATTGGGCGCTGTAGTCGGTGCTGCTCCTAAGGAAAATGTGGTCCGTGAAAAACCAGTCGCAGGTGATGTGGTCATCTTGCTTGGAGGTAAAACCGGTCGCGACGGTATCGGTGGGGCAACAGGCTCGTCCAAGGTACAGACAGTCGAGTCTGTGGAAACAGCTGGTGCCGAAGTTCAAAAAGGAAATGCTATTGAAGAACGCAAGATCCAACGCTTGTTCCGCAATGGTGAAGTGACACGCTTGATTAAAAAATCCAATGACTTCGGTGCAGGTGGTGTCTGCGTAGCCATTGGTGAGCTGGCAGACGGTCTTGAAATCGATTTGGATAAGGTTCCTCTAAAGTATGCAGGCTTGAATGGTACTGAGATTGCCATTTCTGAGTCGCAAGAGCGGATGAGTGTCGTTGTCCGTCCAGAAGATGTGGAAACCTTTATCGCAGCCTGTCGGGTGGAAAATATCCATGCGGTTGTCGTGGCCAAAGTGACTGAAAAACCAAACCTTGTCATGACTTGGAATGGCCAAACCATTGTTGATTTGGAGCGTGCCTTCCTTGATACCAACGGTGTGCGCGTGGTCGTGGATGCCAAGGTAGTTGACAGCCCTGTCAAGTTACCAGAAGTTCGTAAAACTTCAGCTGAAACCTTGTCAAAAGATGTGGAAGAAGTTCTTTCAGACCTTAACCATACCAGCCAAAAAGGCTTACAGACCATCTTTGACTCTTCTGTTGGTCGCTCGACCGTCAACCACCCACTCGGTGGTCGCCACCAGCTGACTCCGACAGAAAGTTCCGTTCAAAAGTTGCCAGTAGAGCATGGTGTAACAACTACAGCTTCTGTCATGGCTCAGGGCTACCATCCCTATCTGGCAGACTGGTCGCCTTACCACGGTGCTGCCTATGCGGTCATTGAAGCAACTGCTCGCTTGGTGGCAACAGGTGCCAACTGGTCCAAGGCTCGTTTCTCTTATCAGGAGTATTTCCAGCGGATGGACAAGCAGGCGGAGCGTTTCGGTCAGCCAGTAGCCGCTTTGCTCGGTTCTATCGAGGCTCAGATTCAGCTTGGTTTGCCATCTATCGGTGGTAAGGATTCCATGTCTGGTACCTTTGAAGACTTGACTGTTCCGCCGACCCTAGTTGCCTTTGGCGTGACCACGGCAGACAGCCACAAGGTCCTCTCGCCTGAGTTCAAAGCTGCTGGCGAGTACATCTACTATCTACCAGGTCAGGCCTTGTCAGAAGACATTGATTTTACCCTGATTAAGTCTAATTTTGAGGCTTTTGAAAAATGGCAGAGCGCTTATGCGATTACAGCTGCTAGCGCAGTCAAGTACGGCGGTGTCTTAGAAAGCCTAGCTCTTATGTCCTTTGGTAACCAAATTGGTGCAGAAGTCGAGTTGGCAGAGCTTGAAACTAGCCTAACAGGTCAGCTAGGTGGCTTTGTCTTCACATCGAAAGAAGTCATTCCAGATGCTGTGAAAATCGGTCAAACCACTGCAGACTTTACACTGCTTGTCAACGGTGTCAACCTAGTTGGACAGAACTTGCAAGCTGCCTTTGAAGGTAAACTGGAAGAAGTCTATCCAACAGAGTTTGAACAGGAAACAGAGTTGCAAGAAGTTCCAGCTCTTGCAAGTTCAGCGGTTATTCAAGCCAAGGAAAGAGTTGAAGTGCCTGTGGTTTACATTCCAGTCTTCCCGGGGACCAACTCAGAATATGATTCTGCTAAGGCCTTTGAACAGGCAGGTGCTAAGGTCAACCTTGTACCATTTGTGACCTTGGATGCAGAGAGTATTGAACAATCAGTTGACATTATGGTTGACAATATTGAGAAGGCACATATTCTTTTCTTTGCAGGTGGATTCTCCGCTGCAGATGAGCCAGATGGGTCTGCTAAGTTTATCGTGACTATCTTACGAAACGCCAAGGTCCGCTCTGCTATTGACCGTTTCATCGAAAAAGGTGGCCTCATCATCGGTATCTGTAATGGCTTCCAGGCCCTTGTCAAATCGGGCTTGCTACCTTATGGAAACTTTGAGGAGGCGGGTGAAAGCAGTCCGACCCTCTTCTACAACGATGCCAACCAGCACGTTGCCAAAATGGTGGAGACGCGGATTGCCAATGTTAACTCACCGTGGTTGGCAGGTGTCCAAGTCGGTGATATTCACGCTATCCCAGTTTCTCACGGGGAAGGAAAATTTGTGGTGACAGACGAGGAATTTGCTATCCTGCGGGACAATGGTCAAATCTTCAGCCAGTATGTTGACTTTACAGGTCAGCCAAGCATGGACTCTAAGTACAATCCAAATGGTTCAAGCCATGCCATTGAAGGAATTATCAGCCGCAATGGTCAGATTATCGGGAAAATGGGGCATTCAGAGCGCTACGAAGATGGTCTTTTCCGAAATATTCCAGGAAATAAAGACCAAGGGCTCTTTGTTTCAGCGGTTCGCTATTTTACAGGAAAATAAATATGACATACGAAGTTAAATCACTTAATGAAGAATGCGGAGTTTTCGGTATTTGGGGCCATCCGCAAGCTGCACAAGTAACCTATTTTGGCTTGCATAGTTTACAGCATAGAGGTCAAGAAGGGGCAGGAATTTTGGTCAATGACCAGGGGCAGTTGAAACGCCACAGAGATACTGGTTTGATTGCTGAAGTTTTTAAGAATCCTGCTGATTTGGAAGCTTTGACAGGTACCTCTGCTATCGGACATGTTCGTTATGCGACCTCTGGTTCAGCTTCTATTCACAATATTCAGCCCTTTCTCTTTGACTTTGCAGATATGCAGGTGGGTCTGGCTCATAATGGTAACCTGACCAATGCAGTTAGCCTCAAGGAAGAGTTGGAAAAAAATGGTTCCATTTTTTCCAGCTCATCTGATACAGAAATCCTCATGCACTTGATTCGGCGCAGTCACAATCCTGATTTTATGGGAAAAATCAAGGAAGCCCTCAATACAGTCAAGGGGGGGTTTGCCTACTTGATTATGCTGGAAGATAAAATGATTGCAGCTCTCGATCCAAATGGCTTCCGTCCACTTTCTATCGGAAAGATGAAAAATGGCGCCTGGGTTGTGGCTAGTGAGACCTGTGCTTTTGAGGTGGTCGGTGCCGAGTGGGTGCGTGATGTTAAGCCAGGGGAGATTGTTAGTATAGACGATTCTGGTATTCACTATGATTCTTATACGAATGACACACAGCTAGCCATTTGTTCGATGGAATATGTTTATTTTGCACGACCAGATTCTGTTATTCATGGAGTTAATGTTCACACCGCTCGTAAAAATATGGGACGTCGTTTGGCACAGGAATTTCAGCATGAAGCAGATATTGTGGTTGGAGTACCCAACTCCTCTCTGTCTGCTGCTATGGGCTTTGCAGAGGAATCTGGCCTGCCCAATGAAATGGGCCTAATCAAAAACCAGTACACCCAAAGGACCTTTATTCAGCCCACCCAGGAATTACGGGAACAGGGTGTGCGGATGAAGTTGTCAGCTGTGTCAAGTGTTGTCAAGGGCAAGCGCGTGGTCATGATTGATGACTCAATCGTTCGTGGCACAACTAGCCGTCGCATTGTTCAGCTGTTACGAGATGCAGGAGCAGCTGAAGTCCATGTGGCAATCGGCAGTCCAGAACTAAAATTCCCTTGTTTCTATGGAATC
The DNA here is from genome assembly GCA_945864085.1 of uncultured Streptococcus sp. GTDB lineage: Bacteria > Bacillota > Bacilli > Lactobacillales > Streptococcaceae > Streptococcus. The sequence goes on from CAMBAD010000044.1 coordinate 13,826, forward strand.
GATATTCAAACCCGCAGAGAATTGATTTCTGCCAACCATACCGTTGAGGAAGTATGTGAGATTATTGGTGCAGATAGCTTGACATATCTTTCTTTGGAAGGCTTGATTGAATCCATTGGTCTCCAAACAGATGCGCCGAAAGGCGGGCTCTGTGTCGCTTATTTTGATGGTGAGTTTCCAACACCTCTCTACGACTATGAAGAAGAATATCTCCGTAGTTTGGAAGAAAAGACAAGTTTTTATATCGAAAATGTCAAGTAAATGATAAAGTGTCAACGATACTTGACAGACCTGTAAACTTTTGAAAGGAAAAACAATGACAAATAAAAATGCCTATGCCCAGTCGGGCGTTGATGTCGAAGCTGGGTACGAAGTTGTCGAGCGTATCAAAAAGCACGTTGCTCGGACAGAACGCTTGGGTGTCATGGGAGCCCTTGGCGGTTTTGGCGGTATGTTTGATCTGACTAAGCTGGATGTCAAAGAGCCAGTCTTGGTATCAGGAACAGACGGCGTCGGCACCAAGCTCATGCTGGCAATTCAGTACGACAAGCACGACACCATTGGTCAGGACTGCGTGGCTATGTGCGTCAACGACATCATCGCAGCAGGTGCGGAGCCACTTTACTTCCTCGACTACATCGCGACAGGAAAAAATGAGCCAGCCAAGCTGGAGCAGGTGGTGGCCGGTGTGGCAGAAGGCTGTGTCCAAGCTGGTTGTGGTCTGATTGGCGGTGAAACAGCTGAAATGCCTGGTATGTACGGCGAGGATGACTATGACCTGGCTGGCTTTGCTGTCGGCATTGCGGAGAAGTCTCAGATTATTGATGGCAGCAAGGTCAAGGAAGGCGACATTCTCCTCGGCCTAGCTTCCAGCGGCATCCACTCCAACGGTTATTCCCTAGTCCGTCGTGTATTTGCGGATGTTTCTGGCGACGCTCTGTTGCCAGAGCTCAATGGCAGAGCTCTGAAGGATGTCCTCTTAGAGCCGACCCGCATCTATGTTCAGCAGGTATTGCCTCTGGTAAAAGCAGGCCTGGTCAACGGCATTGCCCATATCACAGGCGGCGGTTTTATCGAAAATATTCCCCGTATGTTTGCTGATGACCTTGCAGCTGAGATTGAAGAAGACAAGATTCCAGTCCTTCCAATCTTCACAGCCCTTGAAAAATACGGCCAAATCAAACATGAAGAAATGTTTGAAATCTTCAATATGGGAATCGGCCTGATTCTAGCTGTCAGTCCTGATAAGGTCGCTCAGGTGCGCGATTTGGTAGATGAAGAAGTCTATGAAATTGGTTGCATTATCGCCAAGGAAGACAAGAGCGTGGTCATCAAATGAAACGAATAGCAGTGTTTGCTTCAGGCAACGGTTCCAATTTCCAAGTCATCGCAGAACAGTTTGAAGTAGCCTTCGTCTTCTCAGACCGCAGAAGTGCCTATGTCTTGGAACGGGCTGAAAAACTAGGTGTGTCAGCCTTTACTTTTGAACTAAAAGAGTTTGCGGATAAGCAGGCCTACGAAGAAGCCCTTATCCAACTGCTAGACCAACACCAGATTGACTTGGTGGTCTTGGCAGGCTATATGAAGATTGTGGGACCAACTCTGCTGGCTCAGTACGAAGGTCGGGTCATCAATATCCACCCCGCCTACTTGCCTGAATTTCCAGGAGTCCATGGGATTGAAGATGCCTGGCAGGCAGGTGTATCTGAAAGTGGTGTAACAGTCCACTGGGTTGACAGCGGCGTTGACACTGGACAAATTATCCAGCAAGTCCGAGTACCCAGACTAGCTGATGATAGCTTAGAAACCTTTGAAGCCAGAATACATGAAGCAGAATACCAACTCTATCCAGCAGTCTTGGAGGAGTTGGGGGTTAGGAGGAAGAATGACTGTTGACCAACACTATATAGAGTTAAATAATAAGTTATCCAACAGACCAAACCTACTGGATAAAACTAACGACTGGCTTTTTGTTTTAGCAAATACAATGAAAGCTATGATAGAAAATACTGATAAAAGTAAGCTTGTGGAGTTAGAGAAAATCTTAGACGGTGTTGCAAGTCAAGAACTAAAACTTGCCTATGATTTCTGTCAAGGGAAATTTGGTCAAGAGGGCTTTTCTTACCGTAGGCATCCGAATTACTTTTACTTATCCAGTTTGATTGCGACTTTCCCAGAATTTGAGCTCTCTCAACAAGATAGAGATTACCTCAAAGAAATTATAATTTTTGACCATTACCTCTTATACGAGTTAGACTAACTTTTAATTGCCTCAAAACGTTATTTAAAAGGAGAAATCATGACTAAACGTGCGTTAATTAGCGTATCAGACAAGGCGGGCATTGTGGAGTTTGCCCAGGAATTGACCAAACTTGGTTGGGAAATTATCTCGACAGGAGGCACCAAGGTTGCCTTGGATCAGGCAGGCGTAACCACTATCGCCATTGATGATGTGACCGGTTTTCCTGAGATGATGGACGGTCGTGTCAAAACCTTGCATCCCAAAATTCACGGGGGCTTGTTGGCTCGTCGGGATTTGGACAGCCACTTGCAAGCGGCCAGCAACCATGAAATCGGCTTGATTGACTTGGTGGTGGTCAACCTCTATCCCTTCAAAGAGACCATCTTGCGTCCAGACGTGACCTACGACTTGGCGGTGGAGAACATCGACATCGGCGGGCCGTCCATGCTCCGTTCAGCAGCCAAAAACCACGCCAGCGTTACAGTTGTAGTGGACCCTGTAGATTATCCGACGGTTTTAGGGGAAATAGCAGAGCAGGGACAGACGACTTACTCAACGCGTCAGCGATTGGCTGCCAAGGTTTTTCGTCACACCGCAGCCTACGATGCCATGATCGCAGATTATTTCACCAAGCAAGTGGGCGAAGACAAGCCTGAAAAGTTAACGATTACTTACGACCTCAATCAGCCTATGCGTTACGGAGAAAATCCTCAACAGAATGCGGATTTCTACCAAAATGCCCTTCCAACAGCTTATTCGATTGCCTCTGCTAAACAGTTAAACGGTAAGGAGCTGTCTTTCAACAACATTCGTGATGCGGATGCGGCCATTCGGATTA
>CAMBAD010000045.1 GCA_945864085.1 uncultured Streptococcus sp.
TGGGACCGATGTGGTCGGGGCTGATGTTGAGGAAGACGCCGACATCAAAGGTCAGACTGTAAACCCGCTTGACCAGATAAGCCTGGCTGGACACCTCCATAATCAAGTGGGTCATGCCGTTCTTGACCGCCTCCGCCATCATGGCAAAGAGGTCCAGACTTTCAGGCGTGGTCAGGGTGGACTTGAAGAAGGTTTTGCCGTCCAGCGTGGTGTTCATGGTCGAAAGCATGGCAGGTTTATGGCTAATTTTAAGAATGTTAAAAGCAAAATAAGCCGCCGTTGTCTTACCCTTGGTACCGGTGAAAGCAAGGAGCTTGAGCTGTTTCTGAGGATGACCATGAAAATCCATGGCAATCAGGCTCATGGCCTGCTTGATGTCATGGACGATGATAGCAGGAATGCCGACCTCATAGTCGATTTCAGACACGTAAAAAGCCAGCCCAGCTTCGATAGCCTTTTCCAGAAATTCCTTCTTAAAGGCCAAGCCCTTGGCAAAAAAGAGGGTCGTTGGGCTAACTGTTCGGCTGTCATAGCTGAGAGCGTCAAACTGAACATCCGTCCAGGTGCTTGCAGTCTGTTCATTTTGTTTGATATGGCGGAAGTTGTTATCCGCCTTTAAGATGTCTACTACACGTTCAATTTTTATCATGTTTCTATTGTAAACCTATCTAGTGGTTTTTACAAGTCAGGACAAGAAAACCCTCTCGGAAAATCAGGAGAGGGCAAGCGGTTATGCCAAAAATTCTAACCAACATCCAATCAAGACAATGCCTAAGCAGAGGCCGATTAACCAATCCTGTTTCAGATTGCCCTTCTTGGAAAAGAAGGTTTGGTAGAGGGTAAAGGGAAGCAGGACAGGCAGGAAATAAAACCACCAGTCGAATTCCTTATCAAGCCAGGAGCCGATACCAGAAAGAAGCAAGCAGAGAGCGATGTAAAAATCCAGACTGCGATAAAATTGTTTGTTACATTCTTTGAACATAGCAACTCCTTACAGTAGAAAGAAATAAACGATTGATAGACCGAGAATAAAACTGGCGACTAAGTAAAGCTGCCACGTTTTTTTAATCCAGCTGCGTGGCTTAAAGAAGGCTAGATAACCAACATAAAAACCGAGACCAAGTTGCAGTATGTGGCTAAAGCCAAATAGGCCATTTAAAGCAGCAAAGATAGCCTGAAGTATGCTAATTAAAAATAGGTAAAATTCCCAAGTACGGTAAAAGTGCTTATTGAATGACTGTGACATGTCATCACCTCCACAGCATATAGATAGAAAAACCAAGGACATAGCCAATTTTCCGCCACAGTCTACTTGTCGCGAAAGAAGACCAAGTGCCAACGAGCGGAGCGAAACAATCCAAAAAGGGAAAACTGGAACTCCTATTGCATAGTCATAATTGTCCCCAAAATCCCACTGTAACAGCAGGTATTTTTATAAAACTGACGAGCAATGTTTGCAAACCAAGCAAGGTTATAGAAATTTCTTATAGGCTCCACTAGCAAATGGACTAGCGATTTACAAGAACACAACCAAGCCAGCCCAAAAGACGAGAAATAGGATAATCAGCCAAATGCTCCTTGTCTTAGTAAATTTTGAGCGAGGCCGAAAGAAGGCTGTGTAAACCTGAAAAATAAGAAAGGCCACATAGAGCAAATCCAAGGTGAGATAACGTGAATCCTGAAAGATTCCCCAAGCTAAAAAAATCTGAATGCACCAGAATACTAACCAGTAAAATTCCGAATAGAGATAAAAATCTTTCTGTAACTTCATACCGCCCTCCCAAAACACAATTATTATTTAATATATTATACTAAACGACAAGAAAACAAGCAAGTAAATCACAGCAATCTCTCCACTAAGCATATAGGAGATAACTATAACAAGACAAGGAATTTTTCTATAAGAAAATCCTGCTCTTTTTCTGAAAAAAATCTCTTTTCGTGCTAGAATAGAGCAAATAAAATATGAGGAGATAGAGATGGCAGATTACAAATTAGATACCATTTTAGCCCACGCAGGCATCAATTCAGACGAAAAAACTGGAGCCCTGATTGCCCCGATTTACCTATCGACGACCTACCAACATCCCGAGTTTGGCCAGTCTACAGGTTTTGACTATACCAGAACCAAAAATCCGACCCGTTTGACCCTAGAAAAGACTCTGGCAGCTATCGAAAAAGCTGATTACGCCCTAGTTACTTCGTCGGGGATGGCGGCCCTAGTCCTGCTATTTAACAGTTTTCCAGAGCAGTCCAACATTGTAGCTGCCCGTGACCTCTATGGCGGCTCATTCCGTTGGTTCAATGAGCAGGAGAAGAAGGGGCGCTATTTCTTCACCTATACCACTACCCAAGAAGAGATGCTGGCTGCTATCACCGACGACACCGACTATGTTTTCATCGAGACCCCGACCAATCCCCTCATGGTAGAGTTTGATATTGCAAAGATTTCGGCTGCCGCCCATGCCAAAGGTGCTAAGGTCATTGTCGATAACACCTTTTACAGCCCTATCTATCAGAACCCCATTGCCCTAGGAGCAGATATTGTCCTGCATTCAGCAACCAAGTACCTCTCAGGCCACAATGATGTCCTGGCAGGCGTCCTAATCACTAGCGACAAGGCCCTCTATGACAAGCTTTTCTATGATCAAAACACAACAGGTCCAACCCTGTCCCCTCTCGATGCCTACCTGCTCATGCGAGGGCTGAAAACCCTATCCCTCCGCATGGAACGCGCAACAAAAAATGCACAAAAAATCGTCGCCTACTTGGAACAAAGCCCAGCAGTAAACCAGGTATACTATACAGGCAAGGGAGGAATGATTTCATTTAAGGTGGCAGATGAGAGCAAGATACCAACCATTATCAACAGTTTGCAAGTCTTTACGTTTGCGGAGAGTTTAGGCGGAGTAGAAAGTTTGATAACCTATCCAGCTACTCAGACCCATGCGGATATTCCAACAGAAACCAGACATTCCTATGGCTTGACAGACGACTTGCTCCGCCTATCCATCGGTATTGAGGACGCGGAGGATTTGATTGCTGATTTGAAAGCAGCTTTGGAGGGATAAAATGAGCAAATACGATTTTACCAGCAGACCCAATCGCCTAAACCACCATGCTGAAAAGTGGAAAAAAGTTGAAGCAGACCAAGAACTCCTGCCCCTGTGGGTAGCAGATATGGACTTTGAACCCCTACCAGAAATCCGTCAGGTCATCCGTGACTATGCAGACCACCATGTCTTTGGCTACCCCTATGCTAGCGACAGCCTCTACCAATCCATCATTGACTGGGAAGACAGGCAACATGGCTACAAGATTGACAGGGAAGCCATCCTACTTATCGAGGGAGTTGTTCCTGCCTTGGCTGTAGCCATCCAAGCGCTGACAGAAGAAGGGGACGCCATTCTCATCAATACCCCCGTTTATCCCCCTTTTGCACGGACTGTTAAGCTAAACGAACGTCAGCTAGTGACCAATTCGTTACGGAATGAAGAGGGAGTATTCAGGATTGATTTTGAACAGCTAGAAAGAGACATGATCGAACAGAATGTCAAACTGTATATTTTCTGCAATCCTCACAATCCCGGTGGCCGTGTGTGGTCTAGAGAGGAAATTTTAGCGGTCGGTCAGCTGTGTCGGAAGCACGGAGTACTTCTTATTTCGGATGAAATTCATCAGGATTTGACCTTGTATGGCCACAACCATCATTCCTTCAATACGGTAGATGACAGTTTCAAGGGATTTTCCATCATTTTATCGTCTGCGACCAAGACCTTCAATATCGCAGGGATGAAAAACAGCTTTGCTATTATTGAAAATCCAGCTATTCGGAAGGCCTTTTACAAGCGGCAACTGACGAACAACCAGCACGAAATCCCGACCATTGGGCTCTTGACAACTGAGACAGCCTTTCGCTACGGAGAGGAGTGGTTGAGTGAATTGAAACCTGTCCTTGAAAAAAACATTGACTTTGTTACGGACTATCTGACCAACCATACCAAAATTCGAGTGATGAAGCCCCAGGGAACCTACCTGCTCTGGCTCGATTTCTCGGCTTACGGACTGGACCACGCTGAATTGTTCCAACTATTACAGGACAAAGCAAAACTCATCCTCAATGATGGCCTGACCTTCGGCAAGGAAGGGAAGGACCATGCCCGTCTCAATGCGGCTGCCCCATTTGAAACTATCAAAGAAGCCTGCCAGCGGCTTGAGAAGGTTTTTGGATAAGAAAATAAGGATTAGGCATGTTCTAATCCTTATTATTTTGTGACTTTCTGTAGTCAGTTGGGCTTGTATGAAAATAGTTTTTGAAGGCGGCACTGAAAGTCAATGGGTCTTGGTAACCGACAGAATAGGCGACTTCTGTGATACTTCTAGCAGGGTCTTCGAGTAATTGGCAGGAACGATTCATTTTAACCTGTAAAATATAATCCTTGATAGAATAACCGGTTTCTTGCTTAAATATTTTATAGAGGTAACTGCGACTAAGTGCTAGGTAGTTAGCAATTTCAGATACCTTGATAGGGTGAGCATAGTGACTATGAATCATTTTTATTGCTTGCTGGACATAGTATTTGGTCTGAGTTTCTGCCTTCATCAGGGTTTGGCTTGGAAATTCTTCAATGAGAGCTGCTAAGAGTTGGTTAAGATAGCCAATCAGGACCAATTCGGTTATAGAAGGAACGGGGTGCATCTGGACCTGATTGATTTTGGACATGTAATGCAGAATAGGCGATTCTAAGGAGGAGTGGAGGTAGTACTGTTCCAATAATTGGCTTTGATTGAGCAAATCTTTGGCTCGTGAACCGCTGAATCCAACCCATATATAGGTCCAAGGCTCGACCTCATCAGCCTGATAGAAGATAGAAATATCCTTGGGGAGGACAAAGATGTCGCCAGCTGAAAGATGGCTGGTTTGCCCATTGATAAAAATACTCCCCTTGCCCTCGGTAATAAAATGCAAAACATAATTGTCTCGGATGGTTGGCCCAAAAGAATAGCCCATATCACACTGCTCCGCACCGTAATGGTCTACATTTAGATCAAAATTGTGACTATCCAGTTCATTATAGGTATTTAAAATATTCATTTCAATCCTCCTTAGGAAACATTATACCATGTATTAAACACAAAAGGCTATTAAATAAAGCGTTTTCATTTTGTAAAATAAGAGCATAAAGAAAAGAACGGAGAGATTGATGTGATTGAGATTCATGATGAAAGTCAAATTTTTCATTTAAAGACAAGGGATTTCTCTTATATATTTCAAGTATTAGAAACAGGAGACCTTGTTCATCGTTATTTTGGCAAAAAAGTAGAGCATTTTAGTGACGGAAACAAAATAACATATATAGACCGTTCCTTCTCTCCCAGCCCAATCACTGGGAATCGGACCTATTCCTTGGATGTATTGCCTTTGGAATACTCGAGCAATGGTCTTGGTGATTTTCGGACTTCAGCCTTAGATGCGAGAAATGAATTTGGAGCCACTGTTGACCTCAAGTATAAGGGGTACAGGTTCTATAAGGGAAAACAGGACTTGGAAGGCTTGCCAGCAAGTTTTGGAAGCGAAGAAGAGGTGGAGAGCCTAGAGATAGACTTGTATGATAGCTTGACTGATGTGACCGTCACCTTACAGTATTCGGTTTTTGAAGCGGCTTCCTATCTTGCTCGGTCCGCTAAGATTCAGACTGGACAATATCCTTGCAAGCTGGAAAAAGCCCTCTCGGCCACGCTTGATTTGCCACATCAGGATTTTATCGTCCATCGCTTGACAGGCCGCTATGCTTATGAGAAAGAATGGACGCAAACCCCTTTGACCAAGGGCCAGTATTCAATCGGGAGTATCCGAGGGGCCTCTAGTCATTCAAGAACACCATTTTTAGCCCTAGCTTCTCCTAATGCAGATGAGGATAGCGGTGAGATTTACTCAGCCCATCTTGTCTATAGCGGCAATTTTACAGCTTTTGTTGAAACAACAGCCATGGAAACCAGCCGATTAGGGCTGGGACTGGAAAGCCAGTATTTTTCTTGGCAACTGCAAGAACAGGACAGTTTCCAGACACCAGAGGTGCTCCTGTCCTACACAGATAAGGGATTTACTGGAATGACACAGGCCAGTCATTCCTTTATCACCACCCACCTGATTCGTTCTTCCTTTGCTACTAAGCCAAGACCCATTTTAATCAACAACTGGGAAGCGACCTATTTTGATTTTACAGAGGAAAAAATCCTGGATTTGGCTAGAGTGGCTCGTCAAGTAGGGATTGAGTTATTTGTTCTTGATGATGGTTGGTTTGGTGAACGAAACAATGATGAAACCTCACTCGGTGATTGGAAAGTCAATCCAGATAAGTTGCCAAATGGGTTAGACGGATTAGCAGCAGCCATCAATCAACTGGGTATGAAATTCGGGCTTTGGTTTGAACCAGAAATGATTTCAATCGATAGCGATTTATATCGTGCTCATCCAGATTGGGCAATCCATACGGAGGGACGCAAGCCTATCTATAGTCGGGAGCAATTAGTCCTAGACCTGACCAAGCCAGAGGTGTGTGATTATATTGTTGACAGTGTTTCAGCCATCCTGGATTCGGCGGCGATTTCCTATGTAAAATGGGATATGAACCGCAATATCACCAATATTCCTGAGGGTTTGGCCAATGATCAGCGCTTTGAGTTTCACCATCGCTATATGTTAGGTTTGTACAGCATTTTAGACAGGATTACCACACGTTTTCCGCACATTCTCTTTGAATCTTGTGCAGGTGGCGGCGGGCGGAATGATTTGGGAATTATGTACTATATGCCGCAAGCTTGGGCAAGCGACGACACGGACGCCATCGAACGATTGTCTATTCAAGAAGGCACGAGCTTGATTTATCCAAGCTCATCCATCGGTGCCCATGTTTCAGCAGTACCAAATCATCAGGTTGGCCGCATAACTCCCTTAGCCACCAGAGGCAATGTGGCAATGATGGGCGGAGCCTTTGGTTACGAGTTAGACCTCACCCAGCTATCTGAAGCTGAATTGGTAGAAATCGGTCAGCAGATAGAAACCTACCAGTCTATTCGTGAAACGATCCAGTTTGGTCAGCTCTATCGCTTGAAAAAGACAGCCAATACCTGGGCTGCCAACTATGTGAAGGAAGACCGCAGTCAGGCGGTGCTGACATTTGTAAAAATTTTGGCTAAGCCAGAGGCCCCCTTGCTTCAGCTTCGATTGAAGGGCTTGGATCCAACGGCTCGTTACGATTGCCCACAACTAGAAACCAGTTTTTATGGGGACGAGTTGATGAACATTGGTGTGACAATTCCCCATGTTCAACAAGATTATTATAGTTTACAATATATTTTTAACAAAATCTAGGAGGATTTTATAATGAAAATGAAAACATTTTTAAAATGTGCGTCAGTCTGTGCCTTTGCCAGCTTCTTGGTTGCCTGTGGTAGTACAAGCAGCAGCGACAAGGTGGAGATTGAGTTCTTCTCACAAAAACCAGAAATGCAGGCCACTCTGCAGGAAATTATTGATGAATTTGAAAAAGAGAATCCTACGATTGATGTTACATTTTCAAATGTACCAGACGCGGGAACTGTTTTGAAAACACGCATGGCCAACAATGAAGCGCCAGATGTGATTAACATTTATCCACAAAATGCGGACTTTAAAGCATACGCAGCTGACGGACGCTTCCTAGAAATTGGAGATGACGCTGGTCTTAGCCATTTGAAAGATGGGGCAGTAACACCTTACCTTGTGAATGAGACCAACTATACCTTGCCATTGACAGCCAACGCTTATGGAATCTACTACAATAAGGATAAATTTAAGGAACTCGGCTTAGAAGTTCCAACGACTTATGCAGAATTTGTGGCATTGGTAGATAAGATTAAGGCAGATGGAACTGTGTCACCATTTGCACTGTCTCTGAATGACGCTTGGTCACTAAATGGTTACCATCAGTTGGCTTGGGTAACCGTTGCAGGTGGATTTGATGGAGCAGAGGACATTCTTATCCGCAGTGCTAAAGGTGCGATTCAAGACGATGCAACAACAAAAGCAGTTTTGGAGCGCTTGCAATTATTGACAGATAATGGGCAAAAAGGTGCGACAGGAGCCCTCTATGCTGACGCAGTTGCCGCCTTCGCAGCAGGAGAAGCCCTTATGCTCCCGCAAGGAACATGGGCTGCTACAGCTGTAAACCAACAGGAACCAGAGTTTGAGTATGGCATGTTTACCTTCCCTGGTGATAAAGAAGGTGGAGACTACACCATCGGTGCCGCTGACCTTGCTCTATCCATTTCTGCGGACACAGAGCATCCAGAAGAATCTAAAAAATTCTTAGAATACCTTTCTCGTCCAGAAGTTATCCAGAAATACTATGATGTAGATGGCTCACCAACATCTGTTGAAGGTGTAGAAACAGAAGGCAAGTTTGAAGAAACTGCTGGAGTTACACAATATGCCTTCACAGACAAACACGTTGTTTGGTTGCAATCGGAATGGGAATCAGAAGAAGAGTTCTGGAACATCACTGTTGAAATGGTTAAAAATCCTGACTCAGCTGAATTGGTTAAGAAACTCAATGCCTTCTTTGATCCAATGAAATAATAGAATATTTTAGTTTATTTTAGTAGGAGGCAATGAGCTGCAGCCTGTATTCAAGCACAGCAAAGCGAGTTAACGAGGTAATAAAAGATAAACTGAATGACAACACATAAGCTAAACTATTAAGGAAGGGCTAGAACAGCCTAGCACTTCTTTATAGTTGCTTAGGGGCGGTTTGAATCCCCCTAACCACTCACTCCATTCAAACTGACCCTAAGCAACTATACATATTATCAAAAAGGAGTACCATGATGAATCAAAAAGGATTTATTGCCAACTATTGGCCCTATCTATTTGTTGCCATACCAATCGGTTTACAGCTTATCTTTTTCTTTTATCCCTTGTTTACAGGGATTTACTATAGCCTGACAGATTGGAATGGATTGACATCTGATTTCCAGTTAATCGGTATTCAGAACTATTTAGACATCTTAAAAAATCCTGATTTTTATACTTCCATGACTTTTACCATAATCTTTACTATCGGTTTAGTTATCGGTGAAATTGTCATCGGGATTTGGTTGGCTACTCTGCTTAATCGTAAGATTAAGGCGGTTGGTTTCTTTAGGACCTGGTATTTTTTCCCTGCGGTTTTATCAACTGTGACCTTGGGCTTGATTTTTGTTCAGCTGTTCAACTATGGTTTTACACAGATTGGAGAAATCCTCCATATTGACTGGTTGATGGAAAACCTTTTGGTACAAGAAAATACCGTTATCCCAGCCGTGCTCTTTGTAGCTCTTTGGCAGGGGTTGGCTATGCCGGTCATCATCTTCTTGTCTGGTTTGCAAAGTATTCCTGAAGATGTGAAGGAAGCAGCAGCTATTGATGGTGCAACTCGTTCTCAACAATTCTTCAATATTGAACTTCCCTTCTTATTGCCGTCTATTAGTATGGTTTTCATCTTGGCAATGAAGTCAGGTTTGACAGCATTTGACCTTATCTTTGCCCTGACAAGTGGAGGGCCTGATGGGAAAACAGAGTCCCTCGGCTTACTGGTCTACAACTATGCTTTTGTGGACAATAAGTTCTCTTATGCCAATGCTTTGGCTGTGGTGCTCTTCATCTTCATTATTGTCATCTCATTGGTTCAGATGAGAATTTCGAAGAAATTTGAAATTTAGGAGGATTGTCATGAATACTCAAAAACAGAAAAATTGGTGGGTTTATCTCGTACTCTTCAGCGGTATTCTCTTCATGTTTATCCCGCTGCTTGTGACGATCATAAGTTCGTTCAAACCAACCAAGGAAATCACGAGCAATTTCTTTGGTCTTCCTGAAAATTTCACTTTGAACAACTATGAGCGCTTGTTTGATGATGGAATTGTCCAGTATTTTGGCAATTCTGCCTTGATTACGATTGTAGCAGTAGGTTTGATTCTACTGATTATCCCGATGGCCGCTTTTGCAGTTGCTCGTCAGATGAAACGACAAACGGTCTTTAATATTATCTACTTTTACTTGATTATCGGGATTTTTGTACCTTTTCAGGTTATCATGCTTCCAATGACAAAGCTGATGTCTAGCATTGGATTGAACAACATTGTTGGCTTGATTATCTTGTATTTGACCTATGCTGTTCCTCAGGCGCTCTTTCTCTATGTTGGATACATTAAGACAATCGTGCCAGAAGAAATGGATGAAGCAGCAGCCATTGATGGATGTGATAAATTTACCATGTACTGGAAAATTATTTTTCCACTCATGAAACCTATGCATGCGACGGTTTTGATTATCAATGCGCTGTGGGTATGGAATGACTTTCTTTTGCCACTCTTAGTATTGAACCGTGACCAAAATATGTGGACCTTGCCACTTTTCCAATACAACTATCAAGGCATGTATTTTAGTGACTATGGTCCATCGTTTGCATCCTATGTGGTCGGAATTATCCCAATTCTACTTGTTTATCTTGTCTTCCAAAAACATATTATTTCTGGTATGACGAGCGGTTCTGTCAAATAATCTTCAAGGTTGACTTGTTCAACCTTTTCTAACAAAGAAAAAAAGAAAAGGCTTACAAAAGGAGAGTAGCTATGAAAATTAAAAACCAAGCCATGTTGATTACCTATTCGGATAGTTTAGGTAAGAATCTCAAGGATTTAAAAAAAGTGCTCGAGGGGCCATTAAAGGATGTAGTAGGAGGGATTCATATCTTGCCATTCTTCCCATCATCAGGGGATCGTGGCTTTGCACCCATGGACTATACAAAGGTTGATCCTGCATTTGGAGACTGGTCAGATATTGAAGCACTAAGCAAAGACTACTACCTCATGTTTGATTTTATGATCAATCATATTTCAGCCAAGTCACCGTATTTCCTTGATTTCCTCGAAAAGAAAGATGAATCAGCTTATGCGGATTTGTTCATTCGCTATAAAAACTTTTGGCCAAACGGGGAACCGACTCAAGAGGATGTCGATTTGATTTATAAGCGTAAACCCCGCGCACCTTATCGAATTGCTAAGTTTGCAGATGGCAGTGAGGAAAAAGTATGGTGTACCTTTGATGAAGAGCAGATTGACTTAGATGTGACAACAGAAACAACCCGTCGCTTCATCCAAGAAAATTTGGAACAGTTGGCAGAACATGGAGCTTCCATCATTCGTTTAGATGCTTTTGCCTATGCCAATAAGAAAATTGGGACCAACTGTTTCTTTGTTGAGCCAGATATTTGGGAAATGCTGCATTTTCCACGTCAGCTATTAGCACCAAAAGATGTCGAAATCTTACCAGAAATCCATGAACATTACACGATTCAACAGAAAATTGCAGAGCAGGATTACTATGTCTATGACTTTGCTTTGCCAATGCTGGTTCTCCATGCCTTGTATTCAGGGCATGTCAATCGCCTTGTTCATTGGATGGAAATTTGTCCACGCAAGCAGTTTACAACCTTGGATACGCACGACGGTATCGGCGTTGTGGATGTCAAGGATTTGCTGACAGATGAGGAAACAGAAGCAACTCGTGAAGCCTTGTATGCACAAGGAGCGAATGTAAAGAAAATTTATAGCACAGAAGCCTATAACAATTTAGACATCTACCAAATCAACTGTACCTATTATTCAGCGCTGGGCAATAATGATCAAGCCTACCTGTTGGCGCGTGTTCTTCAATGTTTTGCCCCAGGGATTCCACAGATTTACTATGTTGGACTTTTGGCAGGCGAAAATGATATTGAATTATTGGAGTCAACAAAAGAAGGGCGTAATATCAATCGTCATTACTACGAATTAGCAGAAATTGAGCGCGAGGTAGAGCGCCCTATTGTGCAAGCTCTATTTAAACTCCTCAAGTTCCGCAATACCAGTCCAGCCTTTGATGGCGAATTTTCTGTGCAGATGGTAGATGAACATAATTTGACCATTCTCTGGTTTAATCAAGACGCAGGGATTTCAGCTCGCTTGACAGCGAACCTCAAGGATAAAACCTTTGAAATTGTTGAAATTGAGGAAGGTAAAACCACCACAATTGAGTTATAATAGGAATAAAGAGGGCTTCCCTCTTTTTCTTGCCTAAGCAGATACAAAGAAAGGACAGTCATTATGGTAGAAAAAACAGACTGGTGGAAGAAATCCGTTATTTATCAAATTTATCCGCGTAGTTTTCAAGATTCCAATGGAGATGGTATTGGGGACATTAGAGGAATTATCAGTCGCCTCGATTATTTAAGTGAGTTGGGCATTGATGCTATCTGGCTCAGTCCGGTTTATCAATCTCCCATGGATGATAATGGCTATGATATTAGTGATTATCAGGCCATTGCCCCCGAGTTCGGTACAATGGAAGATATGGATCAATTGATTGCCGAAGGGCGTAAGCGAAACATCAAGATTGTCATGGACTTGGTTCTCAACCATACTTCGGATGAACACGTTTGGTTTCAAGAGGCGCTTAAGGGGGAGGAGAATCCCTATCATGACTATTATGTTTGGGCCAAAGAACCAAACTCACTCAAATCAACCTTTTCAGGGTCAGCATGGGAGTACATTCCCCATTTAGACAAATACTATCTACACCAGTTCTCTGTCAAGCAGCCAGACCTTAACTGGAAAAATCCTTCCCTAAAACAAGAGATATGGAACATGATTAACTTTTGGATTGAAAAAGGTGTAGGTGGGTTTCGGTTAGACGTGATTGATTTGATAGGAAAAGAGCCAGAAAAGTTAATCACCGCCGATGGACCAACTCTTCATTTTTTAATTCAGGAATTAAATGAAAACACATTCGGAGCTTACGATCTTGTAACAGTTGGGGAGACTTGGAGTGCCAATCCCGAGAAAGCCCAACTTTATTCACATCCAGATAGAAATGAGTTCTCCATGATTTTCCAGTTTGAACATGTCTGTCTTGATCAAGAGGAAGGAAAGGAAAAATGGGACTTGGCACCGCTTGATCCAGCGCGCTTGCACCAAGTTCTCTCCAAATGGCAGACAGAACTGGTAGGTAAAGGGTGGAACTCCTTATTTTGGAACAACCATGACCTTCCTCGTGCCATTTCTCGTTTTGGTGATGATAGGCCAGAGTTTCGTGAGTTGAGTGGTAAGATGCTAGCTATTTATCTTCATTTCATGTCAGGTACACCTTATATTTACCAAGGTGAAGAAATCGGTATGATCAATACACCGATACAGGATATTAAAGAGGCTGATGATATTGAAACTCGCAACATGTATGCGGAACGTTTGGAAGCAGGTTACAGTAAAGATGAAGTGCTAGTTTCCATCAACGCTAAGGGTCGTGACAATGCACGCAGGCCCATGCAGTGGACATCAGAAGAAGGGGCAGGTTTTACAACTGGTCGCGCTTGGTTGCCACTCAGCCAGACCATAGATGAAATCAATGTTGAAAAAGCTCTGGCAGATAAAAACTCTCTTTTTTATACCTATCAAAAACTCATTGCCCTTCGCAAAGAATACCCTTGTATGTCTGAAGGTCAATATGAGGTGGTAGAAACTGGCAATGAGAAGGTCGTTGCCTACCGCAAATATGACGAGCAGACGGAATTCTTGGTTCTAGCGAATTTTAGCAGGCAAGAGGAATCCTATTGGACCGATGTCAGCGGTTATCAGCCCTTTTTATCAAACTACCAAGATAAAGAAGCGGGTGCAGCTAACCAACTCGCCCCTTATGAGGTCATTGTTTATGAAAAAACTGGTGAATCCTGAGCAATTTTCTCAAAAATTTGGTAAAATAAAGAAAAGAACAAAGAGAGGTTTATCACCATGGGGAAATTCCAAGTTATTTCACATCCGCTGATTCAACACAAGTTGTCCATCCTTCGTCGTACCACGACATCAACCAAGGACTTCCGTGAGCTGGTCAATGAAATTGCCATGTTAATGGGCTATGAAGTTTTGCGTGACTTGCCGCTGGAAGATGTGGAAATCGAGACACCGATTACCAAGACGGTACAAAAGCAAATTGCTGGTAAAAAACTAGCTATTGTTCCCATCCTTCGTGCAGGTATCGGGATGGTTGATGGTTTGCTCAGCCTGGTTCCAGCAGCTAAGGTTGGTCACATTGGTATGTACCGTAACGAAGAAACCCTGCAGCCAGTTGAGTACCTAGTGAAATTACCAGAAGATATTGACCGTCGTCATATCTTGGTTGTTGATCCAATGCTTGCGACAGGTGGTTCAGCGGTTCTTGCTGTTGATTCATTGAAAAAACGCGGCGCTTCAAATATTAAGTTTGTAGCCCTAGTATCAGCACCAGAGGGCGTCAAGGTCCTTCAAGAAGCACATCCAGATATTGATATTTATACAGCTGCCCTGGATGAAAAACTCAACGAAAAAGGCTACATTGTCCCAGGTTTGGGTGACGCAGGTGACCGTTTGTTTGGTACAAAATAAATAGATACAAGAAATCAGCTCGTCTGGTTTCTTTTTAAGTCGTGTTTTTTATTTGACCAATTTTGACTATTTCTATATAATGGTCTCATATTTGTTATTGTATAAAGGAGGATTCGTATGATTCCAGTAGTTATTGAACAGACCAGTCGCGGTGAGCGTTCGTATGATATTTATTCCCGCTTGCTCAAGGACCGTATCGTCATGTTGACCGGCCCAGTAGAAGACAATATGGCCAACTCGATTATTGCCCAGTTGCTTTTCCTTGACGCCCAAGATCCGACCAAGGATATTTATCTCTACGTAAATACCCCAGGAGGATCTGTATCAGCAGGCTTGGCCATTGTGGATACCATGAACTTTATCAAGGCGGATGTACAGACCATCGTGATGGGAACAGCAGCTAGTATGGGAACCATCATCGCGTCAAGCGGAGCCAAGGGCAAACGCTTCATGTTGCCAAATGCAGAATACATGATTCACCAGCCGATGGGTGGTACAGGTGGCGGTACTCAGCAGACGGACATGGCTATTGCAGCAGAGCACTTGCTCAAAACGCGTAATAAGCTAGAACAAATCTTGGCGACCAATTCAGGCAAAACAGTGAAGCAAATCCATAAGGATGCCGAACGTGATTACTGGATGACAGCGGAAGAAACCTTGGCGTATGGTTTCATCGATAAGATTATGGACAATACCAAAGCCTGAGGAAAACATGATAGAAGGGAATGAGAGCAGGAGATAATTCCTGTCTCCATTCCTTTTTTTGCACTCAGTTACCAGCGGATTTGTTTATTGGTCCTTGGCAGCATGTTTTTTCACCTCCCCTCTTTTCATTTTCCCTGAAAAGGGTATAATAGAAAGAGCAATACCCGAGGAGAATGACATGTTTGAAAAGAAAAATCGCATTGGTTTAACAGTCTACCTGCATTACAACCGAGATGTCCGTAAATTGCAGCAATATGGAGATATTATGTACCACTCCAAACGTTTGCGCTACATAGTGCTCTATGTAGACCAGCTGCATTTGGATGATATAATGGCCAAATTAAAAAAAGAAAAATTTGTTAAACGCATGGTACCATCATTTATTAAGGACTTGGACCAAGATTTTGTAGGAAGTCTGTGGCGCGACCAGGAGACCAAGCTGGTGCTATAAGGAAATGCCAGAGTAGATGGTGTATATATAAAGGCTCAAACTCTAGTTTGAAGCCTTTTTTCGGAAATGTTGACTATTTATGATGGCTGCTGGGGGTTTCGTGTCATAATAATGACAGTGGCAAATAGTCTTAGAAAATTAAGGGGTTCAGATTCTCTACCAAAGGTTGAAACACGAAGATTTATGAGCCTTAGCATTCTTTAGAGTGATTTATTGGAGATAGATTACTGTAAAGAGTGCTAAGGTAGGAAGGAGATAAAAGATGGCAAAAATAAAGAAAGAAACAATAGAAGCAAAAGGATTTTCGATTGAGGTTTATACAGAAGACTTTAAGAATGACTATATCAGCCTTACGGATATTGCAATACTCTTCGAAAATCAAAATCAGACGTTGTTGACTTGATTTGATGAGTGAAAGGCTCCAGTGGAGCCTTTCAGCCTGTTACCTTGAAACAAAATAGTAACAGGGTTCTATCTGCGTAAGTAGAAACGAACTACGTTCGCTCTATCTCCAACCTCCAAAGGTTCCCCAAACCTTTGGAGCTAGTCTGATTTTGATTTTCATTGAGTATCAGTTTTTCTACTTGTCCTTGATTAGTTGAAGAGGATTTATTCGAAATAAGGTTGGGTTTTGCGCCCAGCCTTATTTGCTATCGTTCGTTTTTTGCTTGTTTTATTTTTGAAAAACAGGAAAATGTTAGGCTGATAAGCATAGAACGTGTATAATGTTAGTGTAAATTTTGAAAACAATAAGCTTTGTTAAAAGGAGTTCACAATGCAAAAAATCTATACTGGAAAAACCAAGGATGTCTATGAACTGGATGACAAAACGGT
>CAMBAD010000046.1 GCA_945864085.1 uncultured Streptococcus sp.
ACGGATTCAATGGCCCGTTGTACAGCTGGAGCGACAACGCTGTTACTCACGTTTTCCAGATCTGTGTAGTTGGTAAATACAGTCATAGCCTCTGCCTTGTTGACCTTGTATTTAACATCAATATTGGTATTCAACCACTGACCATCCTTGGTCTGTGTCGTAATAGCTTCCATGGTCTTGGTCTGAACTGATGTCGGTAATTTATACACCTTATCAGCAAATGGGACTTTTAGATGGTATCCAGTTTGTAAAGTCTTTTCTTGTACACCATTAAAAGCAGAGACTTTGACACCGACTGTATTAGCTGGAATTTTTACAACCGCAGTCAATCTAAAAAATACTGCAAAAATAATAAGTCCAATAATTGTAGCACCCACTGCTACCTGACGTTTTGTTACTTGATATTCATTTTCGTACATTGTTTTATTCCTCCAATTTTGTAATATTTGTCCCCCACCCGTACCACAATAGGGAGTTGGACTATGATACCATTTGCAATTACTTTCTATTTAATTTATTTGTGGCTGACCGTACTGCCATTGGTCCAATAATGTGACTTTAACTACAAAGGAGTCCTCCTTTTTAATTTATTTTTGGCAGAATGACCAACCGACCTGCGACAGTCGGGAGGCCTTGAATTACCTCTAACAACCTCCTGAGCACCCAGAATTGATAAAGTCTTTAAAATTTTCAAGTTCTTCAACAACATCATCCAGTACTTTTCTCTCCTGTCTAATGTCTTTCTCCGAAGCACCTTCACGCTTGATATAATGTTCCAAAGCGTGCTTCATGATATGCAATCTCACATATTTACTCGCCATCAACTGCCCCTTCCTTGTAGGTAATCTGGAATATCATCACCGATTTTGATCGTTTCAAACTGACCCTTTGTGACCTGGAATTTGCCATAGGCACCGATTTCTACATAGTACCTACCGTCAATAATGTCCTTCCCTGTGACTTTTCCAACCATAGTCACGCCCGCATTATCAACCTTGTGGATAATAACCGTTTCACGTTCTTCCAGCTTTTTCACTTGTTCACGCAATATTTTGACTTCTACTACTGCTGCAAACAAAGCGACGACCAGACACAGAGTCACTATAACCAATGGATCATTTTCTTTCACTCAACTTCCTCCATCTTCACACTATACAACCGCTGACCTCGATACCTAGCTTCCAGGCCTGATTTACATTTCAAGGCATCAGCTTCATTTTCGAAGTAATGCGTTTCATCTACTAACATGTGATCAAATATCACACTCACTGTCCAAGTCATGTACAACTTCCTCCTTTACAACGTATCCTAGTAGCAGGGCTGCATTTAGCATATTTTGATTGTTTGTCAATTCCTGTATTTCTGGATCAAGAATTGATTTCCTCATGATTTCAACAAACTCAGCTTATTTTCTAGTTAGTTCAACCATTATTTTTCTCCAGCACTTCAATCAGCCAATCAAGATTTTGACGTGCTTTTTTTAAGTCTTCCAATCCATTCTTACTGTGCCAGCGCAACATATATTTGATTGCGTTCCCCCAGTAAAAACCTTCTTCTTGCTCCGGGCAGGCTGCAAAATTTTTGATGACATCAACAGCTTCAAGTCCGAACCGTCCTTGATAATGTGAGGGCTTTTTTACATTATCAAATTGTTCTTCTTGTCCCTCGCATTCAGAACAAGTGCAAGCATAAATCATTTTTTATTCCTCCAAAAACAAAGTATGTTACCGTGTTACCGATAAAATCGAAAAAGTAGGAAAAATTTTTTAGAAATCCCCATTTTATAGGCTTTCTTTATTTATATATATATTTTTTATAAACTTTATAATATATCGGTAACACGGTAACATTATATAAATAAATAGTAATAAAGCTAGTAGTATCAAGGGTTTTCAGTGTTACCGATTGTGTTACCGAAGTCCCAAAATGTTACCGAACTTTTTAAAAATGTTACCGATGTCCAAATCATGTTACCGAACTTTTTTTGACAAAACCCTTTATTGTTTTAGCACCGATACGATAGGTTTTTTTCTCCCAATCAGGATGATTATCCATGACCATGTTAATCTTCGTTGATAACTTCCTGTCATTTGAATTTCGCATAAAAAGGTTGTACATCATTTCCCTTGTTGATACTTTCGACAATCTACTTTCCCCAGGTTCAAACTCAGGACTATTATCGAAATACCGCATCGTGTACTGATGTTGTTTCTGGATTGGCCATTTTTCCCAATTACTAGGAACCGGCATGTCCAGATATTCCAAGACCTGCAATTCAACCTCATCACGATACATGAATTTTTCACGGTAGATGTTCAACTCATCTTCCGTTTCATCATCAAACATCAAATCAACACCAGCTTTGAAAACCGTCACGGCTTCACCCCAAATCTGTTCAATCGTCTGAGGTTCAATCGTCATTGGGTGTTTCCGTTGCTTAGCAGCATCAGCCAACACTGGAAGGAAACGACGCTCACCAGTTTTATCCTTGAGATATTCCTTCTGGTTGGTTGTTCGTGCCAAAATAAAGTTCTTGGCAAATTCCTCCGTCTTGCTCATATAAGGCTTCCGATAGCGTAGGCTAGTCTTTGAGATGAAGGCCTTGGTTTCCGCAAAGCTCATCCGGTTGCTTGCCACCATTTCATCATCATTGACAATGAGTGACTTCAGCATAACGTCATAGTTGTCCTTGTTGGCAAAATCCGTCACAGCATCTGTGTACCATGGACCACCCAACTTTTGAAGCAGGGAGGTCTTACCGACACCTTGGCCACCGACCAAATCCAAAACATAGTCAAATTTCACATAGGGGTCATAGACCTTGGCAACTGCCCCAACCAACCACATCTGAGCGATTTTAGAGATCAATGGATTGTCATCAGCACCAAGATAGACTTGAAGTATGCGAGCAATCCGCTTCTTACCGTCCCAATTTGACGCAGCCTTTTCCATATAATCCAAGACTGGATTATAGGACCTCTCAGACATAAAGGTTTCGAAACCAGCTTTGAAAGCCTTGTCCGAGTACACAATCCCCAAGACATTCTCGAAGTAGACCGTCACAACGCTGTTGAAATTCGCTGGAAGTTCGCCTTGCTTGAAAGTTGTCCGGCCAATCTTCACATCTTGTGTGAACTCATATTCCTGTGAAAAGTCATTCCGTCTAAGGTATTGCCCTAGCTGGTCATCTGCCTTGAAAGACAAGAGCACATTGACCGGACTAGATGACTTGATAGCACCGTTTCCTGTTAGAATAAATTTTGGTTGACTATCAATACTTACTACATCACCAATAGTGCTCACCTCCTGTCTTTCTTAATCATACTTTCAACTGTCCTCGTTACCTCTCTATCCGATAAGGGATTGGGACTGTTTGTGTTTGCTATTTTGGCTAACTGCAATACAATGTCATCATCAACAGCCCGAAAGAGCAATCCACCAACAAAACTGGCCAACTTGTCATTTCGACCACCCTCATCACCAAAGCCTATAGCAATGGTTTCAAATAATTCTGTTGTCATGGTCTTATCTCGACTGACCGACCGTCTGGCAATATCTCTCAGTCCATCAGTACCGTCGTACCTGTAACCGTGAGTGTCCCCGTACTGCTTTTTGATAGCTTGGATAAGTTCCTTGGAAGGGGTGACCATTGTACCGCCTTCCTTAGACTTTTCCAAATCCCACTCGTACTGCCCTTTGTCAGTTGCCGAAGGAGCAACCAAGACATAGTTGTTTTCGTGAGCCTTGATGTCAACACCAGGTAAGAAACCAATCATCTGTGAGATAGGGCAATCATCACGCTTAAAGTAAAAAAGATGCTTGCCGCCACTCGCTGTTTTCGCTTGCAGGGTTGGTTCAATCAATCCTAGATGTTTCCATTTTTTCAAGGACTCAAAACCATTGGACTTGCCGTGCTTGTCAATATCGATCACAAAGAAGTTTGTTGTACGAAAAGCAATGTTGGCATTGGGATAACCGTCCCAAAAAGTTTCGATTTCTTCGGCCGTCATCGCTGGCTTATCCGCAAATTCTATCAGAGGTCTTTTCTTATGCGGATGAATAGGTATGACCGCAAATCCAAGCTTTTGATACTGCAAGGCATATTCTTTCATTGACGGCATAACTACTCCTTCTAACTGTAAAATAGTTCATCAATTGTGATGTCTGGCTTAACTTCTGCGACAATGGTCTTGATTGCTTTCTTTTCCTTGTCTTTGAATGGGGTCTTGCCTGTTTCTTTGTTGTTGTATGACTGCAAAGAAATATCTAGCTTGTCCGCCATAGCTTGCTGGGTTAGCCCTAACATGACCCGATAGCCTTTAAGTTTACTCATTCTAATTTCTCCTATTTAGCACAGATTTGCCTGAAACTTTTTAGTTTAAAAGGGCAAGTCATCATCAGCAATATCTACTGGCTCACTTGTTTTTGCCCCTGGATACACTTCCAAGTCGTAATTGTAGCCAATGGACTTGTCACGTTTGGTATATTCGCCGATAACTAAGATAAACTTAGTCCCAACCGCTTTACGTTTAAGGGCTTCTTCCATGGTCTTGTTGTCCTCAAGGTCAGAACCAACCATTTTATCATCAGCCAATTCTAAAGCCTTATGGAAAAATTTGACCGTGGTTTCAACCATGCTTGTCAGGTCCATGGTCTTACCATTCTTGACCCATTCAGTCAAAGTACCCATGCCGACATACTGCGTCCGACCATTGAACGGGCTATCTGGATCACGAACTTCAAAAGCATAGTTGATAGATTCCCAAGTGCTATCTGCAACACGGGCTTCAACCCCTGACAATACTACTGGATATTCACCGCCCGGCAAATGCTGGTTGCCATTGTTGACCTTGTCTTCTCGTGGGTTGTATCCGTTCGCTTTCAACTGTTTTGCAATATCTAATAGACTCATATGTATTCTCCTTTATTCTTAAAAAATATCTTCTTCAGCAGCTGTTTCCTGTTTTTTCTCTGCCGATTTAGCTTTTGCAGGTTTGCTAGTCATCACAACTGCACCATCAATAGTTTGTAAAATCTTTAAGATTGCCTTATCATCAATCTGATCAGATTTGTACGTCTTCCGTTTTCGGACGACTTCCCGATTGTAGTTGTTCCCAAGTTTTTCAGTACGGATCATCAAGTCCGAGTTGCCATTGATGAGATTGACATACTTTTCTTTCAAACTAGGGATTTTTTCTGTCACTTTCCCTTTTTCATCATAGATACTTACTTCACGACTGATATAAATAACATTGACAGGTAACGACTTAAGATCTATGACCAATTCCGTTAGTGCTTGATTAAAATAATCACTAGCCTTTCCATAAGGTACTTCAGAAAGCGCCTTAACTCCGAAATGTCCACATACTGCAATCTTGATCATGTCAATCACATCGTCAATAACATCAACGACTACTGTTTCGTAAGTATGTTTCTGCGTTTGCAATGCTAGTAAGATTTCGCTCAACTGCTCAATCACTGACTTGGTAATACGCCCTGACTGGTCTTTCTCATTGACCAACTGGATTGCTGGTACACTATTAGCACTTGCGTTTCCGTCCGTATTTAAAATAATTGGATTCGGAAACTCATTGGCCAAATAGGATTTTCCGCTCATGGTCGCACCGTAGAAAAAGAAATTCCGTGGTGTATCCACAGGGACCTGTGGTTTGTTTGCTGGTAGTTTAAACATCTACTTCTCCTTATAATAAAATTCAATCACATTCACATCATGCTGCTGACGACTTCCTGTTATCCGCCAGAGCAACTGACGGTAGTCATCATACCCACCAGAAGACTCATCTACTGGATCCAGCACGACGATTGTTTGGTATTTGTGTTGCAGACCGTCTACACCAACTCCCAGAACTTGACTGGTAGCAACTACCACTTTCCTGTCAAGTCCCTCTTTGACATCCCCTGTCCAAATACCAAGGTCTGGATGTCGTTCATGAATGACGTTCACAATCTGCTTAGACTTGCTGACAATTAGCATGTCATGTGGTGCCCTCTCAATCAAACCATCTAGTTTGAACATGAGCGGTGTGTCAGCATTGACTGGTTTTAGCTTTGGAAAATCCACTGCAACACCCGTTTGATTCAAATATTGTTCAAAAGTCTTACGACCAAATGACTGCTTGGCCATTGCCGTGTCACCTTCGACTGTGACCAGGTTCAGCAGTCTAAATTCTGCTAACAGTTCAGGATTGCCTGTGTCAACAGTTACAGGGTAAAACTTGGTTTCAAAGCCATTGTTTTCTGTAGCGTTCTCAATTTCTTCAATCTCTTCCCAGCGGAAAAAGTTTGGTAGGTTATTGACATAGGAATCATAGTCTAAAAAGTCCTGCCATTTTTCTTTGGAATAAGCATACGCATCATAGACCATTTTGCCGTGGACCTTCTGCCAATCAAATTTGTGGTTTGGTTTAGCCTGCCCAAAGATGACTTTTTCGAGCGGATAAAAATTCAGCCCTCTCTTTCTGACTGGAGTTGCAGAAAGTCCAATAGTATAAGACCGTTTAATTTTGGCATAGGCAGCGACATTTTTTTCCGATGACATATTCTGCCATTCGTCGATAATCAAAACATCACAATGCAGTTTCCCTTTTTTGACCAGATCCTGTAACTTCCTATCTGTGATAACCTTGAAAGCCATTCCTTTATCATAACCACCGCGAGAGATTGTTTCCATCCAGCCATCTAAGATGGACAAGCGATTATTGACAACGACAACTGATTTTGCTTGCTTGTGCTTGCAAATCTCAAGAGCACAAATAGTTTTCCCACGACCTCCCAACGCTTCCAAGAATATTCCATTGGTGACCCAGTCACTTCTCTTGACAGCTTCAGCCTGCCATTTTCTTAGTGTTATTCCTATGCTCACTCACCACCTTCCCAATATCATTCACTACTTCCTCAATGTCGTTTCTCATAGCCCAGAATAGACCTAGCCTTGCAGCTGCTCGTATGTCCTGGTGGTGTGACTTCTTGAACTTCCAAAGATTAAGCACTTTCAACAAATCATCTGGAATGTCCGACTTGTATCCTGCATTCCGCTGAAAAACGGCATCAGGATAGCAAAGCTGGATATAGGCAATGGTTTCAAGAACTGAATTATCTTTTGACTTGTCATTGTCTCTAGCTTCAAACTGTTCAATGACAACTGTGTCAATTTCTAGGTTATTCCCAACTTCATGAAACCAATCAGCAAAACCTTTCATCCCGTAGGACACCACCCAGCTATCAACCAACCTGGCATTGTCTAGCAAGACTACTCCTGTTGTAGATGTTTCAATTCGGTTGCTTGATGGATCAATCGCAAGTATTTTCATCAAACACCAACCTTTTCTGTCAACACACCTTCAAATAACGCAGTATTAAACCAATTTTGTTTATTCGCTTTTGCAAATGCAAATAGGGTTCTTATTTCTTTGGATTGTTTTTCAAACTTCTTGAGGTCATCTTCGTCCTCGAAAATCGGTTTTTCCTTGTACTTAGCAACAGTCACCAATTTATATTCTGGAGTAAATACAGGCTTCTCATTCCCTTGATCCAGATTTGTTTCATCAATTTTTACAAATCTGATTGCAACATCAAATTGAAAACCTTCCGTCGTCAATACATCTACCGACTGTGGGCCGATAACAACCGCTAAGGATTCTGTAATCCTAGTTTTATTCATCAATTCCATTATCTAATCCTCAAACTTCTACTCTCTTGCAATACTGCACCTTTGACCTTCTTGCCTGCATTCAACAATTCTTTGATAGCATTTTTGTCAGGTTTTTTCGTAATCACAAAATACTTTTTCGGCAACAACTCTTCATCAACCACGACTGACGGTTGATTTTTTGCCAAGCTTACGGTAAATAGCAAAGTCTTAACTTTGTCATGTCCTGTGATTTCAAATGCACCTTGCAGACCTGTTTTGAGTCGTGTGATGTCACTTTCAATTG
The DNA here is from genome assembly GCA_945864085.1 of uncultured Streptococcus sp. Taxonomy (GTDB): domain Bacteria; phylum Bacillota; class Bacilli; order Lactobacillales; family Streptococcaceae; genus Streptococcus. The sequence continues at coordinate 7,956 of CAMBAD010000046.1, forward strand.
ATTTGTGACGAGCAGTCAGACGGTCAATCTCTTCTTTGAGCTGTTTCTTCTCAGCTTCTTTGTTCTTGATGACCTTGACAGTGTTTTCAACCTTTTCTTCAAATTGTTCCGTCCAGTCAATAGATTCAAGCGTATCCAGCTTGGTTTCTTCATCAACACCTTCCATTTCTGCAATCTGCTTAAAGATTCCAGTTAGTTCGTATAAACTAGCCATTTTTTTCTACCTCCAATACAATCACTGACTCTGTTTCAGTATCTTCATCAATCAAATCATTATTACGATAATAACTTGTTATTGTCTGTGCTAACTCTGTTCTTATTGCTTTAACCTCAGCATCATCAAAAACTTCCAGATAATCATCAATCTCATAATAACTGCCATTAAAAACATCAACTCTTGCCTTTGTTAGCTCACGAATATCTGACAACTTCATCTTATGAGGTTTAAAAGCTGGCCTGTAATTCCTAGAACCACTAGGTTTATAATTAGTAATAATATTTTCAGCATCATCAAAGAAGAATTCTTTTGAAACACAGAACACTTTTGAGAATGCAAGAATGGCCCATTCTTCAAGTTCCGTTTTATTTCTATTCAATTCAATATCAGAAATAGTCCTTTGGTTGATATTCACACAATCTCCAAGAAATTGTTGTGACCACCCTTTTTTCTCTCTTAGTTCTCTGACCTTTGCTCCATTAAATCTTTTCATTCCGTTACCTCTTTCATTAGTTTATTAGCTTCTTTGATAAGCAACCGCATTGTATTGTTATCTGTTTCCTTTTCTGCTGCTCTTGTCAGCATATTGACCCATTCCCGTCTGGTATCATTTTTCCAATTGATTAGATCAGCAAGAGCTTCATTCTTGATGTAGTGCATCGAGTAGTCCAATGACTTGTCTTCCAAGCGGACGCACCGCCCAGCCTTGATGTCTTTGGACACATTCGTCCGAACATTACCATTTGGTATTTTGAGTGCTTCAGCCACTTCATCATAGCTAGCAGCTGGATGTTGTTTAAAATATTCCCTAATGCGTTCCGCTTGTGTCATCTTCCTTACCTCACCATCCCGCTATTCTTCATCACAATTGCCACAGAATCAACAATCGTTCTTAAAAATCGATTCTCTGTCTGTAAGTCGTTTACCTTGTTCCGAAGTTGAATATATTCTTCAACACTGATTTCAACTGTTGTGTGTTTATCCTGCATACCGCGCAACCTCCTCGTCGACTTGCTGGGCATTCCGTTTTAGCCCGTTACGAGCCGTTTCTTTGTTGCAGGTATTCTGATACCCCATGCCAGCTTTAAAGCCGTACAGGTAATCTCTGCGACGGATTTCCTCGAATTCACGCTTCATCCGCTCCTTCTCAGCTTTCCGCTGTTCCACTAACGCACCTGCCAAAACTGGCACTGCGAATAAACTTAATGTCATAATTGCTTCTGTCATAAATTATTTCCTCGCTTTAGACCTTGTCCAGATTGGTCTTTTAGTCTTTTTCGCTAAGCCAAATTTTAATGGCTCTTTTCTTCCATTTTGTTCCCTCTTGTTCTTTAGGGAAATTCGGTAATTTTCTGTATTTATCAAAGACGGTCCCGTCTACCTTTAGAAATCTGATGCAATCCTTTCGATTCATCATTTCTGGGAAACCATCGTCGTTGTCCTTTTCTAGTAAAATCTCGTTTACAACGTCTCTTATTATTGATTTTATCCAGTCGGACAAGTCAACAAATATCTTGTCCATAATAGGCCTCCTGTGTTATAATTTAAGTGAATATTTTGGTATGCCACTGTTCCCGCAGTGGTTTTTTGTATTTAAGCCACCTCATCTTGCTCAATCAGTGGCAGGATGCCTTTTTTATTTTTCAGCAGATCATAGATAAACAAACGACCTTTTTGTGTCCAGTACGTATGCATCTTGCTACGTTCTGCATCAAGAGTATGGGTCTTGGACTGGGTGTAACCCTTGTTAGCATACTTCTGATATAAAAGCCATGTGCTACCTTGCTTGAACTGCACTTTGAGCTCGTGAAGTAAACTGTTGAGTTTCTTAGCACTCATGCCATAATCTTTAGCAATCACTGAGATAGCCACAAGTGACTCACTCTGCAAAATCAAATCATAATAAGTCGCTTTTGGTTGCAACTCTTGGATAATTTGGTTTTTCTGGGCTAATTCCTCTTGAGCTTGTAATCGAAGTTGACGTTCTTCCTTCAGCTTTTGGAAAGCTGCGATTGCCATATCTGGATTATCCAGTAGATTATCAATTGCATACATGCCATGCTTGCGGATAGATTTTAAAATTTGCTTAACTTGCTTTTTGAACTGTTTGGCAATAGGTTTTCGGGATTGCATAAGAACTTCATACAAACCATTTTCGGTTAGCAAGTTGACTTCTCGTGTTTGACCTGCCCTAAGAATTGTTGAGGTCAGCTTTTCATCCTCATCAATACCTTTTAGCATTTCTGTAGGATTGCTATGTCCAATCCAATCAGCCACATCTTTGGCTAAAAACAATGGCTCTTCTAAAGTGCCGTAAATCGTGAAACTCTTCCCTAGAACTTCCTGTTGATTAATAATTTGTAATTCCATACTATTCCTCCGTATCAATTTCTAGTTTATAAACAGTCTTCCTCTTACCGTCTGACCTCTCGGTAACAATCCTGGTCAAAGTCATGTCTTGATTGTCCTTCGGGTTCATAACCCTCATAGCAACCAGCAAGAACAATTCTCCCCATATCCGCTTTTGATCGGGCAACGATAGAAAGAAGTTAACGATTTGAAATTCCATTCATTTCCTTCCTATCGACATTCAAACAATTCCCACGGCTCTCGGATACCGAGCTTATCAGAAATGTGTTTTTTTAGTTCGTCACTTCCATGTCCTTCATTAAGCAATCGAGTTACCATAGCTGGTGATATTCCTGCTACTTGAGCCAAGTCCGAACGATTCCAACCTTTTTGCTTCATCCGCTCCTTGACTAAATTCAGCCATTTTTGATGTTGTTGGCTCATATTCCTCCTCCTTTCTATAAAATTAGTTAAAAAGTTAGTAAAATGATTGACAAAAAATAATCTATAGATTAAAATAAAACCATAAAGAAAATACTTGATAAAACATCGTTCAATCAATACAATCTGCTCGCCAAAGCTTTTATTTTTTGAATTAGTTTTAACTTTTGTTTTCACTAACTCTTTAACTTTACAAAAACTATTGTAATCTATTGATTAACTTATGTCAAGTATTTTAATCAATTTATTTCAATATTTTTTGTCAATCTCTTAGAAAGGTTGATAAATCAATGTTTCCAACGTTTGAAAAAATAAAGGAACTAGCTGACAGGCAGGGGATTTCAATCAATAAGTTAGAAGAACGACTGGGATATAGTCGGAATACAATCTATAATTTAAAGACGAAAAAACCAAATGCTGAACGAATTGCAGAAATCGCCGACTACTTCAACGTATCGACAGACTACCTGCTCGGACGGACCGACAACCCACGGATTGCCAGCGATGAAACAGCTGTCATTGATGGTCAAGTTGTGGACTTGAGAGAAGCCGCTGCCCACACCATGCTATTTGATGGTAGACCACTTGATGAAGACGATATAGATTTCATCACTGCGGTGCTATCTGCACACTTCAAAAATAAACAGAAGGACTAATTGCCTATGAAACTAGACCAACTCTGTAAAGAGTTTGGAGTGGAATTGTGCCTGTTCGATGCCAGCGACTGGCATAGTTCAGGATTTTACAATCCAATAGCCAAGGTCTTAGGGGTTGATGTGAATTTGTCTGAGCAAGAGCAAAAACAAGTCGCCCTACACGAGTTACAGCATAGAAATCACTTTCCATACCAGTATCAACTCTTCAGAGAGAGATGTGAACTTGACGCAAATAGAAGTATGATCCACCATCTTTTGAAGGAAGAATTAGAAATTGCTGAGGATCGTACTCAATTTAATTACCTGGTATTTATGGAAAAGTACAAATTAAAGACCATAGCTGATGAGGCCATGGTCAAGGAAGAGTATTTGAATTTAGTTGGATAAAATATGTGCAAAACTGACCCACGTAAAAAGCTGAAGTATTAGATAAGGAGTTGACGCATGGAACTAGATAAAATCAAGAGCGACCTAAAACAATTGGGTAAACGTGTAATTGATTTAGAGGCAAATATCACAAATGAAGAACAAACAAAGAATGCTTTTATTATGCCATTCTTTCAATCACTTGGATATGATATCTTCAATCCACTCGAATTTATGCCTGAATTTACCGCTGATGTTGGTATTAAAAAGGGCGAAAAGGTTGACTATGCAATCATTATAGATGGACTTCCGCAGATTTTAGTGGAATGCAAATCTATCACTGAGAATCTGACAAAGCACGACTCTCAGCTATTCCGATACTTCGGCACAACAGCATCAAAATTTGGTATCTTGACTAACGGAAAAGAGTATAAATTTTATACTGACCTTGATGAGCCTAACAAGATGGACTCAACTCCGTTCTTGACAATCGATATTACAAATATCAAAGATAACCAATTCTCTGAAATTACCAAATTCCACAAAGCAAACTTTGATATTGATAACATCGTCTCTTCAGCCTCTGAACTCAAGTATCTCAACATTCTCAAAGGTTTTTTGAATGAAAATATCAACGAGCCGTCTGACAATTTCGTAAAATACCTCTCGTCCGAAATTTACGAAGGTCGCATTACTCAAAATGTATTGGCTACATTTAAACCGATAATCAAAAAAGGTTTCAACCAATTTATCACTGAGAGAGTGAACGAAAAATTGAGTGCTGCACTCAATACAAACATTGAGACCAAAACTCCTGCTGTTGACAATACTCCGACAGAACCTGTAGAAGAAATTCGTGAAGTTGATGAGGTAATCACTACTCCAGAGGAACTAGAAGTCTATACTGTCGTAAAAGTTCTGGCCAAGGATACGATTGATCCAGAGAGGGTGTTCTACAGAGATAACAAAAGCTATTTTAATGTCCTAATTGATAACAATATCAAAAAATGGGTATTGCGGTACCGTTCCAACTCTAGCAAATCAACAATCGAGATTAGAGATACGGGGACATTTGAAATCAAATCACCTCTCGAAGTCTCAAATTACTCAAAAGAAATTCTAGTCGTCATAAGCAAATATATCTAAAAATAAAAAAAGCCCCCACACTTCCAACCGACCAAAGCCGAAGTGCAGGGTAACCTAATAAGCAAAGACCAGCTATCAGCCGGACCTTTTGCGTACTCTATTATATCATATCAAAGGAGGTCATGCCAATATCCTTTCAAAAAAACCTTGTCCAGATTGGTCTTACAGAAAGGAAATGAGAATGAAATATACAAAAACAAAATACCCAAATATTTTTACGTACGAAACCCAGAAAGGATTGCGCTACTATGTCCGCAGAGGATATGTTGTCAATGGCGACAAGAAAGAATTTACCAAGAGCGGACTACGCAGCTTGAAGGACGCCCAGAGAATTCTGAGAGATATTGAAGAAAGAATCTATCATGATGAAATGGATGTCAACCTAGAACTGACTTTAAATGAATACTGGGAAATCTACTCAGCAAAGAAAGAAAAAACAGGTCAATGGAATGATACTTCCATCTACACTAACGCAGGCATTTATCGTACCATGATACAAGAAAAGTGGGGAAACCTCCCGCTTAAAAAAATAAATCGCAACGATTATGAAGAACATCTGGCAGAAATGCTTGGCCAGTACCGCAGAAATAGTGTGCTTACCAGTAATCGACTGTTGAATTCCATTTTAAACGATGCCGTCAAAAATGGAAATCTTAGACAAAATAAATTGTCTGGTATTTATCTTGGGGAATCAGAGTTAGAACCTCTTAATAAAGAGTTAAAAATCGACGATTTTCAAACGTGGATAAAAACCGCAGAAGAATTACTATCGACCACACATTTTGGATTTGTCTACCTGACTATTTTTGGACTTAGACGTGGGGAAGTCTGTGGTATCAGGTTCATGGATGTTACTTTCAATTCGGATAATCGAGCAGTCTTAAATATAAGAGACTCTCGTTCCAACAGGACAAAAGGTGGTGCTGGAAGAACAAAAACAGAAAGTTCTGTGCGTTACATCGTTTTAAATGACAGAGGCAGTGAGCTATTGTTGCAGATCATGGAAGCAGCAAAACAAGTCAAAAAGAAAGCAGATGTCATTGTTGAACAGGAAAAGGATTACCTGAGTATCCGAATAAAGAATAATAAATACTATTTGGAAAGACCTGCTTTTTTAAACAAAATTTTTAAACGAGTAAGCGAGGAATGTGGCATCTATATCACTCCACACATTATGCGTCACTTCTTCACCACTCAATCACTCATTGCTGGAGCTAGACCAGAAGATGTCATGCAGTTCCTTGGGCATGCAAGCCTTCAAACAACCAAACAATATACCCACATCAAAGAAGAACGAGCACATAATGTTACCGATCTATTTGACAAGAAAGTTCTATAATTTTCCCCGACTTCTTCCCGACAATTCCCCGACAACCACACCGAGTTATGACAATATCAACAATAAACATTTTTTCAAAAAGCTAGTAGTATCAACGTTTTCAAATTGTTACATAAATACCACGACTGGTTGGATATAGCTTTTTCTTAACTTCTAGATAATTTACCGAACGAGGACACTCTCGCTAAAAAGGTGGTTCTAGAGGCTTATTTACCATGGGCTGAAAGAATTCAGAATAAGTGTAAATAGAAACAACGTTCCTGAGTCAAGCAGACTTTGGAACGTTTTTCAAGTACCTTGTTATAGGGCGGTTACTTGCAATACTTCTGAGAAGGCGCTGTATGTCACCAAAAGAAACAGCAAAAGGCCTAGAATCGTGTTTTAAAAACCTTGATTCTAAGCCTTTTTGCTCGAAGAAACTGGAAGGTAGCTAAGGAGGAACCGCTTTTCCAGCCCTTTCTATTTTTGATGTTCTCTTCAAACAGTTGGAGCTCAACAACTAGAAATGAAGACTTGTTGGCAAACTCTTATGTCATTGGTCGAGTTCTTACCCGTTCCTACTGACGCTGACGGCGTAGTTTGGCTGCTGCCACTAGACCTAGGAAACCGAGTGCTGTCAGAGTAACATTGCTGGCTACACCTGTATTTGGCAAGCTAGCTTTTTCATCTTTTTTAGTCACTGTTGGGTGACTTGCTTGAATTGCTGACAGGTTGAGGCTCGGTAACGTTGGCTCTTTGCCAGATTCTCTGTCAGGAGCTGGTGGTGTTTCAATAGGTTTGTAAACAATAGCATAAGCACTGAAGTGAGCTGCAGTGAAGACAATAGCCTTGGTCAAGCTGCCATCTGCCTGACTAACCTGAACTTCTTGGAAGTCTAAGGATTCTTCCGTATGTGCGTTTGGCAGGTAAATCACGCGATCCACTGACTTGCCTGGGTCTACTGGAAGGGTCACCTTCACTGGATAGCTATTATCAACGATCTGACCATTGGTATCTAGCAACTCGATGTCAAACAGGTCATAGTCCTGTCCAGTCAAGATTGCTGGAGCTTGTTCCGGCCTTTCTATGTGGACAATGCTTGCTCCTGCAATGGCTGGATTTTCACCTGCTTGCAGGTCTAATCTTACTCCAGTTGCTTCATTGACCAGCGTCCGTGTGTCTGCAGGAGTATCCGTTGGAGGAGTGCCAGTATCAACTGAACCACTATCGCCAGGGGTGGTTGGAGTGTTACCTGCGTCACCGCCTGTATCTGGGGTAGACGGGGTGCTGCCTGTGTCGCCACCTGTATCTGGAGTGGTTGGAGTGCTGCCTGTATCACCGCCTGTATCTGGGGTAGACGGGGTGCTGCCTGTATCACCGCCTGTATCTGGAGTGGACGGGGTGCTGCCTGTGTCACCGCCTGTATCTGGAGTAGACGGAGTGTTACCTGCGTCACCGCCTGTATCTGGGGTAGACGGGGTGCTGCCTGTATCGCCACCTGTATCTGGAGTGGTTGGAGTGTTACCTGTGTCACTGCCTGTATCTGGGGTAGACGGAGTGCTGCCTGTGTCGCCACCTGTATCTGGAGTGGACGGGGTGCTGCCTGTATCGCCGCCTGTATCTGGAGTAGACGGAGTGCTGCCTGCGTCGCCACCTGTATCTGGAGTAGACGGAGTGCTGCCTGCGTCACCGCCTGTATCTGGAGTAGACGGAGTGCTGCCTGTATC
>CAMBAD010000047.1 GCA_945864085.1 uncultured Streptococcus sp.
AAACAGTGGAGCCTTATCTGAGAGCGGGATCCACTGGTTTTTCTCTGGTTTGAAGGGGGTGCGCTGTGTTTTGGTTAACCAAATCGCCTGATTATGACCAAAAAGAGAGATAGACCTTTACAGATATGAAGACCGGCGGGGGAGGTGGTGGTGGCTTTTTACATAAAAAGAAAAAAGCCTTTCGGCTCTTTCGGATTAGACACGTTCAACTTTACCTGATTTAAGGGCACGAGCTGAAGCCCAAACTTTCTTAGGTTTACCATCAATCAGAACAGTAACTTTTTGAAGATTTGGTTTAACTGCACGTTTGGTTTGGTTCATTGCGTGTGAACGGTTGTTTCCTGAAACAGTTTTACGACCTGTAAAGTAACATACTTTAGCCATTGTGTTTTCCTCCTACATAGTTTCTTACGGATGTGCTAGCACCACATACCTAAACATTCTACCAAAAAGACAAGCATTTGGCAATAGAAACGCTAGTTATTTTTTGGGCTTCCTGTTTGATAGACCGTCAGTTGTTGTTTTACTAGATGTTTTTGTGTAATAAGTAAAAGCAGCTAGGCAAAAGAGGAGGCAGAAAATCAAAAAGAGAGAGGCATTTTTAAAATTGGTGAGAAGAGCACCGATTAGCAAAATCAAGGCAGATATTACTGCGAGTATAGGAGAAATCAATCCTGTTAGTTTGTTCCGAACAAGACCTTTTTGATAGAAGTTGAAAACTATTAAGTAGAGGAAGACGAAGGACAAATTGTTAAAGACAATGGTGATTTCACTAATGTCACTACCTGGTAGTAGGTTAAATTTGCTGACGAAATAGTGAACAGCCAACCAAAACAAGGTCAATACCGCAACAGATATACTGGCAGGAATGGATAATTGGTATTTCAGATTAATTTTTGCAAACTTGGCATTGTTTATCCAACCAAATTCAGCAAAGGCCTGCGGTAAGCGCATGGTACCCAACAGCATTCCATTTGATACACCCAAGACAGCAATGATGATAACCAATAAAAGAATCTTACTAATGAGTTTTCCATATAACAGTTCTATCGCATGAATTACAGCATCATTACCAACTGCCAAAATATAATCTGGTCCCAAAATTCGATTGAGTCCATAAAAGAAGGACAGATAGAGAGCTAGAATAAGCATTGGGCCAAATATAAAAGCTCGGGCCAGATTTTTTTTGGGATTCTTAATCTCTGGTGCAATACTGGCAACGACCGTCCAACCATCATAGGCAAAATAGAGCGGGACCAAGCCAGAAAGCCAGCCTAACCCAACAGGAACAGAGGTCATTGTAGCTTCTTGCGAAACATCCGACTGCCAAAAAAGGCCAACTAGGGCAATAGCCAAGAGAGGAATAACTTTTATAATAGTAGATAGCGACTGAAATAGGCCCGCCAACCACTTGGAGTAAATATTTAACACCGTCAGAATGACTAGATAAAAGGCTGCTAAGAGGACTTGAGCCTCCAAACTGGATTGACTACCTAGGGTAAAAATGGCCGCAACCCAAGCAACTACTGCAATCACTGTCGGTAAGTATACATAAGCAGTGAACAGACCCAGGGCAGCAGCTAATCCTGGGTGAATATAGTAAGCATAATAATAGAAGATTCCCCCTGCTTCTGAATGTCTAATCGCCAATTCTGAAATGCTAAGACTGCCAAAAACAATAGCAAAAGATCCCAAGGCAATAATAAGCATGCCTAGGCCGACATTCCCTCCGGCATAATTCAAAATGTCATCAACCTTAAAGTAGATACCTGAGCCAATCACCACGCCGACAATCATTGCAATAGCGGTTATTAAACCATATTGTTTCCCTTGATTCATCTAACACACCCATCTTTTCTTAGAACCTGTACTCACAAGCAGCGTGCTTTTATATAAGAAATAGTTTTTTCGCTAATCAAGGCAGTTTTTTGAGGGAATACTGACTGTATTTTGAAAAAAACGAACGATGAGGAGCTGAAAAATTATCCTTAGATGAAAGTACCGAACCGTGAATACAGGTTCTTAATCTTTTTCTTCATTATAACTGAAAAATAAAATCGTTACAAGACATGTCTGAAAGATAAGAGAATGATTTTATACTTAGTGAAAAATGCCATTTTTCAACTTAATGATACTTGTTGGACTTTGAAATTGTTTAGATGTGCTTTATATTTCGCAGTTAAAGGTAATGTGCTGCTTCCCTAGTCTAGGTGAGGCTGGAAATTAGGACTGTCGATAATCCAGCCACATAGACAGGGGCTGGGAATAGAACCTTTTAGCTCAACAAATAATTACTCTAGCTATTATGGTTCGGCGAGGCATTGGAGCCATAAGCAGAATCTTGCTGCCAGACTATAGTTGGTGTAATAATAAAAAACAGGACTTCTTATGAAATCCCGTTTTATGTATTTTGATTATGCTTTATTTGCTCGAAATCGTTGATTCCTTTGCAGTAAAACTAAGCTTTGTTCGCTGAACCGAATACGTCGATACGCTCTTCAACAGAGGCTTGGATAGCTTTTACGCCGTCAGCCAAGAATTTACGTGGGTCGAAGAGTTTCTTCTTGTCGTATTCTGCTTCGTTCGCTTCATAAGCTGCTGCAAATTTACGAGTTGCGTTCGCAAATGCGATTTGGCACTCAGTGTTAACGTTGACTTTAGCAACACCCAATTTGATAGCTTCTTGGATTTGCTCATCTGGAATACCAGAACCGCCGTGCAATACGATTGGGAAACCTGGTACAGCTTCAGTCAATTTACGCAAGTGGTCAAGGTCAAGACCTTCCCAGTTTGCTGGGTATGGACCGTGAATGTTACCGATGCCTGCTGCCAAGAAGTCGATACCAGTTGCAACCATTGCTACTGCGTCTTCGATTGGAGCCAATTCACCAGTACCAACGATACCGTCTTCTTCACCACCGATAGTACCAACTTCAGCCTCAACTGAGATACCTTTAGCATGAGCCAATTCTACAACTTCTTTTGCTTTTGCAAGGTTTTCTTCTACTGGAAGGTGTGAACCGTCAAACATGATAGAAGTGTAACCAACTTCGATACACTCAAGTGCATCTTCGTAGTGACCGTGGTCAAGGTGGATTGCAACTGGAACTGTGATGTTCATTGATTCAATCAAGTTTGCAATCAAGTTACGAGCTACTTTGTAACCACCCATGTACTTAGCTGCACCCATAGATGTTTGGATAAGAACTGGAGCTTTCTTAGCTTCTGCTGCACGCAGGATAGCTTGAGTCCACTCAAGGTTGTTTGTGTTAAATCCACCAACTGCATAGCCGTTGTCACGGGCTGCTTGGACAAATTTTTCTGCTGAAACTAATGGCATTCTGATAGCCTCCTAATATTTTTTGAGGAAATCCCTCATACTCCTTTATTCTACCATTTTTATTTCAAAATTGCCAGCTGTAACTGTAGAGTTTTGGGAAAGTTTCACATGATTTTTCAATACCTTACAAATGCAAAAAAGACTAGCCGAAGCTAGCCTACTTATGCGGAGAGTGGGACTTGAACCCACACGACCTAAAGCGGTCACAGGATCCTTAGTCCTGCGCGTCTGCCAATTCCGCCATCCCCGCTCAACACAAGATTTAGTATATCACGGAGATGGGGGCTTGTCAATACTTTTTTCAAAAATATTTCAAGGTCCTACTGAAAAGTTTGTTTTTCTCTTGTTTATTGATTTTCAATCGCAGCCGTTACAAAGGCTGTGTAGAGCCCTTCTGGTCGATTTGGTCGCGATTGGAGTTCTGGGTGATACTGACAAGCTACGAAAAATTTATTTGCTGGAATTTCAACGATTTCAACCAAGCGGTTGTCTGGTGATACGCCAGAGAAGACAAATCCTGCCTCTTCAAATTGCTGACGGAAATCGTTGTTAAATTCATAACGGTGGCGGTGGCGGCGCTGGACAACTTCTTGGTGGTCGTAAGCTGCTGCAGCCTTGGAGCCACGCTTGAGCTTGCTTGGATAGAGACCGAGGCGGAGGGTACCTCCCAAGTCTTCCACGCCAATCTGATCACGCATAATGTCAATGATTGGATATTTGGTTTCTGGGTCCAATTCAAAACTGTTGGCACCTTCTAGTCCAAGGACATTGCGAGCAAACTCGACACAGGTCAGCTGCATACCCAGACAGACGCCCAGCATAGGTACATCGTTCTCACGAGCATAGCGAATGGCTTGAATTTTTCCTTCGGTGCCACGCTGGCCAAATCCTCCCGGTACAATAATTCCCTGAGCCTGACCAAGTCGGTCAGCCACATTTTCAGCAGTCAGGTCGTTGGCATTGACCCAGTCCAGATCAATAGCAGCATCATTGGCATAGCCAGAGTGCTTCAAGGCTTCAACCACTGAGATATAGGCATCTTGCAGTTCCACATACTTACCAACCAGGGCGATCTTGACTGTTTTCTTGAGATTGAGGACCTTGTCCACCATGGCAGACCATTCTGTCATATCTGCTGGTGGTACATCTAGTTTCAAATGGTCACAGACAATCTGATCCATATTTTGGGCCTGCATATTGAGCGGGATTTGGTAAAGGTGTTCAACGTCCAGCGATTCAATCACCGCCTCTGGAGCCACATCACAGAACTGGGCTAATTTGTTCTTAATCCCTTGACCGACTGGCAACTCTGTACGAATCACCAGCATATTGGGCTGAATCCCCAGTCCACGCAGTTCTTTTACCGAATGTTGCGTCGGCTTGGTCTTCATCTCGCCAGCTGCCTTAAGGTAGGGCAAAAGAGTGGTGTGGATATACATGACATTTTCTGAGCCAACATCTGCCTTCATCTGACGGAGGGCCTCTAGGAAGGGCAGGCTTTCGATGTCACCGACCGTTCCTCCAACCTCGGTGATAATGACATCCGCATCCGTTGTCCGAGCCGCGCGTTTGATTTTATCCTTTAGGGCGTCAGTAATGTGAGGAATGACCTGCACTGTCGCTCCTAGGTACTCCCCCTTGCGTTCTTTGCGAAGGACTTCGCTGTAAATTTTCCCCGTCGTAACGTTGGAGTATTTGTTGAGGTTGATGTCGATGAAACGCTCATAATGCCCGAGGTCTAAATCTGTCTCTGCACCATCATCTGTTACAAACACTTCACCGTGTTGATAGGGGCTCATGGTACCTGGGTCGATGTTGATGTAGGGATCAAATTTCTGAATCGTGACCTTGAGTCCTCGATTTTTCAATAGGCGTCCAAGACTGGCTGCCACGATACCTTTGCCAATCGATGATACGACACCACCTGTTACAAAAATGTATTTTGTCATGCAAACTCCTTTTCTAGGCTTCGTGCTGATGAGGCAAGAATGGGGGAGACCAGCACCAGACACGAAGAAAAACAAAAATAGCTCCCTACGAATAGGGAGCCCTGACCTCAAAAGAGGTGCCCGACATTATCTTACCGTAAATTATTCGGCTTGTCAACTTAACGTTTAGTCGTCAATGACTTCTTCATCGGAATAGTCATCATCGTCTTCACCCAAATCGACATCTTCGTCAACCAAATCATCATCAGGAATAATTTCGTTGATTTCAGAATCGTAAGACTCAACTTCATCCTTCTCATCGTCAGGATTCTCGTCATCGTATTCAGAAGTACCTGAATCTGCATAACCGTCTTCGTCTTCTGGATCATCATTGCCATAATCAATGGCGTCCTCGTCGCCGTCCATAAAGGCATTCACACGTTTTTTCTTCCGTTTCGGTGCATCTTCATCATCTTCTTCAAGCGTGATAACTTCTTCGTCAATCTCGTCAATGGCATACCATGAACGAAGGCCCCATTTGTTGTCTCCAAGCGGGATGAAACTGCCATCAACGTTCAAGTCTGAATAGAAGGTTGGCAATGACGCACGAATTTCACTGTTTGATTTTTCTAGGTAATTTTGAATTTCGTTGACCAGATCATTGAAATACATTTCATTATCGCGACCACGTTCCTCCAGAATAGCACGTGCTACCTCAATCATGGAAAGTTCGCTTTTTTCTTGTCCTGCAAATACGTTAAGTTCCAAGGCTTTTCTCCTTTTTTTGTCTTTCCTTTCCATTTTACGCTAAAATGGGCAAATAGTCAAAGAAACAAATATTTTTTTAGAAAAGAAAAGTCTGAGTGTGACTCAGAACTTTTCAAATAGATTATGCTGCTTCCTTCTTTTTCAAGACTTGAACTGCTGACCAGCCCGCCAACAGAGCCATACTCATATACAGCACAAGGTCTTCTTTTGTTCCAGTGGCTGGTAGGGCAGCTGATTGCTCAGGAGAAGCAGTTGTTCCTGAAAGAGCCAAGCTTGGCTGGTTCTTTGGTTGGTCTACTGGTAAAGCAGCTGTTCCTTCCTTGTGAACAAGAGCTGCTTCCAAAGCTTGAACAGTAGCGGTTGGCAAGGCATGGCTAGCTCCTGAACCGTGCTTGGTTACTGTCGGAACAGAAGCCGCATCTGCATAGTCTGAACCGTTTTCTAACTCAACCAGATTGCTGAAACCATCCCCGTCTGTATCAGCTGATAAATCGAAGGATGGGAGCGAGACTGGGGCTGTATATAGCGCTTCTGCCTTGCTAGTCACTGTCGGCACGGAAGTTGCGTCTGCATAGTCCGAACCGTTTTCTAACTCAACCAGATTGCTAAAGCCATCCCCGTCTGTATCAGCTGATAAATCGAAGGATGGGAGTGAGACTGGGGCTGTATATAGCGCTTCTACCTTGCTAGTCACTGTCGGCACGGAAGCCGCGTCTGCATAGTCCGAACCGTTTTCTAACTCAACTAGATTGCTGAAACCATCCCCATCTGTATCGGCTGATAAGTCGAAGGATGGGAGTGAGACTGGGGCTGTAACTAGAGCAGCTCCCCCATTTGTCACATCTCCCTTAGCAGCCAATGTCAGCTGAAGGAAATTGCGCACAGCGTCTTCTACCTTGATTGTATTCGGAACATCTAAGGCCAGATAGCCTGCTGGAACCTGAATGCGGACGGTATATTCCCCGTGAGCTATCAAACGCTCAAAGACCTCTGGCGCATAACGAGCACGGGTCAATTCCATCTCTTGACCAAATTGATCAATCAAGTAGATTCTTGTTCCTGGAGGTACCAAACCTGCAAAGTCTGCAAGGAGCGGCGAGCGTTCTACTGGTAAAACAGTAAAGATAACTCCAACAAGACTGTTGGTTTCTGAAACTGTAAAGCTCTTGATGAGACTTTCTCCCTCTACCAGACGAGCAAGGTCCTTGTCCAATAAACGGAGTTCCGCTGTGTAGTCACCAAATTCAAGCCATTGGATATTGCTGTCTGCTCCTCCTGGCTTGATGAGTTCTGGAATCTGATTCCCGTCTGCGTCACGAATAATGTAATTATAACCTGCTGGATGGTCGTCGCCTGTCAGCGCATTGACCACGCGGACAACCACGATTCCATGGTCACTTGGCAACTCTGCAAATTCTGCTAAGTTCGCACTGAGGACATTGCCTGCCTGGTCCTCGACTGCGTAGAAAAAGTCTGATATTGATAATGCTCTGCCGAGTATGTCTGTTTCTGGCAGGGTATAGACACCATTCTCATCAGGTTGGACATAGATTCGTCTTGCTTGGGTCAATACTTCCTTGAGCGGACGACCTGTTGGACCAATATTATTCGGATTTTCCAATTCAACAGGCTGGCCATTTTCATCCTTTGTAGGGATGATATAATAGACACGTTTGCGATAAATTGGCATGCCGTAGGCGATTGGCTCTCGCGGCAAGAAGGTCCGTGCAGCTTCGTCTACGACACCGGTTGTAATAGCTGGGCGAACACGGTTGAGTTCAATGCTATAGGTAATGGATTGTTCTTTAGCACCAGCCACTGTTGGATAGTAACTGATAACATACTGATACATCCCATCTGGAAGGTCCTGTCCGTTGTTATCTTTTCCTTCCCATGCAGATGTTTCAATCAGATGAGCACGCGGATTGGTTTCGCGGCCTGCGTAAAAGTTTTTACCACCTGATATCATGGCTCCTTGCCAGAGAGGGGTTGTCCGTTCTGTATCAGAACTTGCATACACAGTTGCCTGAAGGTTGCGGAAATTACGCAAGAAAACTCCACGGAAAAGCACTCCGTCGCGGTTTCCATCTCCATTTGGAGATAGGGCTAAAATAGGGCGACCTTGCTCATCTTTCTTCAAATAGAAATTGCCTTCAGCATCTTCAAAAGTTCCTAAAACAAATGGAGACTGAGTCCCATATTCACCTGTCTCATGGTTGAATTCAGCTTTTCCTGATAGAAGAGCTGTATAGAAATTCTGCTCGTCTACTGCCAACGGACCCTTGCTGTCGAAATCTGCTGTTGTATAGAAAGGCTTCTCACCGTCAGCAAAATCATAAAGTGATTTTTCAAGAACTGGGAGATTTTGGAACTCTCCACGGAAACCGACAAATGGTAGGCTAACAAGTTCCATTTGATCCACCGCATTGAGGAAACGGACAAATCCTTCTAAATAGTAACCATTCGGCATCAAAGCGGATAATTCTTGAGCATAGCTAGAGGCATCCAAGCTAATAGTTACTGTCTTGCTGGAATTGGCCTCTACGGTGATTGTTTGCCCATCTACTTGGGCTAATTCGCGCGGTTTCAAGCTAAAGCGTCCATTTTCTACCTGATCTGTATTCAAATGGGTTTTGTAGAGGACTGTCTGTGCTTTGTTTGATGTATTGTACAGGGTCACATCAAAGCTGAACTGGTCTGCCACATTTCCAAGTGAAACGCTTGGATAGAGATCGCTGCCCAATACATATAAATCTGTAGCAATAGCAGCTGACACATCAATAAGACCTGAACCTTGCTGTCTTGGAGAGACATAGGCATTGGCTTCTTGATCGTAGTGAGGACGAGCTGTGGACATCAAGACATATTTGATCCGTTCTTGAAGGGCTTGGTCTGTCAAGTCTGGATATTTCTCCTGAAGGGCTTTTTTAATCAGTGCCACTGCTCCAGCTACGTGTGGCGAAGCCATAGATGTTCCGTTCATACTAGCATATTTGCCATTGTTGATACTGGAATAGATGGCCCCTCCAGGCGCTGCTATGTCTGGCTTCAATTCACCGTCGGCTGTCAAGCCCCAGCTGGTAAACTCTGATAATTGATTGGCATCAGGATTAAGCAAGGTTGCACGCTTTTTGTCAAAAATCAGTTTGTAGGTATCTGTTCCTGATTTGTCAGCCAATTCCAAACCAAGAGCCTTCGGAATGAAGATGGATGGAATCGAACGAGATACCCTTGTTGTCACAGCCATTGACAAATCGTTGCCTGTGTCAACATTGTTAAAGATGACCGCACCAACTGCTCCATTTTTAACAGCTTCGGTAATTTTTGCGTCAAATGAGATGCTGCCTCGTTGGATAAGGGCAATCTTGCCTGTCACATTCTTATTGACAAAATCGTCTGGTTGCCCGATACCAACATAAACATAGTCATACTCTTTTCCGACCTCAAAATCCTTAGCAAGACCGCTTGGCTGCGTATAGGTCCCCTTGCCATTATTAAAGTCAGGATTGTTTTCCAAACCTTTAACAGTGAAAACATCTTTTACGACATGGGTATTATTGAAAGAAGCAACCGCAATACTATCTTTGGCCGCTGCCGGTGAGGCCACTAAACCGTAGTCAGGATTTTCCGCCAGAGGGTCTCCCTGACCATCTCCCCAAACGCGATCGTTACCAGCTGCAATAACAACAGTTACCCCTCGTTTTTTAGCGTCTTCAATCGCTTGATTGAGGGCCACACTGGCATCTACTAGCGAGCCTGCTGCTGAACCCAAACTCAGGTTAATGACATCCGCCCCGAGTTTCACTGCGTCTTCAATCGCTCGGATATAAAGGAAGGGCTGGGTACCAGAGCCGCCTCCAAAATTGTCAGAAAACACGCGCATGAACATCAGCTGCGCTTCTGGCGCAACACCGACAACCTTCTGGCCAATGGTATCTTCCTGCGAGGGATTGCCTGCTGCTGTCCCCGCAACATGGCCCCCGTGGGTCGCTTCTTTGTTTTCTTTTACTTCAGCATTGGAATCTAGGTAGTTATAGGCAAAAACGATTTTTTCGCTATACCATTGCCCATAATCAATCCCCGCGTCTTCTTTCACGCGGTTAAAGTCTTCCTCGGTCTGGTACTTGGCCTTGCTAACATCGGTAATGCGGTAAGCGTCATGCTCTACATCAATTCCCGAATCAACAATGGCAATCACCATTCCTTCGCCCTTGTTGCCTGTTTCCCAAACAGTCGGAACATTGATGAGGGCATTGCTCTCTTCGGAATAGGTTTCTGCATGATTGGCCAATTCCGCCCCTTCAGACAATGGGGTGACAGGGGCTTCAAGGCTCGTCTGCTTTTCTCCCTCTTCAACAAGCGATTCCTCTTGGGAAACAAGCGCTACATTTTCTGTTTCTGTCGTGGACGCCTCTTCTAACTGACCGTCTGCAGGTACCAAGTCTCCTGTGTTTCCCTCCGCTGCTGTTGGGGCTTCAAGCACCGCTGTTGGGGTAGAGAGTGCAGCAGTTTCCTCTGCCAACACAGGTGTTGTCCCATAAATGGCCAACAGTAAAAGACCCAAAAAACCGCTGCTTTTCAGCACTTTTTGCGTCCGACTACGACTTCCCATAAAACAACCTCCTTTTGTCGTTCCTTGAATCTATCTAACTTCTGGCTGTACAGTTCTCCATTTTCTTTTACTGGTCAACTTTCAACATCTGAGGATAGACTTTGGAAGTAGACCAATACATTTGACGATAAACCGAAGAACTCTACTGCAAAATGTAGAGGCAAGGCGACTTGGTTGAGCAACTCTTAGGACCTGCCTGCTGCCAACTTAAACTCCTGAACCTCTATCCGTTTGCTTGTCAGCCGGCTCCACAATCGTGACAGCCCGTCTCGACTCCAAATCGACAGATACATTCATCTGGCTACGACTTTATATAATGATACAGAAAATATTTTACCATTAAACCGTTGTTTTAACAATCTAAATTTTCAGATTTTTTGAATAATTCTCCATTTTCAAGCCCAAATCCGACAAGGTTTGTTGGAAATTCTTCTAAATAACAGATTAAAAAGCTAAATCCAGTGTTCTCTGTTCGCTTCTAGCTTTACACCGTGAATGCAAAAAATTCCTTCAAGTAAGCAGAAAAACCACAGAAAGAGGACGGTCGTTCCATCTTTCTATGGTTTTTAAAGTTGACTGCTATAGAGCCCTCAGTTTCATTGTTGATGTTCAGGAAGTGTCGTATTTGGGGTTTCCTGACTTTCTTGCGGCACCGTCTCTTCCCCAACAGGATGGGGCGCTTCTACCTGCACTTGGGCATTGTTTGCTTCAGTCACTGGCGGTTGCTCTGAGTTAGATGCCTGCTCTGCTGGCACTTCCTGACCTGGCGCAGGACCTGTGTTGATCTGGCTAGCTGCTGCCTGCGGACATTCCTGCGGGTAGGTCATATAGTATTTGATGGTTGCCAGGAAATCTTCCAGACTATAGCCTGCTGGCAAACCATAGTCTCCCTTATCAAATCGAGCAAACTCAATGCTGCCCTGTGAAGTAAGCAATGCACCATTGCGAACCTCGCTAACATAGCCAAGCTGATTGCCCAAAAGTTCAAAAGGAACAACTTTCCTCGGCCCAACCCGCTGGTAGAGGGTTTCTGCTGTTTCGGTAACAGCCTGAACCTGTTCTGCTGAATGAGCTGTGTTTGAGTTTGGAGTCGTAGGAGCTGGAGTTGCCACTCCTTTCTCACGTTGCGCCACCATGGCTTCTGCTGGAACCAATTCATTGAGGTAATGTAAGTCACTCTTGTTGATACGGCGGTAACCATCTGTAATCACGCGCGGAATGCGGTAGCTATCCGTACCAATTTTCACTTTTGGATCAAGCAGGTCCGCTGGATCAAAAATATAGCCGTCTTTGCTGGTGAATTTTCCTGCGGCCTTGGCTAGTGCCAATTCCTCAGCCGAATGGACAATTTGCCAGTTTTTCAGTCCTGCCCGTTGATCAACTGGGGTGACATGCTTGGCCAATTCCTCCGCATCTCGTTTATCAAGCAAGACTTGTACCGCAGCCAATTCTTCCTGAGACAACTCTTTCTTTGCAACCGAGCGCAGAGAACCACCCGTTGCCCTTGGCAAGCTGAATGCTTGGCTAAAGACAAAACTTGCAGGGTCTAATACATCTTCGGCAGAGAAAATGTAGCCATCGTTGGTTGCAAATTTTCCTTGCGCACGTGCGGCCATGACCTCTTCGGCAGTGTGAACAATTTGCCAATTTTTCAAGCCTATACGCTCAGCCTGCGGTGTAGCATTTAAAATCGGAGAAACCATGTCCGTCGCTTCTCCCTCGCCATGCCCACTCGTCGTCCATGCAGACGGACGAATCTCAGGGTGTTGCATAATGTAACGAATCGTTGCAATCTGCTCCTTGCTCAACCAGGTATAAGGCAAGACATGGATGTGATCAATATGCGGAATAACAAAGGAATGACCAGTATCGTAGGTCGCATTTGCCCCCTTCATCGGAATTTGATCCATGCCTACCAACATGGCTGGCTGGAGATCTCCCTCTGCAAGTGGAGCAATATCAAAGATGTACTGTTTATTTTTTTCTGACAGGGCCAATTCCGCAAAAGAAATTTTCATCAAGTCCAGTTCATCACGACTGTAGGTATAGGTTTTACCATTTGCTTCCATAACATAAGCGATTTTCCCAGCCTGCACTTTCTTGGCAGTGACCAATTTATAATCAAAGGCTGGTCGGTCTTCTCCTTGGGTTGGCGCCGCTGGGTGAACCTCTTTGTCAGCTGAACTTGAAATTGCAGGAGTTGGCTGGGCCTGTTTACCTGCTTTTTCATTGACCCATTCCTCCACCTGCTTGATTTCAAAATCTTCCAACTCACCAAAGCCGACATAGTGGAAATGATCTCCGTGACCAGCCACCAGACCATGCTCATCAACAGATGTAATGGAAGCCTTGCTGAAGACATACCCATCGCTAGTAAAGTAGGCTTTGCCATCCAAGCCTTTACCGTAAGCAGCAATCTGACGGCCCATATAGACAAGGGACTTGGCCACTGGTTGCTCAGGAAGGGATGGTGCAGAAGGGGCTGAAGGAGTCGAAGGAAGCGTTGGCAGCGGCGTTACTGGTTGACTTGGCTGTGTTGGACTAGGAAGGCGATTTGGCTGCGCAGGAGATGGCTGGCCCCCGCCATTTACACCAATCATTTTGGCAATCCTTTCTTCCAAGGCCGACATTTGGCTGTAAGGAATAAAGTGATAGTGGTCTCCATGCGGAACGATAACGCCTGTTGCTGTTTTCTTCGTAATCGTTCTCGGATCAAAGACCAAACCATCCGCCTCCACGTGGCGCTGTGACAGAGGAGTTGCGTCTAATTGCGCCAACAGGCTGGCCAAATCTTGACCATGAACCACACTAACCGTCGGCTGTTGTCCCCTACTATCGCCACCGCCATAGTGGCTCCCACCTGCCGAATGGGTTCCCACCTTTTGATTCCAATAGTCTTGTGCCGCCTTCAGTTCAGCTGCTGAAAGATCTTTTTTGGGAATAAAATGGAAATGATTGCCGTGAGGGACAATGAAACCATCGCCTGTATCCTCAACCACATCCGTCGGGTTAAAGACATAGCCATCATCTGTCCTATAGCGACCATCTGCAGTTTCCAGGGGCTGAGTTTGACCATCTGCCGACGAAATCCCCTTTTGGCGCTCCACTTCTTCCTTACTACGAACATTTTTGCGTTTCGTAGGGTCTGTCAGATAGAGATAATAGGTTCCATTCACCTTGATGACGTAGCCATCCTGCACTTCATTGATAATATGGCTATCTTGCAAGACATAGTGAGGGTCTGTCATGACCAACTCTTCACTGAAAATCGCATCAAACGGTACCTTCCCATTGTAGTAATGAAAATGATCCCCGTGTGATGTCACGTAACCCTGATCGGTGATTTTAACAACAATCTGCTCCGCGTCAATATTTTCCTCCGCAGACACTTGCTCTGGAGTTAATTGCTCCGCAATAAGCCCTTCCGTAGCCTGACTGTCATCTATATAGGCTACCCTGTTTTTCTGCTCCTCCATCGCTTGGAAACGCCCCAACTGGTAACTACATAAACTCATCCCCAAAACTAGGGCGGCTACCGAACCAACAACTGCTTTTCTTTTCATGCTTTCTCCTTTATTTTAATTCTTGAGCCAAGATTTCTAAAACCTGCTCTAGGTTTTCCAAGTAGGTTAACTGATTTTCCGGGTCGGCCTCCAGAGGATCCAACACCTTCAAATCAACTCCTGTCGAACTAGCCAAGGCTTTGGCCAATTTATCCGAAGTTCCCTTTTCTGTAAAAATCGTTTGTACCTTGTAGCTGTCGACAAATTCCTTGATTTCAGCCAGCTGTCTAGGGCTCGGTTCTTCTTCAGAGACACCAGCAATTCCTAACTGCTGCAAACCAAATCGCTGGGCGGTATAAGAGAAGGCCGTATGCTGGGTCACAAAGGTTTTTGAACTTGCCTTGGCAAAAATTGGACTGTATTTATCTGCCAAAGCCTGCGCAGCTTTGTCTAGCTTTGCAGCATTTTTTCGGTAATAATCTGCATTGGCAGGATCTGTGTCGGCCAGCAGTTCACCAATTTCAAGGGCCTCCTGACCAACCAGGACCGGATCCAGCCAAGTGTGAGGATCGTACAAACTGGCCTCATCTATTCCTTGCCCAACTTCCATATCCTCCAAACCCGGAACCTTGGTCAAGGGCAGCCGAGTTGACGCCTCCAAGACCTTGACAGACGACCCTTGCAAATTGGGATCCAAACGTCCTGCCCAAGATTCCAAAATCTTCGAATGATACACAAATACATCAGCGTCGTAGATTGCCTTTATGTCTGCTGCCGAGGGTTCATAGGAATGAATCCCCTGCCTCGAACCGATCATTCGAACATCATTCTTATCCCCTGACACTTCCTTAACCAGTGAATAAATTGGATAAAACGAAGTGACAATCTTCAGCCCAGATTGGACTTGACCTGGGTTAGACTGCTGCGAACAGGCTGCCAAACTCAAACAAGCCAGAAGCCCCGCACATATTCTGATAATAACTTTTATCATAAGCCCTCCTTTTTATTAACCAGTTAACTATATCAAAAATTAATTAACCAGTCAAGCATTTTCTGAAAAATATACTAAGAACCTGTTTTCGAAAGTAACTTTTTAATGCCTATCCTCTAGCTGGTTGGTAACTCCGTCTATCCTTTAGAGCGGTGTTCTATCACTTCCTTCTATATCTATTCGTTCCAGTTCAAGTCTGTGATATGGAAGTGATTTATCTTTTTAACTTCAATTCTCAGTCATAACCACCCGTGAAAACGGGTGGCTTGTACACCGGCTATAAGCCGTTTC
>CAMBAD010000048.1 GCA_945864085.1 uncultured Streptococcus sp.
TCAAGCACGTTGATTTCGTGACCATTTTGGTCGATGCTCGCCTGCCCCTATCCAGCCAAAACCCCATGCTGACCAAGATTGTCGGCGACAAGCCCAAGCTCATGATTCTCAACAAGGTCGATTTGGCTGATCCTACCCGTACCAAGGAATGGCAGAGCTACTTTGAAGGCCAAGGCATTCGTACCCTTGCTATCAACTCAAAGGAGCAGGCGACGGTGAAAAAGGTGACCGACGCAGCCAAGAGCCTGATGAAAGAGAAGATTGAACGCCTCCGCCAAAGAGGCATTCAAAAAGAAACCCTGAGAACCATGATTATCGGGATTCCAAACGCTGGAAAATCCACGCTCATGAACCGACTGGCAGGCAAGAAAATTGCTGTCGTCGGCAACAAACCAGGTGTCACCAAGGGCCAGCAATGGCTCAAAACCAATAAGGATTTGGAAATCTTGGACACACCAGGGATCCTTTGGCCCAAGTTTGAAGACCAAGAGGTCGGCCTCAAACTGGCTCTGACAGGTGCCATCAAGGACCAGCTCTTGCCCATGGATGAAGTCACTATCTTTGGCTTGGACTATTTCAAATCCAACTATCCTGAACGCTTGCTGGAGCGCTTTAAGGGCATGGATTTAGAGCAGGAAACACCAGAACTCATCATGACCTGGACACAAAAACTAGGCTTCCGTGATGATTATGACCGTTTTTACCAGCTCTTTGTCAAGGAGGTTCGAGACGGAAAACTCGGTTTATATACTCTTGATTGGGTCGAAGATTTAGCAAATGAAGACTGAGTATTTTAAAAATCGCCAGGAATGGCGGGCCTGGCTAGCGGACCATTTTGACAAGGAAAGTGAAATCTGGTTCGTTTTTCCTCTAAAAAATAGCGGAAAACCAGCCCTGTCTTACAATGACGCGGTGGAAGAAGCCCTTTGTTTTGGCTGGATTGACAGCACGGTGAAGAAACTGGATGACCACTATAAGATTCAGCGTTTCACCCCCAGAAACTCAAAGAGCAGCTTTTCTCAGGCCAATATCGAGCGCTTGCGCTGGCTGGAACAAGAGGGCTTGTTACAGCCATCTGTCGGGGACAAGGTAGCACCTCTTTTGGCCAAACCTTTTATTTATCCTGATGATATTCTCCGCATTATACGGGAAGATGAGGCTGCATGGGATTTTTTTCAGCAGACATCCCCTGCTTATCAACGTATCCGTCTGGCCTATATTGACGCGGCCAGAAATCGACCAGAGGAATTGGAAAAACGCCTCCAACATTTAATCAAAAAATGCAAAAATGCCCAGCTTATCCCAGGTTATGGAGGGATTGACAAGTATTACTAGAAAGGTTACTATGGCAACGATTAAGGAAATAAAAGCTACCTTGGAAGGTGTAACTGACTTAGCAGACCCACGGTGGGCAGAATTTGAAGCAGATAGTAGAAGCGGCGTACAAACAGCCATTTTACAACGTAAAAAAGCTATTCAGGCAGAAGAAGCTGAGAATCAGCGCCTTGAAACCATGCTCCGCTATGAAAAGGAAGCCTATGACCAAGGTTTTCAGTCTATTGCCGGTATCGACGAAGTGGGTCGAGGGCCACTAGCAGGTCCAGTGGTGGCAGCAGCAGTCATTCTGCCAAAGGGCTGCAAAATCAAGCACCTCAACGACTCCAAGAAAATCCCCAAATCCAAGCACGAGGCCATCTACCAAGAGGTTATGGAACAAGCAGTGGCAGTGGGGATCGGTATAAAAGATGCTCAGGTTATCGACCAAGTCAATATTTACGAGGCGACCAAGCTGGCCATGTTGGAGGCCTTGGGCAAGCTAAACCCAGCCCCCCAGCACCTCCTGATCGATGCCATGAAGCTTGATACGCCCATCCCTCAGCAGTCCATCATCAAGGGGGATGCCAACTCTTTATCTATCGCAGCGGCTTCCATCGTGGCCAAGGTGACCAGGGACAGGCTGATGGCTGATTATGACCAAACCTGTCCAGGCTATGGCTTTGCCAAAAATGCTGGTTACGGGACATCTGAACATTTGGAGGGATTAAACAAGCTTGGTATTACCCCCATTCATCGTAAGACCTTTGAGCCAATCAAGTCTATGATAGAGGGAGGGCGACATTAGTGTCTGTTTTTGTCGGTTTGTTCTTCTTGTCTGTAGTCATTTTCTTTGCCTTCTACTTCATTGAAAGACGGTCGATTTTTATCTCCCTCTTTGCTTTAAATGTCCTGATATGGGCCCTTGCCGTTGTCATTTCGACGGGGATTTTAGAAAACAATGACTTCCTGCGATTATTAGCCATTGCGGTAGCGGGTCTCATAGCTGTAGGCCTACTCTTGGGCCCTCTTGTCTTGTTAGTGACCCTTTATTTGAATGGCTTTCAGATTTTGCGCCGTGAAGGCCTTCGCTTCCATAATTTCCTGTCTATGGGACTGGCGGTCGCCCTGACTTTCTATCTCTTCATCGCACCCTTTGTGGTTCAATCCCTTTCAGCTATCAGTTTCTTTCATATGCTCTTTATCTATATCGGATTTTTGGTATCTTATGCAATTGCTGGTAAGCATTCTTTATACAACCTCTAGTTTTGTCAATCTGGTCAATCTTTTTCCAGGTAAGCTGGACTATGTTGTGGTGCTGGGTGCGGGTCTGATTGGTGACCAGGTTACGCCACTTTTGGCTTCGCGGATTGATAAGGGCATAGCGCTCTATCGGAAACATGCTGGCAGCAAGCTGATCATGTCAGGCGGGCAAGGGATAAATGAATGGATGGCAGAAGGTCAGGCGATGGCAGACTACGCTATGCAAGAAGGGGTTCCTGCCGAAGATATTCTCATCGAACATCAATCAACCAACACAGAAGAAAATCTGAAATTCTCCTGTGCCTTGATGAAACCTGGCAGTCGCTTTGCCCTTGTAACCAATTACTACCATGTTTTCAGAGCTCTGCTATTGGCCCGAAAAATGAAGATAAAATGTATCGGCTATGGGGCCAGGACTAAATTTTATTTCAGTCTGAATGCCTTTATCCGTGAGTTTGTCGGTTATGTGGTCATGAGCCGAAAGGGCCACCTGATATTTTTAGGAATTGTATCAGCCATTTATTTGCTGGGTATGCTGATTAGTTTGATGTATTAAAACAGCCTCTAGGAATCCTAGAAGCTGTTTTTTATAGCATGAAAAAGACGATGGCAATATATTGCAGGGCGGAAGCAAGGAGAATGAAAAGGTGCCAAATCATGTGGAAATAAGGCCTTTTTTTGGCATAAAAGAGAGCGCCAATCGTATAGGACAAGCCGCCAGCTAACATAAGAAGGCCAAAGGTCAATCCTGTTTTTTGGAAAATAGCTGGCAATATAAAGACGACCAGCCAGCCCATAAAGAGATAGAGAAAGAGACTGAAGCGCTCATTGATTTTTTTTGCAAAAATTTTATAGAGAATACCAAAGATGGTCAATCCCCACTGCAAGATAACAATGAGATAGCCGAGCCAACCGCCGACCAAGGATAGGGCAACGGGCGTATAACTTCCAGCGATGGCAATATAAATCATACTGTGATCAATCATTCTAAGAATATACTTGTGTGTAGATTCGTAGGGCATAGAATGGTAGATTGTAGAAGAGAGGAACATCAGAAAGAGACTGATGACAAAGATGGACATCCCCACCACAGCAGTTATATTGTAGTGTTCAAAGGAATGGATGGCAGTAATGGGGAGCAAAATCAGCATAAGCACCGCGCCGACAGCATGGGTTACACTATTGGCGACTTCTTCGCCAAATGAAAGTCGAAGACTGAGTTTTAACCTATGATTCATGGAGGCTCCGTTCTAACTCATGAGAGAGCTGGCGTGTCTTGTAGTACAGCTTGACAGATTGGCAAGCATAGCGAATAATCTCAGGAGTTTGTTCGCTTTCTTTATCCTGCATGCAATCCACAAAATGATTGTAGAGGGTCTCCGAGTCGCTGGACAAGAGCAAGAGATTTAGGGTCTGGCTAATATCCTGAATGGAAAATACATTTTTCAAGATAGTCAAGACAATCAAACGTGCCAGTTGCTGTTTCTGGTATTTTTTCTTGATTGGTTTTTCAATCTGCTTGTGCTTAACATAGTTGTTAATCATCGCAGCAGTCAAGCCTTTTGATTCTACCTCAGGTGAATATGCAGTTGTCTGATTGACATACAAGAGGACTTGATCGAGGTATAAGTCCAAGTCAGGCAATTCCTGCCAATATGGGAGTTGGTTTTTCATTCTTATAATTCCATAATCTAGTATTGATGACTAGATTATACAGTCTTTTTGATACATTGTCAATTAAAATACTGTTGCCGTACGAAAATATAAGAAAACCTCGGAAGGATAAGATTTCCGAGGTAGGGTAGAATTAACGGATAATATTTTCTGGCAGGGCCATCTGATAGAGAGAGTAGGCACCGTCAAGATTTTTAACGGAGAAACCATGTTCTTTCAAGATACGCTCAGCAATATAGGAACGAAGTCCGCTATGGCAGCTGACAATGTATTCCTTGCTCCTGTCCAGCTCCCCTATCCGATTCCGAAGCTGGTCCAGCGGAATATGAACAAATGTCTTGAAATGCCCATTTTCGACCTCTGCAGGATTGCGGACATCCAGCAAGATTTTACCAGCCGCCAACTCCTCATCTAGCTGGTGCCATTGGACATTTTGACTGATTCCTTCAGCAATATTCATTGCTGCATAACCAATCATATTAACAGGGTCTTTGGCAGAGCCAAATGGCGGAGCGTAGGTCAATTCCAGTTCTGGCAAGTCAAAAATAGTCAAACCAGCCTTGATAGCGGTCGCAATCACATCAATGCGCTTATCAACTCCCTTTTGCCCAACAGCCTGAGCACCGTAGATGGTACCGTCTGTCGGTGAAAAAATAAGTTTTAGGACAATGTCCCTTGCTCCAGGATAATAACCAGCATGATCCTTTCCTGTCGTATGCACAACTGCGTAATCATATCCCAGCAGTTGTACAGCGCCTTCATTCAGACCAGTGGATGCAGCTGTTAGATCAAAGACTTTAACAATGGCTGTTCCGATGGAACCCTTATTTTTTCTAGGCAGACCAGCAAGAACATCGGCAACCTGTCTTCCCTGACGGTTAGCAGGAGAAGCGAGAGAAATCAAGGCATCTTGGCCACTTATCTCCTGTTTGACAAGGATAGCATCTCCAACTGCATAGATATTTGGTTTGCTGGTCTGGTAGTGTTCATCCACCAAGATACCCCCACGCAGTCCTAGAGCAATACCTGCCTCCTCAGCCAATTTTGAATCAGGCTGAACACCGACAGACAGGATGGTTAGGTCGGACTCAATGGTTTCACCTGATGAGAGGACCAGAGTTTGTCCATTCTGCCGAAAGGCTGTTACAGACTGCCCAGTTAGAAGCTGAACCCCCTTAGCCTTCAATTCTGCTTCTACATAGCGCGCCATTTCTTTGTCAAATGGTGGCAAGACATGGGGAGCTTGTTCAACCAGCCATACCTGAAGGCCTCTGAGAGCTAGGTTTTCAGCCATTTCCAGACCAATAAAACCAGCTCCGATGACAACTGCTTTCCCCTCTTTTAAATGGGAAAGCTTGTTCATAATCCTATCTAAATCAGCAACATTGCGTAGTGTGAACAGATTTTCGGCTGTTTCTATACCCTCTAGGGTAGGAATGAAAGGCTTGGCTCCAGGAGACAGAATCAATTTATCGTAGCTTTCAATGTGTTGTCCCTCAGGAGATTGAACCGTCACCGTCTGATGGTCGGGATCGATTTGAAGAACTTCGTGATAAGGGCGGACATCCAGATTAAATCGCTGGCGTAAACTGTGGGGCGTTTGGAGTAACAGGCTGTCATGCTCTGCTATTTCACCCGACACATGGTAGGGAAGACCGCAGTTAGCAAAGGAAACATGGGGCCCTTTCTCAAAAACGACAATTTCTGCATTCTCCATCAAACGACGCAGGCGAGTAGCCGCGGACATTCCGCCAGCTACACCGCCGATAATCACAATCTTCATTTAATATCCTCCTTTGATTGGACCGGTCCAGGCATTCATACCGCCAGCTACATTGATAGCACGATACCCTTTGTTGGTCAGGTAGGTTGTTGCGCGCTGGCTCCGCATGCCCGACTGGCAAACAATAAGATAGGTCTTGCCCTTATCTCCCTCAAAGTCCTCTAGTCGGCTCAAGGGATGATTGATGGCTTGGCTAATATGCCCGCTGATAAATTCATTCTCTTCTCGGACATCCAACAATACGGTGTCAGCTTCTGTTAAAGCTTGTGGTAAATCTGTCATTGCTAGGCTATCTGCTGATGAGAAGATACTCGCTAATAATTGTTTAAACATGTCTTTCTCCTTTTATACCCTACAGGGTATTTATACTGTACCAAATTTTCCTGAAATTTGTCAAGGTTTTGAATTGACATTTAAAAAAACTATCTGTACCATATAGGGTATGAAAACAGATAAAAAAGATATGATTAATCGTTTAAAACGCGCAGAAGGGCAGCTTCGTGGCATTCAGAAGATGGTAGAAGAAGAGCAAGAATGTATTGACATCGTTACTCAGCTAAGTGCAGTGCGTTCAAGTATCAATAGCATGATGGGAATCGCTATTGCGCAGAAAGTGCAAGCCTGTATCGAACATCCTTCCGACGACCTAGAGGAACAGGAAGCTAGAATACAAGAAGCCATCAAGCTGATTATCAAAAAATAGGAGTACCTATGTTAACAGAAAAAGAGAAAATGCTGGCAGGTCAACTTTACCGAGCAGCAGACCCAGAACTGCGTCAAATGCGGTTGCTGGCCCGTCAGAAGATGAGAACGTTTAACGATGAGCCTGATGGAAATAAGCGCTCAGAACTGCTGAAAAATTGGTTGGGTCAGACAGGTCAAGAGATTTATATGGAACCTCATTTCTATTGTGATTATGGAAGCAATATCTATGTGGGCGAGAATTTCTATGCCAACTTCAATACAACCATGCTGGATGTTTGTGAGATTCGGATTGGTTCCAATGCCATGATTGGTCCCAACTGTCAATTTTTAACTCCTTTACACCCCCTTGACCCAATCGAGCGTAATTCTGGTTTGGAATATGGCGCGCCCATCACTATTGGAGATAATTTTTGGGCTGGCGGAGGCGTGATTGTACTGCCTGGGGTAAACTTGGGAGACAATGTGGTCGCTGGAGCAGGCTCGGTCATCACCAAATCCTTTGGTGACAATGTGGTGTTGGCAGGCAATCCCGCGCGTATTATCAAAGAAATTAAGAGCAAGCAGGAATCAGATAAGTAAAACCTATTCAGTTTTATTCTGTATTATTTTTATAGACTTAAAATCATGTTCCTAAAAATCATGGTTTTAGGTCTTTTTTTGTGAAGAGTTACGAATAATAAGGATGAGGTGAATAAATATGAATAATTTTGAACTTTTTAAATTAAAAAAAGCTGGTTTAAGCAATCTTAACATCAATAAAATTTTGGCTTATCAAGCTAAACATGCTAAGAAACTTTCGCTACGCAACCTTGCTGTCGTATCAGAATGTAAGAATCCGATTCTTTTTATGGAAAATTACAAGAATTTGGACATAAAGGCTTGTAGAGAAGAGTTTAATAAATTTCCATCCTTTTCCATCCTAGATGACGTTTACCCTCTGGCGCTCAAACAGATTTATAATCCGCCTGTTCTTCTATTTTATCAGGGAGATTTGGGCTTGCTGGATAAATCCAAGTTAGCAGTTGTAGGAACGCGGGACGCTAGTAAGAACGGCATTCAGTCCGTTCAAAAGATTCTCAAAGAACTCAATAATCGATTTGTTATTGTTAGTGGTTTGGCCAGGGGAATCGATACGGCGGCTCATATTGCCAGTCTGAAAAGTGGCGGGCAGACGATTGCCGTTATCGGAACGGGTTTGGATAAAATCTATCCTAAGGAAAATAAAAAACTGCAACAGTATATCGGCAAGCACCATCTGGTTTTAACGGAGTATGAGCCAGGCGCCCAGCCACTTAAGTATCATTTTCCAGAGAGAAACCGTATTATTGCTGGACTGGTAGAAGGTTTGGTAGTATGTGAGGCCAAAATGCGGTCTGGCAGTCTGATTACCTGCGAACGTGCCCTGGAAGAAGGACGGGAAGTATATGTTATACCAGGGTCTATTTTGGACGGAAAATCAGATGGTTGCCATCACCTCATTCAAGAAGGAGCAAAGTGCATTACATCAGGCCTAGATGTGATTTCAGACTACCAATTCTGAAACCAGTTTTCCTATAGAAAAAATAAAAACTTGACACTAACTGAAAAATAGTTTATTCTTTGTGGGATAAAAAATCACTGCAAGGTAAGAGAATGGCTACAAAATCAGTTACTAAGAAAAAATCAGCAACCAAGAAAAATCTTGTCATCGTCGAGTCGCCTGCCAAGGCTAAGACGATTGAAAAATACCTTGGAAAAAATTACAAGGTGCTGGCCTCTGTTGGACATATTCGGGATTTGAAAAAATCCAGCATGTCTATTGACTTTGATAACAACTACGCGCCAGAATACATTAATATTCGTGGCAAAGGACCGCTCATCAATTCTTTGAAAAAAGAAGCTAAAAACGCCAAGCAAGTTTACCTGGCAAGTGACCCGGACCGTGAAGGAGAAGCGATTTCTTGGCATTTAGCCCATATTCTGGGGCTGGACGAGGCAGATAAAAACCGTGTGGTCTTCAATGAGATTACAAAAGATGCGGTAAAAAATGCCTTTAAAGAACCACGCGTTATCAATCAAGATTTGGTTGACGCCCAGCAAGCGCGACGTGTTCTGGATAGAATTGTAGGTTACTCCATTTCTCCTATTTTATGGAAGAAAGTCAAAAAAGGCTTGTCCGCAGGTCGTGTCCAGTCCGTTGCCCTAAAGTTGATTATTGATCGTGAAAACGAGATTAACAATTTCAAGCCAGAGGAATATTGGACCATCGATGCCACCTTTAAAAAGGGGAGCAAGAAGTTTCAGGCTGCTTTTTATGGCTTGGACGGTAAGAAGATTAAAATTGAGAATAATGACCAGGTGAAGGAGATTTTGGCCCGTCTGAAGGGAGATGATTTCTCTGTTGAACAAGTCGAACGCAAGGAACGTAAGCGCAATGCTCCATTGCCTTATACAACTTCGACCATGCAGATGGACGCTGCCAATAAGATTAACTTCCGTACCCGAAAGACTATGATGGTAGCCCAGCAGCTATACGAAGGGGTTAACCTTGGAACTGGCGGAACGCAAGGTTTGATTACCTATATGCGTACAGATTCGACCCGTATCAGTCCAATAGCCCAGGCTCAGGCAGCGGATTTTATCACCGAGCGCTTTGGGGCAAAATATTCTAAGCACGGTAGCAAGGTTAAGAATGCTAGTGGTGCCCAAGATGCCCACGAAGCTATTCGCCCTTCCAATGTGAATTTAACGCCTGAATCGATTGCCAAGTACCTGGACAAGGATCAGCTTCGTCTCTACACCCTCATTTGGAACCGATTTGTTGCCAGCCAGATGTCTGCTGCCATTTTTGATACTATGAGTGTTCGTCTGGGGCAAAACGGGGTTATCTTTGCTGCCAATGGCAGTCAAGTAAAATTTGACGGCTATATGGCGGTCTACAATGATACTGACAAGAATAAAATGTTACCTGAGATGGAAGAAGGAGATACCGTTGTTCGGACCTCGACCAATCCTGAACAACATTTTACCCAGCCACCAGCTCGCTACTCTGAGGCGACCTTGATTAAGACCTTGGAGGAAAATGGGGTAGGACGTCCCTCTACCTATGCGCCAACTATTGAAACAATTCAGAAACGGTATTATGTTAAATTAGTTGCCAAACGTTTTGAACCGACAGAACTAGGAGAAATTGTCAATAAATTGATTGTGGAATTTTTCCCAGATATTGTCAATGTCACCTTTACTGCCGAAATGGAGCAGAAACTAGACGATGTCGAGTTTGGAAAGGCGCAGTGGCAAACAGTTATCGATAGCTTCTATCAGCCATTTAAGGTCGAATTGGCAAAAG
The DNA here is from genome assembly GCA_945864085.1 of uncultured Streptococcus sp. Lineage (GTDB taxonomy): Bacteria > Bacillota > Bacilli > Lactobacillales > Streptococcaceae > Streptococcus. Next base: position 10,068 of record CAMBAD010000048.1, read on the forward strand.
CAGAGGATGAAATGGAAAAAATCCAAATCAAGGATGAGCCTGCTGGTTTTGATTGCGAAGTTTGCGGACACGCAATGGTCATCAAGCTGGGTCGATTTGGCAAATTCTACGCCTGCAGCAATTTCCCAGACTGCCGCAACACCAAGCAAATCACCAAGGAAATTGGGGTGATCTGCCCAGTCTGTCAACAGGGGCAAGTTATAGAGCGCAAGAGCAAGCGCAATCGACTCTTTTATGGTTGTGACCGCTATCCAGCCTGTGAATTTACCTCTTGGGATAAGCCAGTCGGGCGCCCTTGTCCGAAATGCGACCATTATCTCGTTGAGAAAAAGGTCCGCGGAGGAGGCAAACAGGTGGTCTGCCCTAACGGAGATTATGAGGAAGATAAGATTAAATAAGGACTGCTTATCAGAATTAGTAATGGATTCAGGAGAGAACAGATGGTTTCTTCTGAATCCATTTTTTGGTAAAATTCCCTCATAAGCGTAGCAAGCCATATCCTTGACAGGCTATTAGACTTGAGGTATCATGGTAAATGTCATGAAAAAACTTTTAAGAATAAAAGGAATATGAAATGGAAAAACAGATGAAAAAATTCAGTCTGGCATTCTTGGCACTTCTGGTGCTTTTTGCGGGTATAGTTTATACTTCAAAAATCTTAGCAGCCACTGTTGCTCGTTCAGATTATCAGGTCTCCACTGTTTTTAAAAATAATGGTGCAGATGTGATTAACAACGGACGGTATGGTGATAGTAAATTTATCATCACCCCGACCTTTAAGATTGCAGATAGCCGAACCTTAGCCAATGGTGATATTATTGAATATCCTCTGCCAGCTGAGTTGCAGTTTGATATGAATATCACCAGAGAATTGAAGAGTACCGATGCCACAGGGGAAGTGCATTTTGCGACTTTGAGAACGGATCAAGCGACAAAAATTGCAACGATTGAAATTGTTGATGCCTCTTTCTTTGCTCGCTTGGGGAATAACAAAATCATTTCAGCCGATATTACTGCTGTCTGGGATCGGAATGTCATGCCGCTTAATCAGGCGCGAACATTTAATTTGGAAGGTTATGGCGACATAACACTCACTCGGATTCTTATTGACGAGGAGCCTCGTGGAATTTCTAAATGGGGTGTTCAACGTTCGGATGATCCGAGTATTATTGAGTGGCGGATCCGTGTGAACCGCGATCTCAATACCATGACCAATGTATCCATTGAAGATACTATCCGACCAGGTCAAGAGTTAGTCGGAACGGTCAGAGGCCACTATTTCCACGATTTCTACAACCCTTCTCCTCTAAAACCAAACGTTAGTCTCAATAGCAGCAACTCTACTATAACTGTAATGGACAGTAGACATTTTAGCATTCAGTTCCAGGATTTGACTGCCAAGGGTGCCTTTATCTATTACCAAACCAAGTTAGTAGATCCTTCGACAGTCGAAGCTTCCACGACAAATATTTACAATGATGTCACATTGCGCAAAGATGGTTCAGATCCTGTAGTTACTTTTACTGGTCATGCCAAGATAAGTCGTATCGGAGGAAGTGGATCTGCCGATCCTGCAGCGGTATCAACGGACATTGTCGTTTCCAAAGATTTGCTTGGTCGTACGCAGCCATTGCAAGATGACGAGTTTGAATTTGAGTTGGTAAATGATAAAAATGCCGTAGTAACAACTGCTAAAAATAAGGCGGACGGGACAGTTACCTTCTCCCAAATCCGTTTTACTGCACAGGGAAGTTATCAATACAAGATTCGGGAGAAGAAAGCTGGTCAGACAGAGTCGGGTATTACCTACAGTACTGAGGAAATAGCTGTGACCGTCAATGTGACAGCAAATGCTCAAAATCAGCTAGTAGCCTCTGTCGTTTATCCGACAGATACGAAGCTCACCAATACCTATCAAGCAACAGCTACCTCGGCTGCAATCAGTGTGAAAACGACCTTGACTGGAAAGGAAATAGAAGCAAATCAATTTGAATTTGAGTTAGTAGACGATCAGGGCCAAGTCTTGGCGACTGCTAAAAATGCCTTGGATGGTAGTGTTACTTTCCCTAGTCAAGCTTTTAATACGACCCAAACAACCAGCTACCAAGTTCGTCAAAAAAATGGCGGACAGATAATCAATGGGATTGCCCATGATGGTATGACAGCTACTATCACAGTTGATGTAACAGATAATAATAAAGGACAGTTGCAAGCAAGTGTCACCTATCCTGCAGATATTAGCTTTGATAATTTTTATCGTGTGAGTCCAACCAGCATAGATATAGAAGCTGCCAAAGTCTTACGCGGCCGCGAGGCAGTTGCCTTGGCCAACGGGGAATTTAATTTTACTCTGACATCAGAGGATGGCAGTCAAGTGTATCAGGCCAGCAATAAGGCTGACGGAACGGTTACATTTAAAGATATTTCTTTTGCAGAAGCAAAAACATATCGCTTTACGCTTTCTGAGACTGCTGGGACTGATGGACGCATTAAATACGATAATCAGACCTATCCAGTAGAAGTAGCTGTTACTGATAATAAGAATGGAACTTTGACCGCAACAGTTACATCTGCAACAATCACATTCACTAACTACTATACACCAGAAAAAATAACCATACCAGTTCGTGTCGAGTGGGAGGATGCCAACAACCAAGATGGCAAACGCACCTCTGTATTAGTTAAACTCTATGCTGACGGTGTTGACACTGGAAAAACAGTTACCTTGACTGCTGATAATAATTGGGAAGCTAGTTTTGTTGATGTAGACGCTGATAAGGCAGGAGCAACAATTACCTACAGTGTAGAATCGGGTGATGTAGATGGCTACACTGCCAAAGGAACAACTGGTGATTCAAAAACTGGCTTTGTCATCCATTACCAGCGAGTTCCTGCTACCATTGATTTTTCTGTTACCAAGACTTGGAACGACGCTAATGATCAAGATGGCAAGCGTCCCTTGAGTGTTAACTTTACACTCTACAAAGAAGTTAATGGTCAGAAGACCCAAGTAGAACAACGTAGCTTGACAGTTGCAGGAAGTTGGACAACCCAATTCACAGGTCTGGCTAAATATGAGGCAGGACAAGAGATTATCTATTCTGTGGAAGAAGAAGTGCCAACGCTGTATACAGCTGAAGTTACAAAAGATACTGCTGGGAATTTCACCATCACCAACTCTTATACGCCACAAACCACCACGGTCCCTGTTACTAAGGTTTGGTATGACGCCAACGACCAAGATGGTAAGCGTCCCGCTTCTATCACAGTCCACTTGCAGAAATCCCTTGATGGTCAAACACCAGCCACAGTCGCAAGTGCGACCATCACAGAAGCGGATAACTGGACGACCACCTTTAGCAATCTTCCAG
>CAMBAD010000049.1 GCA_945864085.1 uncultured Streptococcus sp.
ATGGAGTGCCACCTGTATCGCCGCCTGTATCTGGGGTAGATGGAGTGCCACCTGTATCGCCGCCTGTATCTGGGGTAGATGGAGTGCCACCTGTCTCACCGCCTGTATCTGGGGTAGATGGAGTGCCACCTGTCTCACCGCCTGTATCTGGGGTAGATGGAGTGCCACCTGTATCACCGCCTGTATCTGGGGTAGATGGAGTGCCGCCTGTATCGCCACCGTTTTGCTCACCTGAATTAGCTGTCAAACGCGCAACAGTTGCGGTCAAGATATTTTCTGTCAGGAGATTAGCCGCCTCCACTTCTTCCATAAAGGCTGCCACCTCATCTGCCAAGGCTGTCCGACCAGCTGCACGAGCCGCCGCAAGGGCTGCTTCATAAGCGGCCTTATCCAATGGCTGTTCCGCTACTACAGGAGTCAGGAAGCGGAATTCGCCAGCTGACATGAAGGTATTGACTGGGTTTCCGTAAGATTCCTTACCTGTGATAACAATGGTCGTAGCCCGAATAGTCTTGCCAAAATCAATCGTTTTGGCACGATTTGAATTTTCCCAACCAGTGGCAGTAAAGGTATGATTAGCCCCTGTATCATCTGTGATTACCAATTCTATCGCCTTCAGAATACCATTTGTCCCTGATGAACGAGGAACATATTCAAAGCTTGTGATGGTAACTGGTCTGCGTAGGCGAACAGTTGCTGGTTCATTGATATGAGTGCCAGTCCAAGGAGTATGCCAAATCGTTGCAGGATTGCCATCGAAAGCCTTGGCCAATTCTTCACCCTGTTGGGCATTGGCTTGGGCCACCGCGATGTCTTCTGATGTGATTGCTGTTTTCTTAGCCACCAGATTTTGTCTCGCAGTATCTGCGGTTGCAATCAAGGCACGTGCATCCTCAATACTAATGTCCTCTGGTACCAATAAGAGGGCCAGAAGAGCTTCTTTGTATGGTGCTAGGCTTGCTTGGGTAAAGTTTTCGTCCAATACTGGCGTGTTGAGAGTGACGTAGTCAGTTGCCAACAAATGACCTGTCAAACTAATTTCCTCAATCACCAAATTATCCATCATGAAGTCGTTGTAACCGCGGAAGTTCGCATTACCACTCGTTTCGCCCTTGGTATCGCCTGCACGACGAGTTGAGAAGATACCGACCCAAGTGTTGCCTGAATCCGCACCTGTCACCAAGAAACTAGCTTGGCCTGGGGTTGTGCTATGTTCCCAAGTATTATTGAGCGGGTTAAGGGTCAGACTACCTGAATTACCATTGTAACGACCTTCACCTACAGCAAAGGCATAGGTACCGTTAGAGCCCGCTTCATAATCAAAGCTCACTCGGTAGGTCTTACCAGCTTCAAAGCGGAAGTTTTGTGGAATTGTTTGGTAAACGAGACGGTTGCGTCCAGTCAGACCATTGGTCTTGAGTGACCAAGTTCCTTCGATAACATCGTTGACCTTCTTGCCGTTCCAGCCTCTTTGTGTATATGGTTCATGTTTTTCAGACAAGTGAGTTCGGTTATCTTCAACCCCCTCAATGCCACCGATAACAAATGGGAAAATACCCTGTGGCACTTCTTCAAAGTCTTGGCGGAAGGTGCCTGCTGCTGTGTTATGTCCACCAGCAAACATGGCTGAACGGTTTTCAAAAATACGAATTTCATCGAAGTAGGTCGCTGCTTCATCGCCTTCACGAGACAAGGTCAAGCGAACATTGTCCACACTGTCTCCGGTTGTGAAGAAGACATACATATTTTGGAAGTAGCTGGTGTTGTCAACCGTTGCATTTTGGGTCAAGGTGTTGTGGGCATAAGCTTTCACATAGTTTAAGGCCAGGGATTCGTTGGTATAGTTTGAAACTTCCTCGCTGCCATTGTGTACCTTAATGATGGCCTTGGCTGTACTGCGGTTATCCACGCCTACATAAGCTGCATAGCTTGTATTTGGTTTCAAGCCAGTCAGTGTTTGGCTAAGGCTAACGGTCTCTGTATTGCCTTGGATACGGAGCATATCGTTGGCACCTTGCGATTTCACAATCGCTGCCTTGCTCTCGTCACCATCAATATCCCAATGCGCCAAGGTTCCTGAGTTAAAGCCTTGGTCATAGATGTGCATTCCATCGCTCCAAGACATTTCTGGATTGGTTTGTGGGGTCTTGTAAAGAACATAAGGAACATTGGCTTCGACATTGATAGACACGCGTCCGTCGGTCACTGTCAATTCTTGAACATCTGTCTTACCGAGTTCGGTCAATTTGTAAAGATAAACTGTTCCAGTCCAATCCGCTGGCAGTTCCCAGCTGGTTGCACCTGCCGCTTTATTGAAGTAGTACATTTTCTCTTGGCCAGCTTCCAGAGCCTGACCGTTTGCATCCCAGTTCCATGGTGTCAGATAAGCATCGCCATCTTGGATTACACGACCATTCAGAGTAACTGTACGTTGACGATAGCCAGGGTCTGTTACCACATTGGACTTCCGTCTCAAAACTAGCTGATTATTTGCATCATCTGTTAGGTGAATTTCCATCTCTGGCGTCCAGCTGTAGGTTTCACCGTTATCAGTCATGGTGACAGGAGTGCCATTGACCCATTTTGTCACCTTGAAGTGCTGGATGAACTTGGTCATGACGTTGTTGGCAAAGAGGTTGGTAATGTAGCCATTGTAGTCGCTACGACCCTGCCAGCCTTCAAAGTCTTTCATATTGTAACCACCCAGAAGTGGATAGTTAGCAGCTCCTCCGTAGCTTGGGTAGTCGCCAACCCAAGAATCTTTTTGGTGGTTGCGTATAAAGCGGGCAATATTACTGTTGATACCTTTGAGGGTGTAGCCTCCATAGGTCAAATCAGCTGCCCAGTGCTGGAAGGTAGAGTCATATTCCCCAGCGTAGCCCCATTCAAAGGCAGCACGCCAGCCTTGCTCATTGATTTCCTTAGCTAGTACGTGAGTTTCCCAGGCATTTTCGCCTCCGGCTTGACCATTGCCCCATACGTCCACGTAGATAAAGTCAAGGCCTTCTCCAAGCACTTCTTTCAAATCTCTCCAGCGTTGCAAACGGTTGTGAGCTAGATCGTAATGGCCGCTGATGTTGATTCCTTGGTCAATCCAGTTCCAGCCATAAGCATAGTTGCCATCGCGATTGCGGCGCAGGATTTCTTCTGAGAAGTATTGTGATTCTGGATAGGTTTCAGAGGCATTGACGTGAATACCTAGTTTAGCACCGTAAGGCTGGGATTTGGCAATCAGGGTTCGGAAGTCTTCTGCTCCACCAATCCGCTTACCGATGTCTGCATAATTAAGGTGACCTGAGTCATGGCCTTCGCTGCCATAGCCTTTCAGAAGGATACTTTGTCCCAAACCATCTGTATGCAGGGCAATTTTCTTAATGCCGTCCAAGGTCATGAGGTATGGGTTTTGTGCTTGTGAGCCAAAGTTCATCGCAATGCGGTAGGCTACCAGTTCTGGAACAGATTCGTGGCCTACTGGGTTATTCATAATTTGACGATAGGCAATGGCGCCGTCCTGCCAGTCAACCACACTGTCCTGGTTCAGGTCTTTGGTAAAGACGACCTTAGCACTTGGCAATTCCAGGGTATAGTCAGGGTAAACGACCTGATTGTGGGCACCCTGCCATTTCCACTCAGAACTTGCGATTCCTAGGTGCACGCCTGTTTCATTATCCACAGTATAGCGCTGGCTGTTGGTGGTTAGACGGGTAAAATCGTTGTCTCCGCCTCCGTAGCTGTGCTGTGAGTTGCTCCATACAGCGGCAGCTACCTTGTCTGTTGAGACGAAACCATACATGTAGCCCTTGCCTGTATAAGGCTGGCCATCTCGCACATCAATGTGTTCATCACCGCTGCGGTGGGTATGAGTAGACATCCGAGTTCCGTCGAATTTAGCTGCGGTTTGGCTGCTGGAAACAGCTACTAGATTATTGTCCGCAAAGGAAATGCTTTGAAGAAGTTTGGCAACATCATCAATCGTTTGGCCTGCAACTGCTTCATTGCGGTTGAGCACTCGTGTTACATCAAAATGCAACTGATTGTTTTCCACTTTCAGGCGGACGGTGATTGCTGCATTGATTTGACGCTCCGCGTCAACAATATCCAGAACGTATTCTGCTGTCTGGTTATCAATCTTGGTATAGGTAACAGTTGGAGTTACTTCTACCTTATTGATACGGAGTGTGCTAATCGGGTTGACTTGACCGTAAACCTTCTCGCCTGCGAAAATATATTCTTTGACACGTGGGAAGGCCCTGTCAATTTTGGCAGTCAAATCACCTGCGACAATCGTATCATAGTTCACTTCGCTATCATCGATAACCACTGCATTGGAAACCTCTGTCTCGCCAGTAGCCACGCCTGTTTGATTGTCTGCGCGTACATCAATCTTGGTGAGTTGTCCTTCAAAGGCTCCTAGTTTGAGGGCGATTTTCTTGTCATTTGCCAATGCCTGGCGAACGGAACTTTCCAAAACGAGGGTGTCAAACAGGGCTTGGCCATTGTTGGTCGCGTTAAGCTGGCCATCTGCCTTGTAGGAGATTTCTAACTGGTTGATACTGCCTTTGGCAGGAGGGGTAGTGACTGTCCTTTGTTGGAGCCATTGGCCAGTGCCATTGACCTTGTATTCCCAGAACCAGCCTAGGTTGTCATAGCCGACAAAGAGGTGGTTGTTGGCATCACGGTGCTTCACAAAGACCCCAAAGCGGCCTTGGTTGCTTTCAGACTGTTCTACGAAGTTCAAGCTGATGGTCGCATTGCCTTGCTCGTCTCCCTGCAGTCCTTCTTTTTCAAAGAGGGCAACATTTCTGCCATTGTCATTTTGAGCTGTTGAAGACAGGGCATTGTAGCGAACGCCGCCTGCTTCCTTAATGGCAACCGTTCCTGCAGGAGTAGAGGTTGAACGCCAATCTGGCTCTGTCACCGAAGGAGTCGGAAGTTCTTCTGTAGGGTCTACATCTGGATCTGTTTCCTCATCGCCGAGACCTGTCTGGTTGGTTGCTTTGACATCAACAACCGTACGGTCTGAACCATAACTGGTAACTTTCAATTTTACTTCATTGCTCGTACGCAGGTCTTCTAAGACATTAGTAGGAATTTGGATGGCAGTAAAGAGGGCTGTTTCACGGTTGTCTGCACCAACGATTGAAGCAGATAGTTGCCCTGCTGCTGTTAAGCCGACATTGAGCCGGTAGGCGGTGTCTTTAACAGGCTCATCCACACGAGTACCACTATACCAGGTACCGCCACCTGCAGCTACAGGTGACTTGTACTCCCAGAACCAACCTAGGTTGTCATATCCCACCAAGATATGCTTGTTTGAGCCAGTATGGTTCAAATAAACCCCGAAGCGACCCTTGCCTGCTTCAGAACGTTCTACCAAGTCAAGGGAGATGGCCGCACTGCCATCTTCATTCATCGACAGTTCTTCATTACGGAATGTGCCGACGGCATTGCTATTGTCTTGTCCGCTGACTGAGGAAAGGCGATTGTAACGGACACCTGCCTCTTCCACAATGGCCACGGTGCCTGCAGGAGTAGATGAAGCGGTCCATTCTGGACTGACTTCCACTACTTCTGTTGCCCCTGTCGCAGCGGACTCATTGACAGTCCCTTCGGCAGCTGTAGTATTTTCTGTAGCTGCAGCCTCCACTCCGCCAGTAGCTCCTGCGCTATTTTCTGCGACAGCTGTAGCACTTCCTGCTGTTTCATCTGCTGGGGCTTCCTCTCCTTCTTCATGGATGGTCACCTCTACTGAGGGACCACTTGGGGCAGTCTCCTCTGCTTGTGCAGTGGCTCCTGAAAACAAGCTAATTCCGACGATAACTGAAGCAGCGCCGACTGTTAATTTTCTAATAGAATATCTATTATCCTTAGAAAACAGCGCCTTTGAGTAACTTCTCATCATCGTACCTCCTTTTGTGATGTTCTATAATTTTCTACCTACCATTTTACCTGACAGCGCTTTCTTTGTCAATATGTTAACATTTTGTTATGCGATTTTCTTGTGTCTATATTTGTGAAAATATGCACAAATAATTTCAGTTGTTTTTCAATTTCGTTGAAATTATTTTCATTTAATTTTCATGGATTCTTATGCTTGTAGTAAGTGTTTTCAAATGTTATAATATGGACATAACGGTAATTTACCGAAATGTAAAAAAGGAGAACCTCATGTCAACTAAGGTTAAAACTAAAAACGTAACTGAAGACATTTTCGCCCAAGCCTGGGAAGGCTTCAAAGGAACTGATTGGCAAGACAAGGCCAGTGTAACACGCTTTGTACAAGCCAACTACACTCCGTATGACGGAGATGAAAGCTTCCTCGCAGGTCCAACTGAGCGTTCACTTCATATCAAAAAAATCATTGAAGAAACCAAAGCTGGCTACGAAGATACACGCTTCCCAATGGATGTGGACCGTGCAACTTCTATCGCCGATATCCCAGCTGGCTTCATCGACAAGGACAACGAACTCATCTTCGGTATCCAAAACGATGAACTCTTCAAACTCAACTTCATGCCACGTGGTGGTATCCGTATGGCTGAAACCACTCTGATTGAGAACGGCTATACTCCAGACCCACTTCTTCATGAAATCTATACAAAACATGCTACAACTGTAAACGACGGTATCTTCCGTGCCTATACAGCTGACATCCGCCGTGCTCGTCACTCACACCACGTTTCTGGTCTCCCAGATGCTTACTCACGCGGCCGTATCATCGGTATGTACGCTCGTTTGGCTCTTTACGGTGCAGACTACTTGATGGAAGAAAAAGTAGCTGACTGGAACGCGATCACTGAAATCGATGAAGATTCAATCCGTCTTCGCGAAGAAATCAACATGCAGTACCAAGCATTGCAACAAGTTGTTCGCTTGGGTGACAACTACGGTGTTGATGTGCGTAAACCAGCGATGAACACGAAAGAAGCAATCCAGTGGACCAACATCGCCTTCATGGCTGTTGCACGCGTTATCAACGGTGCTGCAACTTCACTCGGTCGTGTGCCAATCGTACTTGACATCTACGCAGAACGTGACTTGGCTCGCGGTACATTTACTGAATCAGAAATCCAAGAATTCGTTGACGACTTCGTATTGAAACTTCGTACAGTGAAATTCGCTCGTACAAAAGCCTTCGATGAAATCTACTCTGGTGACCCTACTTTCCTTACAACATCTATGGCAGGTATGGGTAACGACGGTCGTCACCGTGTTACCAAGATGGACTACCGCTTCTTGAACACTCTTGACAACATCGGTAACTCTCCAGAACCAAACTTGACCGTTCTTTGGTCAGACCAACTTCCATACGCATTCCGTCGCTACTGTATGGCCATGAGCCACAAACACTCTTCTATCCAATACGAAGGTGTAACAACAATGGCCAAAGACGGTTATGGCGAAATGTCATGTATCTCTTGCTGTGTGTCACCACTTGATCCAGAAAGCGAAGACAAACGCCACAACATCCAATACTTCGGTGCGCGTGTAAACGTACTGAAAGCCCTTCTTTCAAGCTGGAACAACGGTTACGACGATGTTCATAAAGACTACAAAGTATTTGGCGGAGTTGAGCCAAACACCTCTGAAGTCTTTGACTACGACCAAGTTATCAAGAACTTCGAAATCGCCCTTGACTGGTTGACTGACACTTATGTGGACGCCATGAACATCATCCACTACATGACTGACAAGTACAACTACGAAGCAGTGCAAATGGCCTTCTTGCCAACCCACCTTCGTGCAAACATGGGCTTCGGTATCTGTGGATTTGCAAACACTGTTGACTCATTGTCAGCTATCAAGTACGCGCAAGTTAAACCAATCCGTGACGAAGATGGCTTCATCTACGATTATGAAGTAACTGGCGACTTCCCACGCTACGGTGAAGACGATGACCGTGTAGATGACATTGCGAAATGGCTCATGGAAGCATTCTTCTCACGCCTCAACCGTCACAAGTTGTACAAGAATGCCGAAGCTACTGTGTCTATCTTGACCATCACTTCAAACGTTGCTTACTCTAAACAAACAGCTAACTCACCAGTTCACCGTGGAGTATTCCTCAACGAAGACGGCTCTGTCAACACTTCTAAAGTAGAATTCTTCCCACCAGGTGCTAACCCAACATCTAAATCTCGTGGTGGTTGGTTGCAAAACTTGAACACCCTTTCTAAACTCAACTTCAAACATGCCAACGACGGTATCTCATTGACTACTCAGGTTTCTCCAAAAGCACTTGGTAAGACCTTCGATGAGCAAGTAACAAACTTGGTAACCATCCTTGACGGTTACTTCGAGCAAGGTGGCCAGCACGTTAACTTGAACGTTATGGACTTGAACGACGTTTACGAGAAAATCATGGCAGGTGAAGATGTTATCGTTCGTATCTCTGGATACTGCGTAAACACCAAGTACCTCACTAAGGAGCAAAAAACTGAATTGACACAACGTGTCTTCCACGAAGTTCTTTCAATGGACGACCACGCTGCTGAAGTTTCAGGCCAAGCTTAATAAAACAAACACAAAAGGACTTGCCAAGCAGGTCCTTTTTGCTGTATCAAAAAAATCCTCCCGTATCTTACGGAAAGGATAGCATTAGCAGGCCACAAAAAAGAGCGGGTAAGAGGTAAGAACGCGACAAGCCGAAAAAGACTTCCCCTCACTTTCAAACATGTAGGTTCGGGCCTCTATGGTCACTTTCTAATTTCAAGTGAGAATGGGACAGAAATCGGGAATTTCGAAGAAATTCGATTTCGTCAACAAGTCTTTATTTCCAGTTGTTGAGCTGAAGCAGTCTATCCCCAGACCTTGAACGATGTGAGCTGACTACCGTCAGCTTATATCTCCCATTTCAAAAGGTCACCCAGACTTTTTGAACTCCCACCCCCACACAGCTCAAACTGTCTGGGAGACAGTTTGAGGTTGGAAATGAAGCGAACTCTGTTCGCATCAGTCGTAGAGGTCAGATTTGGAGTGTAAAACACGAATTGCTGAGATTTGCTTTGCAAATCCTATCTCCAACCTTCCTAACCTCGCTTTTATATTTTTTAGCTCGGGTTAAAACAGTCACTTCCCTGACTGTTTTAATCCACTCCACTGGACTGTTTTGACACAAACTTCGTTTGTTTCATTTCCAACCTCCAACTATTTCCCAGATTGTTGACGCAATCAACCACTGCGCTATAAGTATCTGGAACGAAAAAATAGAGTTTGGAACTGCTTTTATCCCAAACTCTCCCTTCATTGCTTACCCAAGAACTCCGCCAACTTGGCAAAGGTCCTGTCATTGCGGATGGTAATCTGCTTATAAAAATGGGATTTGCCCAACTGTTTATGGTAGGCGGTCTTGAGATATTCCTTCTCTGTCCATTTTCCCCAGTAAACAGCATGTTCTGTGAAGGAAAAACACTCATCTCCCAACTCTAAAGAGCCGACATAATCCAAGAACCCTTTCCTATCCATGCCTTCTGTAAAAAAGAGTACATCTTTCCGCACCAAATCCTCCTGCCACCAATCAGGTAACTGAGCCAACTCCGTCACATAGTCTGAGGCACTCAGCAAGGAAAAAGTCTGAACGAAAGGATAATGGCTGGCAAAAAAATCCTGAAAATCCGCTATAATTTCTTCTCGCACCTTGTCAGAGTCAAAGAAAAGATTGCCAGAGTTGATGTAGGTCTGGACCGCCTCATACCCCAAACCTGCCACCTGCTGGCGCAGTTCTGCCATGACCACCTTGTTTTTGCCACCGACATTGATACCTCTTAATAGTAGTACATATCTCATCTTGCTTCCTCCTCCAAAACCTGCCTTATCACAGCCATCAACTGATTTCGATCCAACTTCCACTGGGAACGCTCGTCCTTCTCAAATGTCCGATTGGAAAGGAAGATAGCTGCCGTCTGCAAGGAGCGATGGTACATAATGAAGGTACCTGTATAACCCGTATGCGACAGCCAATCGCCCTTCTTATCCCAGGCAAGAGAACGTTGTCGCTGGTCATCAAAGCCATAATCCTGAGTCAAGTTCGCTGCAAAATCAGCAGTCATATATTGCTCCAAAAAGAGTTCCAAATCCTTGACAGTCGAAAACAGGCCCGCACTACCAGCCTGAGTTCCGAGGACACGCGCCTTAGGATCGTGAACCAGACCACTTTTCACACCACGGACAGTCGGCACAGCGGTCACAACAGGTCCAAAGGAGGTTTGGGTCATCCCAAAGGGCTGAAAAATGTCTCGGCTGAACAGATAAGCTAGACTTTCTCCTGTTAATTCCTCTAGTAAAAACCCCAGAAGAAGAAAGTTAATATCCGTATAAAAGAAACGCTTATTGTCTGTGACCCTAATCCGCAAGATTGCCTCCTTGAGTTGCTCCCTGTTGAGGCGATCTCGATTGGGAATAAAAGGGTCAATGCCGCTGGTATGGGTCAGCAGTTGCCGAATGGTCACTTGGCTATCGGCAAAAGCTGGATAGTAAGACTGCAAGGTCCTATCAAGCTCCAAAGCTCCGCTATTGACCATAAAGATCGCAAGACTGCCTACACCTACCACCTTGGAAACCGAGGCCAGATCATAGGTCAAGCCTGCTGTGACAGGGTTTTGGCCATCAAGGGTTCCCAAGTAGTACTCCTGCCACTGACCCTTAGAAAAAAGAGCCAGACTGGCGCCAGGGTACACTCCTTGCCCAATCTGCTCTAGGATTTTATCGATAATAACTTGTCTCATTTTTCAAACCATAATTCAATGCCGCTTGGGTCTACTGTTTGGATAAATCTTGCTTTTCTATCTTTAAAGAATGGACCTTCCAACTGGCTTTCCAACTCCGCCCAATCAAAGTCCTGTTCAACAGGGAAACGCAAACTGTCCAAATCCCAAACCTCTTCTGCCGCTGTCAATAGGTCCACACCTGCTGCTTCAACAAAATGCAAAAAACTCTGGCGAGGCAAGATAGCGTCGTAGAAAGCTTGGCTGAGACTTGGCTGAGGGGTCTGAATCCAGACAGATTCGACCTCAAAGCTTGTCAAACCTGAAAAACCAGGTTCAGCCTGAAGAGAGAGGGGAGGCAAAATGGTTGTCAACTCGTCCAGCGACTCTTCTGCATGGAGCAGGAAGGTGTCCCCTTCTGGTGAGATAGCTTCAAAACCATAACCATTTTTCCCCTGATACAGTTGACTAGCGGGTGCTCCTAATGCTAAGAGAGACTCAATTTCACTGGCCTTCGGAACCTTGATAACAATCTTATGCAGTTTCTTACTCCCGACCACTGCACGGGTACGGGTACTCGGCGATTCCATCAGGACCAATTTTGTGCTTGGGCCTGTCTGATCCCCAAATTCAGCAAAGGGACCCTCTTCTACTATTGTTTTCATCCCTAGCCCTGTTTCTAAAAATAATTGATTATTTTTCCTATTATTGATTCGGATAACAGGGACAATCGCTTCATTTATTCTCAACACTTTACTAAATCACTCCTACACTAATACCTTATTATTCTATAGAATTTTTCTTTTTTTTACAACTGATTTACCACCGATTTTAATACTTTTTGGCAAAGTCCCCTCCCAGCCTTAGACAAAGCAGGCTCGTTCCGATATAATACTATTATAAGGAGTCAGTGGAAGACCAGAAATGATAACCCTGCCCCACCTCGCTTCTATCGTTGTAAGTTGGGCAAGCCTGGTCACTCTTAGAACCTATATTCTTCAACACTCATCATCTAAGAAGTTGATTGACTACTATTAGAAAGGGAGCATTTATGCGTTTTAATCAATTTTCCTACCTACCACAAACTGTTACAAGCTGCCTGCGAGAGCTTGCAGCTATCGGTTTTCATCTGGATACTCAGGCAAGTCCAAAAGACAATCTGGCCTTCTTTGTCAGAAGGTGTCATTTCCTGACAGCAAATACCGACTTTGCCCTGTCCAATATGATTGCGGATTGGGACACAGACCTGCTGACTTTCTTCCAGGCTGACCGTGAGCTGACTGATCAGATTTTCTATCAAGTGGCCTTTCAGTTGCTGGGCTTCGTGCCAAATGTCGATTACACCGATGTCATGGACTTCGTGGAAAAAACCAACTTTCCCATTGTCTACGGTGATGTGATTGAAAACCTCTACCAGCTGCTCGCGACCCGTACCAAATTGGGCAATAGCTTGATTGACCAGCTGGTCAGCGACGACCTGATTCCAGAGGACAATCACTACCACTTCTTCAACGGCAAATCCTTGGCCACTTTTTCAACAAAAAACCTCATTCGTGAGGTGGTCTATGTTGAAACGCCTGTTGATACGGCTGGGACTGGCCAGACAGATATTGTTAAGCTGTCCATTCTCCGTCCTCACTTTGACGGGAAAATCCCTGCGATCATTACCAACAGTCCTTATCATCAAGGAGTGAACGATGTAGCCAGCGATAAGGCCCTGCATAAGATGGAAGGGGAATTAGCACAGAAACCTGCTGGCACCATTCAGGTCAAGCAGGCCAGCATCACCAAGCTAGACTTGGACCAGCGGGACCTGCCGTTCAGCCCTGCCACTGAAAAACTAGGCCACATCACTTCTTACTCCCTCAATGACTACTTCCTCGCTCGCGGCTTTGCCAGCCTCCATGTGTCTGGTGTCGGCACGCTGGGCTCGACGGGCTACATGACATCTGGCGACTACCAGCAGGTAGAGGGCTATAAAGCGGTGATTGACTGGCTGAACGGTCGCACCAAGGCCTACACAGACCACACTCGCTCGATTGAGGTCAAGGCCGATTGGGCCAATGGCAAGGTGGCGACGACGGGACTGTCTTACCTCGGTACCATGTCCAATGCCTTGGCAACAACTGGCGTGGACGGTTTGGAAGTCGTCATCGCAGAAGCGGGGATTTCCTCTTGGTATGACTACTACCGTGAAAACGGGCTGGTGACCAGCCCTGGCGGCTATCCAGGTGAAGATTTGGACAGCTTGACCGCCCTGACCTACTCCAAGAGCCTACAAGCAGGGGACTTCCTCCGCAATAAAGAAGCCTACGAAAAAGGACTGGCTGCCGAGCGTGCCGCCCTGGACCGTACCAGCGGCGACTACAATCAATACTGGCAGGACCGCAACTACCTGCTCCACGCAGACAAGGTCAAGTGTGAGGTCGTCTTTACCCACGGCTCACAGGACTGGAATGTCAAGACGATTCATGTCTGGAATATGTTTCACGCCCTCCCAAGCCAGATCAAAAAGCACCTCTTCTTCCACAACGGTGCCCACGTTTACATGAACAACTGGCAGTCTATTGATTTCCGTGAGTCCATGAACGCCCTGCTCAGTCAGAAACTGCTGGGCTACGAGAACAACTATCAACTGCCAACGGTCATCTGGCAGGACAACAGCGGTGAGCAGACTTGGACGACTTTGGACACCTTTGGCG
>CAMBAD010000050.1 GCA_945864085.1 uncultured Streptococcus sp.
GACGATCAAGCTTTTGCAGAGCCGTGCCTTACCACTTGGCTATACCGCCATAACAGAAACTATTCTACCGAAAAAAAAGCCGAAAGTCAACACGAGAATGACAAGTCCTGTAAAAATCTAACTTTCCTAATGGAAAACAGGAAAAAATTATGCTATATTGATAGTAGAAAAATGAAAGAGATGTTCCTATGTCTAAAGCAAAAACCCATATTGAAAAGATGGAAACCCTTCTAACTGACTTGAGGGCTAGAGAAGTAGAAGAGAAACAGCCTATACTGGAAGAATTACACAAACTGTACCAAGAACAGCCAGATGAGACAACTGCT
The DNA here is from genome assembly GCA_945864085.1 of uncultured Streptococcus sp. Taxonomy (GTDB): domain Bacteria; phylum Bacillota; class Bacilli; order Lactobacillales; family Streptococcaceae; genus Streptococcus. The sequence continues at coordinate 327 of CAMBAD010000050.1, forward strand.
CTGATTTATGCTAGAGGCTTGCTTAATTTAACAGCCTTTCAGGAATTATCCGATTGTAAAACAAGCGTTGATCGCTTATCTGAGTTATCTGGTCGTTTTCCTGATGACTCAGATATTGCTCTAGAATATGCTGCAGGTTTGTTTAACTTGACAATAGACCAGGACTTAGAGGGTCGTGAGAAAACAGTTGAAAAACTAGCTAACTTGTTTAGTCAATTTCCTGCAGATTCCGCTATAGCTCTCCGATATGCCAAAGGATTGGTAAAATTGACGGTAGACCAGTACTTAGAGGGTCGTGAGCAAACAGTTGAAAAACTGAGGGATCTGTCTAGTTGTTTTCCTGATGACTCAGCTATTGCACTGAAATACGCAAACGGTTTGTATAACTTGACGGTAGACCAGTACTTAGAAGGTTGTGAGCACACAGTTGAAAAACTGAGGAATTTATCTAGTCAATTTCCTACAGATTCCTCTTTTGCCTTGGGATATGCCAAAGGTTTGGTAAACTTGAGTGCTAAACAAGATTTATCGGATCGTGAGCACACAGTTGAAAAACTGAGGTATCTGTCTAGTTGTTTTCCTGATGACTCAGCTATTGCACTGAAATACGCAAACGGTTTGATAAACTTGAGTGTTGAGCAGGACAACTTATCAGAAAGCCAAGCAAGTTTAGAAGAGCTGTTTAAACAGTTTCCAACGTCTATTGGAATTGCAGAGCAGACAGCCTGGATTCAGTTGATTATAGGAGGAAAGGCAGAGGGAAAAGAAGTGGCAAAAGTAGCCTTCACCCAAGCCCTTTCGTACATGAATGATCGGTTCCCAAAGAAACATCATTCGCTGCTGGAACGTTTTTTAATGTTCTTTTCACAGGATAATGAGGAAAAACTCTGTTTATTGGTCGAAACCTTGTTAGAGTCCGAATTTATCGATCTTTTGAATGGGATTGAAGCCACTGCAATCATTAAAGCAACCGATTGCTATTTTTATACTTCAGAAAATTGGGCAAATGTCCGAGAATTTTTATCAGTCTGCAAAGAGCAGCTGAGTGAGAGCAAGTATGCCTACTGGCTAGATATGCTTCATAAGGCTAAAGACAAGGACATTGACCATTTGTTTAAGACGACCAAAGCCTGCAAGACCATCCTTCATCTTCTCCGTGTCAACCAGAAAGACCTCACTCACCTGAGCCACTACACTGCCCTTGAAACCCTTCCAAAGATTTTATTGGGTAAAAAAGATAAGAAGGGAAGAATAACCAGAAAGAATGGCAAGGTTGAGATGGCAGGTCGTTACCGCTTCTACAATGCCAACTATATGAACGACCCTGAAGAGGGCAAGTTGTTACATAAATGGTTGGGAGCAGAGGAGGAGAGCGTTGATCAAGTGAGTCCTTTTTATCTGATGAGCCTGACCACAGAATCTGACCACTTGCCCATGTGGGTTCAGTATGGCAGAGATGGAAAAGGGATTTGTGTGACCCTACATGATGACCTGTTTGAGGTAAAAAATAGCAGAGCAGAACACGAGCTGATTGTTGGGGCGACCGATTTGAAGCAGCAAGAAGATGGGGAAGAAACAGATGGTCAAGACAAACCAAAAATTTCGTTTTCCAAAGAGGCAGAACGTTTTACTCCCTATCGAATCTGTTACATGTCTGACGAAAATTTATATGGTAATTTATTTGAGTCTGATGAACTCAAAAAAATCGAAAAAGAGTTGGCTAAATTAAAAGATATATTCGCAGCTTCATCGCAAAAGAAAGAGATTTATCAGATAATGGAGGAAATCCGTTTTCTCTTTAAATCAGCAGATTATGTGACTGAAAACGAAGTCCGTCTATTAAAGTATGCGGACCTGAAAAGTGATAAGATATTGCTGGATGAGACTGGAGATGGAGTTCCGCGGCTCTATGTCGAGCAGGATGGGCATGTCAAAATCAAAAAAATCACCTTTGGACCAAAGGTTTACAACGAGTCCAAAATTGTGCCCTACATTAAGTTTTGTGACCCAGAAATTGAAATCGGAGTGTCGGGCATTCACTTCAGATAGGTCCTGTTGCCCGTCTGAGGGGGCAGGTAATAAAAGTAACACGACAAACGCATGAAGAAAAATTCGTTTTCAGATAGCGATTTTTCATAAAAAGTTATATTTTTATTATGAAATTTTGTTATAATGTAGGAGAAAATGAGGATAAATCAATGCAATCGTGTAAATGTCGTGAAAATATTTTGAAAAAATGCATGTAGCTAGAAAACGGTTACATGCATTTTCTTCATGCGTATGGCGTGTAAAAGTAAAGATTTTACTTGAAAATTGTTAGTTTTTTTGGTATCATGATAGAGTTGCTTAGCAACAAATACTCATCCTATGACCAATCGTGGTCCTGTTGCCTACGGGTTGGCCTGCGAGCTGACGTCTAGGAGAGGAAAAAAACAAAAAGGAGAAATACTCATGGCAGTAATTTCAATGAAACAACTTCTTGAGGCTGGTGTACACTTCGGTCACCAAACTCGTCGCTGGAATCCTAAGATGGCTAAGTACATCTTCACAGAGCGTAACGGTATCCACGTTATCGACTTGCAACAAACTGTAAAATTGGCTGACCAAGCTTACGAATTCATCCGTGACGCTGCAGCAAACGACGCAGTTATCCTCTTTGTAGGTACTAAAAAGCAAGCTGCTGAAGCTGTTAAAGACGAAGCTATCCGTGCTGGTCAATACTTCATCAACCACCGTTGGTTGGGTGGAACTCTTACAAACTGGGGTACAATCCAAAAACGTATCGCTCGTTTGAAAGAAATCAACCGTATGGAAGAAGAAGGCGTATTTGAAGTCCTTCCTAAGAAAGAAGTAGCATTGTTGAACAAGCAACGCGCTCGTCTTGAAAAATTCTTGGGCGGTATCGCTGACATGCCACGCATTCCAGATGTAATGTTCGTAGTTGACCCACACAAAGAGCAAATCGCTGTGAAAGAAGCTAAGAAATTGGGTATCCCAGTTGTAGCGATGGTTGACACCAACACTGATCCAGATGACATCGATGTGATTATCCCAGCTAACGATGACGCTATCCGTGCTGTTAAATTAATCACAGCTAAGATGGCTGACGCTATCATCGAAGGCAACCAAGGTGAAGACAGCGTAGCCGCAGTTGAAGCTGAATTGGCAGCTGAACCAGCATCTGCAGAATCAATCGAAGAATTGGTTGAAGTAGTAGAAGGCAAATAAGTAACGAAGGCGTTTAGAAATCTGTATGAGTTTTACAGTCCGGTGGACTGTAAAAGTTTGAGCTTAAAAACTCAAAAGCGAAAATAGGAAACTGACGCAGTATGCTTGCATGCAAGGAAGTTTATCTTTTTCACTAAGATTTTAGCCTGAGTACAATTAAATAAGTATTGAAGGCGATTTAAAATCTATAGGTTTTAGCTCGTGTACAATTCCAAACAACAAAAACAATCCTAGAAGGGCGGGGCTGAGCCCAGTCCTTCTATTTTTTAAGAAAAAACAAACAAGGAGAATAGACATGGCAGAAATTACAGCAAAGCTTGTAAAAGAATTGCGTGAAAAATCAGGTGCTGGCGTTATGGACGCGAAGAAAGCATTGGTTGAAACTGAAGGTGATATCGAAAAAGCGATTGAATTGCTTCGCGAAAAAGGTATGGCTAAGGCAGCTAAGAAAGCTGACCGTGTAGCAGCTGAAGGCTTGACAGGTGTTTACGTTAATGGTAACGTAGCAGCAGTAGTTGAAGTGAACGCTGAAACAGACTTCGTTGCGAAAAACGCTCAATTCGTTGACTTGGTGAACACTACTGCTAAAGTTGTTGCAGAAGGTAAACCAGCTGACAACGAAGCAGCTCTTAAATTGACCATGCCTTCAGGTGAAACTCTTGAAGAAGCATACGTAAATGCTACTGCAACAATCGGTGAGAAAATCTCATTCCGTCGCTTTGCTTTGGTTGAAAAGACAGACGCTCAAGCATTTGGTGCTTACCAACACAATGGCGGCCGTATCGGTGTTATCTCAGTTATCGACGGTGGCGACGAAACTCTTGCAAAACAAATCTCAATGCACATCGCTGCGATGAAACCAACTGTTCTTTCTTACACTGAATTGGACGAGCAATTCATCAAAGACGAATTGGCACAAATCAACCACAAGATTGAACAAGACAACGAAAGCCGTGCAATGGTTGACAAACCAGCATTGCCATTGTTGAAATACGGTTCAAAAGCTCAATTAACTGACGAAGTGATTGCGGCAGCTGAAGAAGCAATCAAGGCAGAATTGGCAGCAGAAGGCAAACCAGAAAAAATCTGGGACAAAATCATCCCAGGTAAAATGGATCGCTTCATGCTTGACAACACTCAAGTTGACCAAGCTTACACACTTCTTGCACAAGTTTACATCATGGACGACAGCAAAACAGTTGAAGCTTACTTGAACTCAGTGAACGCTTCAGTTGTAGAATTTGCTCGCTTCGAAGTGGGTGAAGGTATCGAGAAAGCTTCAAACGACTTTGAAGCAGAAGTTGCAGCGACTATGGCAGCAGCTCTTGGTAAATAATTGGTAGTCTTCATTTTATCTTTTATTACTTCGACGAGTGAGGAAACGTTGTTTCCATATTTCCAACTTCAAATACTCCACTGGAGTATTTGAACTCGCCTTGCCGTACTTCGCGAATGTAATTTGCTTTGCAAATTCGATTTCTAATCTTGTACATGTACAAGCTGTCTACGGCTCTTTTGAGGCGAACTTGGTTCGCACTATCTCCAGCCTTCAAAGGTTCCCCAAACCTTTGAAGCGAGTACTAAAAGCAAACTGAAAGACTACTCGACAATTCAAGAACTTCCGAAGGGGAGTTCTTTTTTGTCGCCCGATCTCCTTCTAGTCAAAAAATAAGGCTTGTATGGCTCAAGAAAAACCAATTTCAAGTGTTTGGGCGGCTGTTGGAGAGCGGCAATCAAGCGAACCTAGCGCGTGTCGGATGGCAGTGTGTGACCTCCGTTACCCAGAGTAGGAAAATGATAGGATTCTAACTCAGATCGTCTTTCTTCGTCTGCTATTGATGGTTATGGAGCGTTCGATTATCGAATCTGCTGGACAATATTCTTGCGTTTTTATTTTATTTGATATATGATAGTAAACGCTGGTTGAAATGAGGTCATATCTGGGAAAACTAACCTTCCAGAATGGGTCATTTTTCAACTAAGAACAGATACGATAAATAGTAAGGAGCAATCTATGAAAAAGAAAATTGCGGCAGGTCTTGTCCTAGCCAGTCTTAGTTTTGGTAGTTGGTTGACGGCCGAAGCAGCTGAGCTGCGTGGCTTTGTCAAACAGTTTACCAATGAGCAAGCGCGAAGCTTCGTCCAACAGCCTAGTGGTCGTTTTTCAGCGACGCAGCCAGGTTGGAATACGGCTGCCTCCCTCAATGGCGTTGGAGTGACGGTGCAAGCTTCAGATGGGACGGTCGTATTTTCGGGGACAACGGGGACAACGGCAACAGGGGTTGGTGGATATTTTGCAGTGCCTAATCTACCTGTTGGAACCTATACGGTTACCTTGACAAGTGATGGGTTAACAGCTCTGCCTTTTTCGGCAGGAGCAACAGTTCAGCCTCAGATGACGGCTAGCGTTGAATTCACTGCTGATTCAGAGATTAAAAACTTGAACTGGATTTTGGCAAGTCAGTCCAAGAGGGTCCTTGCCCTCAGTAAGCAAGGTGCCTTCCCTGGTGGTGTCGCAGGTGTAGACCAACTTGGGAATCCAATCAATTACCGTATCTGGTACCAGGGAGGAGATGAAGCTTCTCTCTATACTCAAAACGGTATCAACTATGTCTACTTTAAAGGTGCTCTCTACAACGATACCATCGGCCTCTATTCAAATGCTTTGACAGAGCCAACTCTGACAGCTGCGGAACAAGCCTATGGTTGGGAGTTCAAGGGGTGGCGAATCAATCAAAGCGCCACGGTTTATAGCAGCGAAGAAGTTGCCAATACTCGTATTTTAACGGACATCACTCTTGAGGCAGTCTTTGAAGCACCGACCTATACAGTGACCTTTGCTACAGATGAAGAAAAGGGAAGTATCGGTGGGCAGTCGAGTGCGAGTTATTCGGTGGAAGGAAATGGTTCCACCGTTACCAATCTCGTGAATGGTACTCTTCCAGTGGCAGATGCCAAGCCTGGTTACACCTTCCTCGGCTGGTATACTGATCAGACAACCAATTTGGTCTCTGATACAGATATTTTAAATACACCAGTAGAGAAAGACTTGGTTTATTATGCCAAGTATAAAAAGGATGCGCCAGCCATTGCAATCGGTTCCAATGGAAATTGGTTTATTGATGGTATTGATACAGGCCAGCCTTCACAAGGGCCAGCTGGGCCAGCAGGTCAAAATGCTCAGCCTTTGACCATTACTGCAACCAGTTGGGACGCTGCGGGTAATACGATTATTACTTTTTCAGACGGTAGTAATGCGACAATCAAGAAGGGTGTGGATGGAACTTCTGTAAGTATTACGAGCACCAGTACAGACGCAGCAGGCAATACGATTGTCACTTTCTCAGACGGTACCAACATTCAGGTTAACAAAGGTACCGATGCTCAGCCTCTCACCATTCTTGATAGCCGTGAGGACGCTTCAGGCAACACGGTGATTACCTTCTCAGACAATAGCAGAGTGATTGTCAAAAAGGGGCAAGACGCGGCTGCACCACAGGTAGAGATTGGGAGCAATGGCAACTGGTTTGTTAATGGAGTAAGCCTTCACAAGGTGCCGATGGTCAAAATGGCCAATCCCTCACGATTCAGAAAACAGAGTTGGATGCTGATGGCAATACCTTGGTCACCTTCTCAGATGGTTCCATCATTACCATCCATAAGGGAACAGATGCGCAAGCACCGCAGATTTATATCGGTTCCAATGGAAATTGGTTCGTCAATGATGTGGATACTGGTAAGCAGGCCCAAGGTCCTCAAGGCCAAGCTGGCGCTGCAGGACAAAATGGTGCAGATGGGAAAGATGCACAGCCGCTTTCTATTGTGACATCAAAACTAGATGAGGCAGGCAATACGGTTATCAGCTTCTCGGATGGCAGTCAGGTCAGCGTTTCTAAGGGGCAGGATGGAAATAATCCTGTCATTACGATTGATTCCAACGGTTACTGGGTGGTAAATGGTCAGTTGACAACGACTAAAGCCAAGGGTGAAGATGGCCGAGATGGCCAAGCCCCAACGGTTGAAATTGGTTCCAATGGAAATTGGATTATCAATGGCAAAGATACAGGCGTTCCAGCAAAAGGTGTCGATGGCAAGGATGGTCAGGTGGTTACGGGTCAAGTGCTAGGCGATAATCCTGTTACGACTTTTGTCAAAGGTATTCTTCCTGCGACAGGAAGTGAGCAAAATATTGCTCTGTTGTTACTCTTTGGTTCAGCCTTCATGCTCTTTGGAGGTTACCTACTCGGGCGTCGCAAATCAGATCGATAGTCCTCTAATCCTGAGCCTGCTCCAGAAGAGACAGGATTGAAGAACATTTCATACATACTAAAAGGCTTAGAATTACCTCGAAAAGATGAGGGTTCTAGGCCTTTTATAGTCGAATGAATTAGCTTTCAGACAAGGAACTGAGGCGCAGGCTGTACTAGAGTACGGCAAGTCGAAAGTGACGATGTATCAAAGATAATTCAAATGACTGTATTAGAACCTGTATTCATAGTTCAGTTGACAACACCTTCTTTTGGTGTATGAAGAGTATTGGAATTTCATCTTTTTTGTAGTCAAAAGTACAAATCGGTCTTAAGGCGGATGTATGTGGCGGCTGGGTGAGGTATACTATAGTCAATCCTAAATATTTTTCATAATCTCCTTAAAAAGCACCGACTGGTGCTTTTTTGTTGTTCTAGGTCAGGATGTAGGTATTCCAGCTCTCTTTGGGCTTGTTTTGGAAGAGTCCAGCCAGCCGCATGGCGATTGGGTCGCAATCATCCGCTTCAAAGAAAATCTGATGCTTGTTTTTAAAGAGTTGGCAGATAACTTGTTGGGCAAAGTGGTCGAAGTTTCTGCTATCTTGTCCGCAGATATAGGCGACTTCATTGTTTTCGACAAAGGCGCTATGTTTCCAGTTTTTGGGGTCCACATAAGCAAGGTCAGGCAGTTCGTTTTCAAAGTTTTCTTGACTAGCTGTCAAAGGATTGATTGCTTGGTGGACTGCTGTGTACTGTTGGAACAGATGGTGAGCGGCTTGTTGGTAGGCTGCGGAGCCTTTGTAGGCTGTGATGAGCTGGACTGGGACCTGTTGTCCACGGTAGTCTTCTTTTGTGACCGTAAATTCGTAACATTTTCGTTTACAGATAAAGCCGGCTGCGGTGAGGAAGTGAATTTTTTCCTGCTCTGCCGAGGAGAGCATAACCTGCAAGGGTTTGTTGTTCAAGTATGCCTGTAGGGATTGAAATAGTTGCTCTGCTATGGCGCAGCTATAATCGACTAAATCTAGTTTTAGGTAGGTGTTGGTCTGGTGATGGGGGTTGCTATAGGTGTCAATGGTTCCTAGTTTCTCTTCTTTATAGGTGATGTGGAAGCTGGGGGCTTGATAGGATATGTGTATCATGAGTGTTGGACAAAGGCAAGGATGTCTTCTTTTGTCATGCTGCTGTCGCAGCGGACTTGGACGCCCTCGGTGGCTGCATAGAGGAGGCCTGGTACGGTCGGTACCTGATACTTGTCACGGAGGTTTTGGAGGTGGGAGCTAGTCTTGCTGGTGTCGAGGAAGTGGATGGTTAGTTGGTTGTCTTGTGCGACTTGGTGCAATTTGGGAACGAAGCGGTTGCAGTAAGGGCAGGTGGCGCGTCCGAGAAAGAGGATGGCGCCGCTTTGGGCGGCGAGGAGTTGTTCTGCCTCCTCAACAGATACAGTTGTGAAATCTTGTGCGAAATCTTGAAAGTTCATGGCAATCTCCTTTTTTCTCTTATTATAGGAAAAAAGTGGGCAGATTTCAAAAATTGGCTACGCTGGGCCGAATGGGGGGCTTTCGCTTTTAAAAAAAAGACAAAAATAGTATAATGGTCAAAGAATGTCAAAGAAAGAGGCGATTCTATGGCGATGAAAAATACATCTGATTATATAGAGGAACATATCAAGGCGATTTTGGAACAGGTCAAGGTGGCTGAGTTGCGTAGGAGTGAATTGGCTAGTCGTTTTGAGGTGGTGCCAAGTCAGATTAACTATGTGATTAAGACGCGGTTTACAGCCAGTCGTGGCTATATTGTTGAGAGCAAGCGCGGTGGCGGTGGCTACATCCGTATCGGTCGGATTACTTTTTCAGATAAGCATGAAATGGTCCATGATTTGTTAACCAATATGGGAGACCAGCTAACGGAGACCGTTTATGCGGATATTTTACAGCTCTTGTTTGATGAGGGGCTGATGACAGAGCGTGAGGGCAATCTATTGCTGGCTTTGGGTGCGGATGAGGTTCTTGGTGCCGATAGGGATGCCATTCGTGCGCGCATGATGCAGCAAGTCTTGCGTCGTTTAGATAGGAAAGAGGAATAAGATTCATGAACATGTCCATTGGATTGAAACAGATTTTTGAGGATGCGCAGTTCATTGCGCAGCGTTATAGTTGTAACCATCTGGAGACCTGGCATATTTTGTTGGCCTTTGTCATCAACCCTGATACGGTGGCAGGTGCTGTTTTGGAGGAGTACCCTACGCCTGTCGCTGACTACGAACATGCGACCTATATGGTGACCAATAAGATTTACAAAGAAGAGATTGGTGACATCTCCATTTTGCCATATTCTAAAGGCTTGAACGAGATGGTCGATTTGTCTTGGAAAATTGCGGATATTGTTAAGGCTAAGGAACTTGGAAGTGAACACCTCTTTATGGCCATGCTCCTGGACAAGCGTTCGACAGCTAGTCAGATTTTGGACAGGGTTGGTTTTCATTTTGAAGATTCAGAGGACAAGATTCGCTTTGTTGACTTGCGGAAAAATCTTGAAGCCCGCGCTGGTTTTACCAAAGACCAGTTGAAAGCCATCCGCACTGCAATGAGAGGCGGAAAAAGCAGGCAGGCGAATGTGTCCAATATGATGGGCATGCCTGCTCCGCAAATGGGTGGTTTGGAGGAATACACACGCGACTTAACAGCCCTTGCTCGTGAAGGGAAGATGGACCCTGTTATCGGTCGCGATGAAGAACTTTCACGCATGATACAAATTTTATCGCGGAAAACCAAGAACAATCCTGTCCTTGTTGGCGATGCAGGTGTCGGGAAAACAGCCCTTGCCCTAGGTCTTGCTCAGCGAATTGTGGCAGGCGAAGTACCGGCCAGCCTCTCTAAGATGCGCGTGTTAGAACTAGATTTGATGAATGTCATTGCAGGTACTCGTTTCCGTGGGGATTTTGAGGAGCGTATGAACAATATCATCAACGATATTGAGGAAGATGGGCAGGTCATCCTCTTTATCGATGAGCTGCATACGATTATGGGGTCTGGGTCAGGGATAGACTCGACCTTGGATGCGGCCAACATTCTCAAACCCGCCTTGGCTCGTGGTCTACTGCGTACAGTCGGAGCTACCACTCAGGATGAGTACCAGAAGCATATTGAAAAGGATGCTGCCTTGGTTCGTCGCTTTGCCAAGGTAACCATTGAAGAGCCGACAGAGGAGGATAGCGTAGCTATTCTGTCAGGTCTTAAGGGGACTTTTGAGAAATACCATAGGGTCCGTATTGAGCCTGCAGCAATCACAACAGCTGTCCGTTACGCAAAGCGATACTTGACCAGTAAAAACTTGCCTGATTCAGCGATTGATTTATTGGACGAGGCCAGTGCCACTGTCCAAAATCGTATCAAGGGCCAGGTCGTAGTAGAGCAGGAATTGACCCGAGCAGATCGGGCGCTCATTTCCAAGAAATACAAGCAAGTCAGTCAACTGTTAAGCGAAGCCAGTCAGTCGAAGCTAGATAACCAGGCCTACGACCTAGAAGTGACAGAGGATGATGTGCTTGAAACCCTTAGCCGCCTATCGGGCATTCCTGTGCAAAAATTGAGCCAGACAGAGGTCCAGAAATACCTAAACTTGGAGCAGGAACTCCACAAGCGGGTCATTGGTCAGGAGCAGGCTATTTCAGCAGTCAGCAGAGCTATTCGCCGCAACCAGTCAGGGATTCGGACAGGACGCCGCCCCATTGGCTCCTTCATGTTCCTCGGTCCAACAGGGGTCGGAAAGACAGAGTTGGCCAAGGCCTTAGCCCAAGTCCTATTTGATGACGAATCGGCTCTTATCCGCTTTGATATGTCTGAATATATGGAAAAATTTGCAGCCAGTCGCCTCAATGGAGCCCCTCCAGGTTATGTGGGCTATGAGGAAGGTGGCGAATTGACAGAAAAAGTTCGTAACAAGCCTTATTCTGTGCTTCTCTTTGATGAGGTTGAAAAGGCCCATCCTGATATTTTTAACGTGCTGTTACAGGTACTTGATGATGGAGTTTTGACGGACAATAAGGGACGCAAGGTGGACTTTTCAAATACGATTATTATCATGACTTCCAACCTTGGAGCAACCGCCCTGCGTGATGATAAGACAGTGGGCTTCGGGGCAGTCGATTTGTCTAAGAGTCAGGAACATGTTGAAAAACGTATTTTCGAGGAACTCAAAAAGGCTTACCGTCCTGAGTTTATCAACCGTATTGATGAGAAGGTGGTCTTCCATAGTTTGACTGAAGCCCACATGCAGGATGTCGTCAAGGTCATGGTGCAGCCGCTGATTGCTACTGCAGCCAGTCAAGGTCTTATCCTGAAACTGCAGCCATCGGCTCTCAAATTATTGGCCAAGGAAGGCTATGATCCTGAAATGGGAGCCCGCCCTCTGCGCCGCCTCCTGCAAACCAAACTGGAGGACCCCTTGGCAGAAATGCTGCTCCGTGGAGACTTGGCCCAAGGCTATGTCCTGAAAGTCGGTGTCAAAAATGGGCAACTGAAATTTGACAGCAAGTAAGCCTAAAAATTTTCGACCTACAATATAAAAAATAAGAGGGCCAAGCTTTTGCTGAGCAAACCCCAATCGCTTGGTTGCCACATTCTCTTTACAATCCCTATATGAACAAGCTACAACTGCCCCTTATCTGCTCCTACTTGGCATTGGCTAGTCGGCCAGTGAAATGAGAATGATGTGAAAATCAAAAAGAGCAGAAGACAGCCCGACTTTTATAGTCGAATGAATTAGCTTTCAGCCAAGGAACTGAGGCGCAGGCTGCTAGCACAGCCTAGTGGCTGTGCTAGGTTGGAGATATAACTTGCAAAGCAAGTCACTTCTGTAGAGTACGGCAAGTCGAAAGTGATACTCTTCGAAAATCAAAATTATCCGTTGTCAACTTGCCTTGATGAACTCAAGTTCTATCGTCAGCTTCGTTTCCTAGGCTACTTTTGATTTTCATTGAGTATGCCGATGTATCAAAGATAATTCAAATGACTATATCGAAACAAACATATTCTATAAGTCGTCTTCAGCTTGATGTAATAGGGGTGTAAAAAAATAAACAAGTAGAAACAGACTGAACCGTTTCTACTTGTTTTTTTATTTGGGAGATAAGACGAACTCTGACTGACTCATTACATCAAGTCGGTTGATTTTGAATTTCGAAGAGTATAGGCTTCTCTGGCTTGGTCAAAGAGTTCTTGGACCTGCTCAATGGTTTCTGCCTTGGCAACGGCACCACGGATCTTGGCGGCACCTGCTGAGCCACGGAGATAGTGGGGAGCAAGGCCACGGAATTCGCGGACGGCAACTGACTCGC